>JAZDHO010000092.1:0-12366 GCA_043805815.1 Chloroflexota bacterium
GGACGATCATGAATTGTGAACTCTTTGATGTCGAGGACAATCCCCCGGGTCATGATTCCACCCGCCGTACTCCTCTAGGAAAGGGAACTGTAAGGCGTTTGTCGGATGGTGTCGATCATCGCCCAGAAATTCTCCAAGGGCGTGTCCAGCTGCAGGTTATGAGTCGGTCCGATAAGCAGACCACCACCGCGCCCGACCGTCCGAAGGCGCAGGAGGACCTCATCCCTCACGTCGCCCGGTGTGCCGAATGGGAGGGTCTTCTGGATATCCATCGACCCCCAGAAACAAAGCATATCCCCGTATTCGTCCTTCAATTTGGCTGGATCCATCGCCAGTGGCTGGATTGGATTCAGCACATCCACGCCGACCTCAATCAAGTCCGGGATGATCGGATGAACAGCACCGTCTGTGTGATAGGCAATCTTGATCCGAGGATTGATAGCACGCAATGACCCTATCAACTTGGCCATCCGCGGCTTGAGGTAGGCACGCCACATGTCTGGCGAGATCAACATTGACTTCTGACCGCCGACATCATCACCCAACCAGATCATGTCGACACCCATGCGCACCAGTCTCTGTGTGACCGCCATATGATAACGAAAGGGGAAGTCAAGCACGAAGTTGGCCCGGCCAGGGTCCCTGGCCATGTCAATCATTAGCCGCTCGTAGCCGCGCAACGCCCAGGCGCATTCAAAGATCGTCGTCGGAGTGACGCCGACGATCCAGTATTCATCCTGGTAGTCACGGAGTGTTCGGCCAGCGTCGGCGTACAGGTCGGGACGATCCGGGCTCGGGGGCGAATAGGCATCCAGGGCACGATCGTCTGCCAGGGGATGACCATTGGGTTCAGTGTATTTGCCCTTGCCGAAACGCGTCTCATATTCGATCGTTTTCCAAACAACTCCCCATTCATCGCGATAGCTGTCCACATCCTGGTAGCCATCTTGGTAGTAGCCATTCACCCACCCGACGGAGGTCAAGAGCATGTCCTCATCGAGAACGCGTTCCAATTCATACGTATTGCCGCCCCCGTGCGGATTGTGCAGGTCGTGGCCTTCAAGCTTCAGAGCTGCCGCCAGCCGGGCGGCAAATTCGGGCGTGAAACTTGCTTGCATCGGACATCGATCAGGTGTCTGGTGGCTGAGGGCCGTCAATACGCGCTCACGATGCTTCATCGGTCACCCACCCAGTAGTGTCCATGACTTCAACACGATCTATCACGACCTCTAGGTCGCTGATGCTGATGCCGATACTGAGATTTCCGTATCCTTGGGAATTATACTGTTCACCAATCCCGTGGAAACGCGAGCTGGCGAGGACAATCCGCGCTACGTGGTCCTGCGGCGTAAGATCGCCGGGCGACCACCGGCGCGAGGAAGAGAGCGCCTGGATTACAATCCCTCGTAGATCATTCGGTCTTAGGCCTGCGAACGGATGCCACAAGGGCGGGTGCCTCGAGCTCCCCTCTCCTGGCCTTCTCCGGTCGCGACAAAGGGCACACATGCATCCTGGACGATTTCCGCTCTTTGCATTGGCGCTGCTCACCTTTGCCTGCCAGCCAGTCAGCGACGGCATCAAGCGAGATGAAGGTACGACGTCGCGGGCTATTTCGATCATCGGCCAACGGGAATACACCGTTAGGCAGCGATTGGTTCTGCAAAATGCCGGGCCTGGGCAGCCGGAGAAACAAAACCTCTGGGTTGCGCTGATACGCGATCTTCCTCCCTATCAGGAGGTCAAATCATTGAGCATTTCACCGGATCGGTACACGCTGGTGACGGACGAATACGGAAACCAATATGCAGAATTTGATTTTTCGAGCCATCCCGAAGGATCGTCGAAAACCGTTGAAATCAAAGCTCGGGTCGTGGTAAGTGAATTGGCGTACGACCTATCGGACTGTAAGGGCAACTTCCCCGACGAATTCGTCCAGCCTGAGCTGCACGTCGAATCGGCAAATCCCCAGATCGTACGGCTTTCCCAGAGTCTGGTTGCGCGGAACGCCACCGCGTGTCAAAAGGTGCGAGCGTTCTACGATTACGTTGGGAACGAGCTGACCTATACGAGCAATGAGCAGAGTTGGGGAGCTCAGGCTGCGCTGGGGCCGATGGGCGCAGACTGCACAGAGTACACATCGCTGCTGATGGCGTTGAGTCGTGCGCAGGGAATCCCGGCGCGGTATTTTGAAGGCTTGCGATACCTGGAGAGCGGTTCCGAAGCCGAAGCACGCATCGAGCATGCGTGGCCCGATGCCTACATGCCCGGGGTGGGCTGGGTGGCGGTGGATCCAACGCTGGGGCGCTCGTCGCTAAACCGGGAAACCTACTTTGCGCATTACACCCCGGATCACATCATTGTCACCATGGGGCGGAACCCTTCGACACTGAGAGGGAGCAGTTATTGGACCCACCTCTACTGGCCGGGTGACGCAACCAAGATCAGTGTGGAATCTGCGGAATGGCAAATCGAGCTGGTGGGCCAGGGCTGATCAGGTTCCCCGCTTGCGCAGGTACGTATGCATGATGACCGAGAGGACGACGATCAGTCCATAGATCAGCTGGGTCCAGAAACCGGTCAGTCCCACCGCGACCGTCGCGGCTTCGATGGCACCGATGATGAATGCGCCGAGAAACGTCCCCAGGATGGTCCCGGTCCCGCCAAAGACCGATGTGCCGCCCAGGAACACCGAAGCCAGTGTAGGCAGTAGCTTCCCGTCCCCCAGGCTCGGCCAAAAATAGACCACATGAAAGCTGGCGATGACGCCGGCGAAGGCAGATACCAGCCCGACCAGCATGAAGGCCAGAATTCGGGTTCGGCCGGTGTGGATCCCCATCAGTTCAGCGCTTCGAATGTTGTCGCCGATCAGATAGACATGAGCACCGAATTTGTGGCGGTTGAGCAATATCCAGCCAACAACGGCGATCAAGATCAACCACAACATCTGTGTCGGGAAAACGCCCCCGATCTTTCCCACCAGTGCCGGATACAGGAAGGATTCCTTCACGTAGTTCAGCGTGCCGCTCTTGCCCTGGGATAGCACAAGCACGGCGCCCCGCCAGAAGAACTGTGTGCCTATCGTGGCGACCAGCGAGGGGATTCCAAATTTCACTACGATGAATCCGTTGAGCCATCCGATCGCCGTTCCGGTGATGAGGGCCGCGCAGAAGCCCAGGAAGACCTGCAGCGGGACGTTGGCCAGGCCTGAGGTCGCATCGTAGGTGAGCAGGAAGGCCACCATGCCCATTGCCATGATGGACGGGAAGGAAAGGTCCATCTCGGCTTCGATCACGATCATCGTCAGCGGTATCGCCATCATCGCAAAGAATGGCACCGTGGACATGAACGCATAATAGATCTGACCCCTAAGGAATGTCTGCGGGGCCGCAACAATGAAGATAATCCACAGCGCAACGAACACGCCGATGATGCCAAGTTGCGTGCTGTTGGCGCGGGCGAATCGCTTGAGGTGGAAAGCTGGTTTGTAGGTGCTGGCGGTCGAGGCGGGACCCTTGTCCGAGTTAGAGCTCATGTAATCTATCCCCGGTCACTGTTCGAATGTGCCCGTCTCAGCAACTCGAATCATCTTTTCCATCAGGGAATCCAGGCTGATATCTCTGGTAAGGAACTGACCCGCGATCCTGCCCCGGTCGATGACGATGATTCTGTCTGCCACGCCATACACGTGCACGACATTATGGTCGATGAAGATGGCGGATTTCCCTGCCTGCCGGATGCCGCGCACGAAATTCACGAGCTTGGCGGTCTCTTTCAGCGAGAGGCCCATAGTGGGTTCGTCCAGGACGATGATCTCTGCATCGAAGAACAGCGCCCGGACGATGGCCACGCCTTGTTTTTCGCCCCCCGAGAATGTGCCCACGCGCGATTCAGGGTTGACTGCCGACGACGTGAATCCCATGGACTGGGACATCAGGCGGTGCGTTTCCGCTCTCATTCTCTTGATATCCAGGAAGCCCAGGCTGGTGGTGATTTCGCGACCCAGGAAGATATTGCGCCACAACGTCTGAAGTTCGGCCAGCGCTCTTTCCTGATAGACCGTTTCAACCCCCAATTGGCGCGCTTTCGGCACTGTCAGTTGATCGACCTTCCGGCCGTTGAAGAGGATTTCCCCCGAGGTCGGCCGGTGATACCCTGTAATGATCTTGATCAGCGTCGATTTTCCGGCGCCGTTGTCGCCCAACAGGCCGACGATCTCATTCTGGCCCAGTTGGAAGTTGATATCCCGAAGCGCCTCCACTTCGCCGAAGAATTTGGAGACATGTCTGAGTTCCAGACGATAATCCATGGGAACAACTCCGTTGGATCAGTGAGGCGTGCCTCTCAAATTGATGGAACCGCTGGAGATCAGTCGAAGCCAATAATATCATTGAAAGCCGGACTGGCGACAAAGGCTAAGTGACCCTGGACCATCGTGATGAAGAGTCGATGTCCCAGCATGTCGCGAGAAGCCACTCAGCCTTTGTCACCTTGTGCCAGGCGCCTGTTGCCCGCATGGGCAACAGGCATTCGTGACCCTGATGCCGATCTGGACTAGCGGATCTGCTTCTCCACCAGCGGGGCGAGGATCTCCACATTGTCCTTGTGGGCAAACCCTGAACCGGTGTCGATGTGCAGGCCGGCGAAGGCGTAGTTGTGCGACAGGCAGAGCTGCAGGATCGCCATGTATCCCTGCAGGAACTGCTGCTGGTCGATCACCAGGTCGGTCCAACCGCCGCGGATGGCCTCCACGGTAGCGCCGGAAAGATCAAAGCCCGCGCCGAAGACGTCGTCTGGTCCTAATCCCGCAGCTTCGAAATAGGCTTGCTGCGTTCCGGTCAGATTGCCATGATCGGTGATGACCAGCTTGATCTCCGGGTTGGCCGACATGATGCCGGTGAATACCGGTATGCCGGCGGATGCCTCGGCATTGGTTGCGTCATCGATTTCCAGATACACGGCCTCAACACCGGCCTCTTCGAGTGCATCGAGAATGCCCTGGGTGCGCTGACCGCGGCCGGCCTGGGCGACCAGACCCCACACGAAGGCCTTATCACCCGCCGCGAGACCCGCCCGCGAGAGGGCTTCCTTGCCGAGGGCGAAGCCAGCGCTGTAGTTGATCGCGCCGACATACCCAAAGCCACTGCCGCCATACTTTGCCTGCAGGCCCGGGAGCTCGACGTTCATGGCTGTGACAAGGATACCCTGGGCCTCAGCCTCATCCACCAATGGGGCGAACGCCTCATTACCGGGATGTCCCATGACTGCGATGCCATCTGGTTTCGTGGCCATCGCCTCCGAGAACTGGGTAATCATCTGCTCCGGGTTCCAGTCGGACCACACGTATTCCACATCGGCGCCTGTGTCCGCTGCAGCTGCCAGGGCACCGTTGTACACCACGGTCTCAAAGCCTCCGCCGGGCGCGCCGCCCGGGAAGAAGATGATCTTCGTGCCCGAACACCAACCACCCTCGGCCGCCGGGGCTGCGCCCTCGGTTTCCGCGGGTTCAGCCGCGGTTGGCGCGGATGGAGCTACTCCCGTTTCCGCGGGAGCCGGCGCGCAAGCCGCGAGAACCATGGCCAGCGCCGACAACACCGCGATCAAGCCAGTTATTCGCTTCAACATCTGAGACTCCTTTTGATAGTAGGGGCGAGCTCACAAAATCACCTGGAACGCTTTACGGCGAAGGAAGTTTTCTTCTCCTCATCCTCCTTTCATGGATGGATAGTTCGATCGACACTGAAAGCCCTCGAGGCTTTGCCTCCGATATCGTTCCCGTTATCGTTCACATGCCCAAATATAGCAAAATCCAGCCATTACGTCAAGGGGGTCTCCAATGCGCCACTTGACAGGCATAGGCAAGCTTGTTATCATGTTATCGTTCCCGAGAACGATAACGGCTAAATTTGCAGGGAGACTACCTGCCGCATGCGCGCCAAACGCCCCACCATCAAACAGGTTGCCCAGGCCGCCGGCGTTTCCATCCAGACGGTATCCCGGGTAATCAACGATCGGCCGGATGTTTCGCCTGAGACCCGTGAGCGGATCCAAAACACCATCAACGAGCTGGCCTATCAGCCCAGCGCTCTGGCGCGGAGCCTGATTCAGCGGCGCAGCTATACGCTGGGAGTGGTCGCCGCCGGGTTGAAGTACATCGGCCCATCTCGCACCCTGAACGGCATCACCAGCCGGGCGGAAGAGTCGGGCTACACCCTGCTCCTGAAAGAACTGCCTTTGCCGGGGACGGACAGCGCGACCCCGCTGATCCGGGCCCTTTTGTCCCGACACGTGGACGGCATCATATGGGCGGTGCCGGAGGTAGGTGACAATCATCGCTGGATTGACACCGCCCCCTCGGAAATTCCCGCCCCGGTGATCTTTCTTGCCACGAAAGAGCGTCCAAACCTCTCCATCGTGAACTATGATAATTTCCTGGGGGGCCGACTGGCCACCGAACACCTTCTTGAACAGGGTTATCAGCACATCGGACACATCACGGGTCCCCTGGACTGGTGGGAGAGTCGGGAAAGAAAAGCAGGCTGGCAGGCCGCGTTGCGCGCGGCGGGAATGAGACCGCTGGAAAAACACGCGGCCGAAGGCAACTGGTCCTCCGCCAGCGGGGAAAGCGCATTTCGACAACTTCTCGATCAATACCCGGAGATGGACGCCGTTTTCGTCGGCAACGATCAAATGGCGCTCAGTGTGCTGCACGTCGCCAGCCGCCGCCAAATATCCGTCCCTGCACAATTGGGAGTGGTGGGTTTTGACGGCCTTGCAGAAACCCCGTACTATTCTCCCTCGCTGACCACCGTGGTGCAGGATCAGGTCCTGCTGGGCAGCACTGTGGTTGAGGAGTTGGTGCACGTCATCGATAAAGCCCGCGGTAGTGACACGCTGCCCAAGGCTCGCACGATCGTTCTCGCGCCGGAACTGGTTGTGCGCGAGAGCTCCAACCATGCCGGCTGATTCTGCATCTTCGTTTTCAGGACACCCACTCAATTCTGCCCGGGAGGGAATTCGCCGGAGAGATCAGGCAGATTCGTCAGTTGT
The DNA here is from genome assembly GCA_043805815.1 of Chloroflexota bacterium. Classification (GTDB taxonomy): domain Bacteria; phylum Chloroflexota; class Anaerolineae; order Anaerolineales; family Villigracilaceae; genus Fen-1038. The sequence goes on from JAZDHO010000092.1 coordinate 7,048, forward strand.
TGCAGAGAAACGGTTTACATCCCAGGCTGGATGAGGTTCAGTTGCACGGAGGCCCGATGAGCGCTCGAAGGTATGCCCTGGGCATTGACTTTGGCACGGAGTCCGGTCGGGCGGTGCTCGTGGATGTGTCCAATGGAGACGAGCTTGCGACTTCCATCTATGAGTATTCCAACGGCGTCATAGACGAGAAGCTGCCGGGGACCAACATCTCCCTCGAGCCCGACTGGGCCCTGCAGGATCCACAAGATTACATCCGCACCTTTCAGAATGCCGTTCCTGCCGTGCTGAAGAGCTCCGGGGTTGAGGCCGCGGACGTGATCGGTATCGGGATCGACTTCACCGCCTGCACCATGCTGCCGGTGAAGGCCGACGGTACGCCGCTGTGCACGCTGCCAGAATTCCGCGAGCATCCGCATGCCTGGGTGAAGCTGTGGAAGCATCATGCGGCCCAACCGGAGGCAGACCAGATCAACGAAGGCGCCCGCCGCATGGGTGAGACATGGCTCGACCGCTATGGCGGGAAGATCTCCTCCGAGTGGTTCTTCTCCAAGACCCTGCAGATCTTGAACGAGGCCCCCGAGATCTATGCGGCCGCTGATCGTCTGATCGAAGCCGCCGATTGGGTCGTGTGGCAGCTTACCGGGGTGGAGACGCGCAATGCCTGCACCGCCGGCTACAAGGCCATCTGGTCCAAGCGCGAGGGCTTTCCCGCAAAAGAGTTTCTTGCTGCCCTTCACCCGCAGCTGGCCTCCGTGATCGACGACAAGATGTCGCGCGACATTCGCCCGGTCGGTCAGCGCGCAGGCGGACTGACGCCGCAGGCGGCACAGTGGACAGGGCTGAAGCCCGGTACGGCCGTGGCAATTGCCAATGTGGATGCGCATGTCGCAGTCCCCGCCGCAACGGTCACGGAGCCGGGACGAATGGTGATGATCATGGGCACTTCCACCTGCGACATGGTCTTGGGCACCGAGGAGCACATGGTGCCGGGGATGTGCGGCTACGTGGAGGACGGGATCATCCCCGGCTTCTATGGATACGAAGCCGGCCAGTCCTGCGTGGGAGATCACTTCGCCTGGTTCATGCAGCGCTGTGTCCCTGCAGCATACGACGAGGAGGCGAAGGAACGCGGCCTGGACCTCCACCAATTGTTCGAAGAAAGAGCCGCCCGCCTGAAACCGGGCGAGAGCGGCTTGCTGGCGCTCGATTGGTGGAACGGAAATCGTTCGATCCTGGTCGACGTGGATCTGACGGGCCTGCTCATCGGAGCCACTCTGGCCACCAAGCCCGAAGAGATGTACCGCGCCCTGATCGAAGCGACGGCGTACGGCAAGAGAATCATCATTGAGGCGTTCCAGAGAAATGGTGTGCCGATCCATGAATTGATTGCCTGCGGCGGCCTGCCCGAAAGGAACAAGCTGCTGATGCAGATCTATGCGGATGTGATCGGCCTGCCCATCCGGCTGAGTGCCTCGCGCCAGACCCCTGCCCTGGGCTCCGCCATGTTCGGCGCAGTGGCTGCCGGTTCCAAGGCCGGCGGCTGGGATTCGATCTATGACGCCGCCCGGGCCATGGCGCACCTCAAGGATGAAAAATACATCCCGATTCCCGGGAATCAAGCAATCTATGAGAAACTGTACGCCGAATATGTCCTGCTGCACGACTATTTTGGGCGCGGCGCCAACGATGTCATGAAACGCTTAAAGCAGATCAAGACCGAACAAGCAGGATAGGTCGACCTGCACGAAGAGGTGATGCGATGCTGTTGGAAGCTCTTCGCAGAGAGATCTGTGACCTCAATACCGGATTGCCGCGAAACGGTCTGGTGGCCTGGACCAGCGGAAACGTGAGCGGCAGAGATGCGAAGTCGGGGCTGGTGGTGATCAAGCCCACCGGAGTCATGTACCCTGATCTCACTCCGGAAAGCATGGTCGTCGTGGATCTGACCGGCAAGGTCGTGGAAGGGGCGCTCAAGCCGTCATCCGACACGACCACCCACGTGTACATCTACCGGGAGCGCCCGGATATCAACGGGATTGTTCATACGCATTCGACATTCGCCACGGCATTTGCGACCGTGGGGAAACCCATACCGCCGGTGCTTACAGCCATCTGCGATGAGTTTGGCGGCGAGATCCCAGTGGGAGGCTTCGCTCCGATCGGTGACGAGGCCATCGGTAGGGAAGTGCTCCGCTCGATCGGGGGCGGGCCTGCCATTTTGATGCAGAACCACGGGGTATTCGCCATCGGAAAAGACCCCAAGTCAGCCGTGAAGGCCGCGGTCATGGTGGAGGACGCGGCCCGGACCGTCTATTACGCCATGCAGCTTGGCGATCCTGTTCCCATTTCGCCCGACATGGTCGCGCGTCTGCACAAACGGTACCGGGAACAATACGGCCAGCAATGAAGGAGCGAGGCGATGTTCAACCTCAAGCAAGACGAAGTCTGGTTTGTGACGGGAAGCCAGCATCTGTACGGTCCCAAGACCCTTGAAAGGGTTGCGGACGACTCGCGCCAGATCGTCGCCGCGCTGAACGCCTCGACCCAAATCCCGGTACAGATCCTGTTCAAACCTGTCCTGACCACGCCGCAGGCGATCCGGGATCTATGTCTGGAGGCGAATTCCTCCGCGACCTGCGTCGGCCTGATCACCTGGATGCACACGTTCTCGCCCGCCAAGATGTGGATTGCGGGACTGAACCTGCTGCGGAAGCCGTTTGTGCACCTGCACACACAATTCAACCGTGAAATCCCGTGGTCGGACATCGACATGGATTTCATGAACTTGAATCAAGCGGCGCATGGCGACCGCGAGTTCGGTTTCATAGGCAGCCGCATGCGCCTGAATCGCAAGGTGATCGTCGGGCACTGGCAGGACGTGGACGTCCAGGCCGGTCTTGGGGCATGGGCGCGTGCGGCGTGCGCATGGCACGATGCGCAAACGGGAAAGGTCGCGCGCTTTGGGGACAACATGCGCGATGTTGCGGTCACCGAAGGAGACAAGGTGGAAGCCCAGATGCGCCTGGGATATGCCGTGTACGCGTACGGGGTCGGCGATCTGGTCAGCTCCATCGAGGCGATCAAAGACAAAGAAGTCGATGAATTGGTACAAACGTACCTTGACACATACGAGGTGGCGCCTGCCCTGAAGCCCAGGGGTGAGAAACATGCTTCCCTGCGCGACGCCGGAAGAATCGAAATGGGGATGCGCGCGTTCCTGCAGGCTGGAAACTTCACCGCCTTCACCACCAACTTCGAGAACCTGCATGGGCTGGTGCAATTACCGGGCCTGGCCGTCCAGCGGCTGATGGCCGAAGGATATGGTTTCGGCGCGGAGGGCGACTGGAAGACGGCTGCACTCGTCCGTGCAATGAAGGTAATGAGCGCGGGCCTGAAGGGCGGCGTGAGCTTCATGGAAGATTACACCTACCATTTCGCCGCATCCGGCGACAAAGTCCTGGGCGCCCATATGCTGGAAGTATGTGAAACGATCGCGAGCGGCAAACCCCGGCTGGATATCCTGCCCTTATCCATTGGCGGCAAGGCGGATCCGGTCCGGCTGATCTTCGATTCTCAGACCGGCCCAGCCGTGTGCGCTTCACTGATGGACATGGGCAGCCGCTTCCGCCTGCTGGTCAACCAGGTGGACGTCGTCCCCACACATGCCCAACTGCCGAAACTTCCGGTTGCACGCGCTCTATGGATGCCGCGGCCATCGCTGAAGATCGCCGCGGCGGCCTGGATCCACGCAGGGGGGGCGCATCACACCGGTTTCAGCCTTGCTGTCACCCCCGAGCACTTGCGGGACTTCGCGGAAATGGCCGGGATCGAATACTTGTTGATAGACGAGAAGACCGACCTGGAGCAGTTCAAGAAGGAATTGCGCTGGAACGATCTATACTACTACCTGGCCAGAGCTCTATGACGGGTGCTTCGACGGGATAACGGGGCTGCCCGGACAGGTCTTCCACTGCCATGCTCGCGGCGGCAGCATTTCCCACAGCAACCTGGGTGCCGCAGCCACGATCACCCTCCGATTCAACACGGCAGCCGAACATGTCCTTGGCCTCCAGGAAAGATGGCGGCAGCTGTAAGGTAGCTGTGGAAGAAGAACCCTCATCAATGCGAGGGCTCGTTTGTCGTGACAGGCAGGGGCATTCAAGCACAAAATCCCTGTGTTTGGGTGACCGACCAGGGACTTGCGCCGCGGGGCCGCTTTCGGGCGACTGGGCCTCAAGCCCACGTCGCCCATCCTTGCGGCAAGAGCCGCAAGGGCCAGCGGCGGCCGTCGTAGATCCCTGCGACTGGTGTCGCACGGAAACCCTGCCGCAGGCACAGGTGAACCAGCATTTACTGATCCAGAGTTCCGCAAATCGGCGTGCACGGCGCACCCGGATCACGTTGCCGTACGTCGATTTGGCGGATCGCGAAGCACCCTGAGCGCAGCGAATGGGGGCTGGGAGGGGGCCACTGCATTTGCAGCCCAATGGCACCCCCGTCACGGGCGGCTACTCGACGGGCCGGGAACACCCCGCCTCGGCCGGGCCGCGGCGTCCCCACGTGGCGCTGCCCGGCCCGCCAGTATCTTGTCTCTCGTCTAGCCGATGAAGAGTCCTACGGCAAGGAAAACAGGCGCAGCCAGGTTGACCACCACATTTATGCCCATTGAGGGAATCAGGGCAGGAATATTATCAGCGTTTTGGTAGGCGCCCTGGTACGCCTTCCAGGCAGGGACCGCGGTGAATATGGCGAGCAGACTCAGCCGCGGCAGCAAACCGAGGAGCACACCAACCACGACGGAACCATAGGCCAGGAACAGCAGCACGCCATAAAGAACAGCGCTGGCTTGCCGCCCGATGGTGATGGGGAAATTCCTACGCCCAACGCTCCTATCGGCGTCCACATCAGGAAATTGATTGAGCAATAACAGGTCGCTGACAAGGAAAGTGGGAACAAGCGACGCAACAAAGGCGATCCAGCTGTAGGCGCCCGTCAAGGCGAAGTGCGTCCCCATAACCATCAGAATGCCGAAACCCAGGCCGGGTGCTATCAAACACAGGATTGGCTCATGGGCCAACCAAATCGTATAGGTCACCAGCAAGAGCAGCCCGACGAGGCCAAGCGGCAGTAAGAGCCAGCCACGCAGCCAGACGAAATACAGCCCGATGATCGCCGCAAAGACAAATGCAACCCCGGCAAGGTACAGAGTGCTTTTCTCCATACCTGGATGCGTTTGCAGCATGCCGCTGCCGCCGCTGAAGGGCGTGCGTTGGGTCCTGGCGTCAAGTCCGCTTGTGAAATCAAAGTACTCGTTCAACA
>JAZDHO010000093.1:0-4767 GCA_043805815.1 Chloroflexota bacterium
CTGTTCCGCAACAAGGACGAGCAGGTGAACAGCCCACAGCAGGAGGAGCAGGTCGAACGCGGCCGTGTGCGCCCGCGTCGATACCAGCCAGAAGGGAACACATGCGGCCAGAATCAGCGCCGCCACGGTTCCAGAGAACGACTTCACCCGCCGGGCGGAAAACGCGCAGTCAATCTCCTCAAAAGTCCGGTCACGCGGGATCCGCGTCGTCAGCCGATACACCAGCCAGACCACGCCCGCGCCGCAGAGCGCGCTGAACAGGTTCAGCCGGAGCGCAAGGCTACCGAGCGGCAGCAGCCCGATCAGGCGGACGACCCCGCTCCACAACGGGTGGGACATGGGAGGGAAGGGATCCAGGCCCGAGTGCTGAACGATGAGGCGGGCGGATTCGCCGGGGAACGCCCCTGGGGAGAGCGTGAAGCAGTAGAGAACGAAGGCCAGCGCGAACAGGGTCGGCCCCAACCAACGACGGTATTTCGTGCCCTGTTGCTGCACTGTCATGCTGGTGGTTCAACACATGATGTCCGCCAGGTAGGGCGCGCTGTCCCAGCGCGCCGTGACTTCACCCAGCGCTTCGTCGCTCCAGCCTCCCGCGGCGGGCTGGGACCCCTCCGCGGCCGCGGGGCAGGCAGCCCACCCTACCGACTGTTCGTGCGACAGCAGGCCGTAGTGTCAATCAGATGACGGCGAAAGACAAGCGTGTTTGCTGGAAACAAGGCGGCAGTAAGACTGCCGCACTCCGAAGGAGCCGCTGTCGCGGCTCGAAGAGGACGAACTCCAGCAGGATGTCCCTCCCCACAAAAACAGAACGCCCCGCCGAAACGGCGGGGCGCTCCACAGATCAGTTGCTCAACTTAGCGCTTACGCAGGCGCCACATCACCATCGAGACCAGGCCAAACCCGAAAATCGCCAGCGACGCCGGCTCGGGAATGACCTGCATGTCCATGACCGAACCGCCACCGGGGCCACTGCCTCCGCCCGGCGCCACGTCAACTATGTCAGGAAGAGGAGCTGGAACATTCGTTGCCTGGTTCACGACCTGAATCAAAGGAGTCTGATAGAACCAAGTGTTTATCTGTGGACTGGCATTGGTGTCAAAGACACGAGCATACACCCATCCGCTCGGCAAAGGAGCTCCGCCAACCTGCGAGGAGTTGTAGTTCACCGTCCCGTCCAGATCGCCACCCCAAGCCAATGCCGTCGGTGACCCGCCCTGGAAGAGTATGTAGTCGCCCGAGGTCAGATAACCGGCGCTGTCGAGCTGATTCGCGATCGCGGGATGATACGCTGCATCCGCCGACCATATCAGTTGCACTAAACTCCCAGCCGCCATCCACGTCAATCCATCGGAACGATAGAGTCCATACGTATTAAACAAGTCGAACGCGCTGTCGGCGCGCGAATGCATGACCGGCCCCAACAAGCCCACAGCAAGGACTCCAACAAGAACTCCGACTCGACACTTTGTTCCAATCATCATGGCTGGTGACCCTCCTTACATCCATGTTCCTGGGCGGACCTTTGTTGCCCCGTTCGTCTGTTCAGTGTTCTAGGGCCAAGTGTATGGCCTTGTTTCCATCCAATTCGTCGCCGCAGCGGTCGTCCTGAACCAGAAACCCATGGCCGGTGTGATCACCAAGTTGGGATTGGCCCAGCCGAGGACAGTTCTATTGTTAGCTACATAATTGCTGCCGTTCCACCAATACAGAATGTCGCCAAGCTGCGCCTTCTTGGCCAACGTGGTGTTGGTCCAAAGAATGTCCGCCGGGTACATATAGCCGAGCTGCGTGATGCCGCTAGCCACTGCCACTTGCGACGTCGGCGCCGTAAAACGATCCGGCACCTCACCCATCAAGTACACGACGTATTCATTAGACACGGCGTTGGCGGGGACTCTGAACCACAATCCCATGCCCCTGTCGAAGATGATGTTCGTACTCCAACCGAGAACAGTCCTGTTGTCCACAACGTACGCCCCCAAGCTAGGCCTATAGTTGTACACCACTGATCCAAGCGGCAACTGATCGCCGATAACATCCTGTGCACGTAAGTCGCCGCCTTGAAGATCCTCGAAGTCCATCCTGACCAGCACCAACCCGCCCTTGGGCACCACGATCCGGACGTACCCCACCGCGTTCCGGCTCAGCACCTGGTTGGTCTGCGCAAACACCCAACAGGCCGCGAGCGCCATAATCAGCAGCAACGCCACACCCACGCGCTTCATGAGATGCCTCCCATAGTTCTGATCCGATTCTAGGAATCCCACTGTCGTTGTCCAGAGTAAAAAAGCGTTTCTAGCAAAGCTTTTTTGGGGGTCATAACCCCTCGCTTTGACACTAGATTACACCTTTTTTGGAAAGAGTGTCAAATGATAGTGGGGGGTGTTTCAGAACGGCGTGTTACCCAGATGTCCTGGGGGGCGTTGTAGCTGCTGCGACGCGCAGGGACGCTGGGATGAAGCCTGCGGCGCCTCGCAGAGGCGCCTCTACAGCAAGGTAGGGCGCTACCGTCCAGCCTTCGCAGCCGAAGCGTCTGCTTCGGCGGAGTAGGCCTGGGCGCGCCGCTGATTGATCGAGGGCTTCCGGCCGGCCCGGCCTGTCACGGCGGAGCCTGGCGAAGACGGACGGTCCGGCCCTACCCTTTTGACGCTCGATGTAGTATAAGGAAGCAACGCTCGCGAAATCCTGCGCAACATGAAGATAACACTCATCTACGGAGCATCCATCCTCGCCGCTTACCTCTTGGGGTCGATCCCCATGGGCCTGCTCCTCACGCGGCTCAAGGGCCTCGACATCCGCAAGGTCGGCAGCGGCAATATCGGCGCGACCAACGTGTTCCGATCGGTCAGCAAGGGCCTGGGCATCGCGACGTTCGTCTTCGACTTCCTCAAGGGCTTCGTTCCGGCGACCGTCTTCCCGCTGCTGACCGCCTTGTCCACCTCCAGCAAGCCCGACCCCGCCCTCGCCATCCTGTGCGGGTGCGCCGCGATCGCCGGCCACAACTGGTCCGCCTACATCGGGTTCAAGGGCGGCAAGGGCGTGGCCACCAGCGCCGGCGTCCTGCTCGGCATCGCCCCGCTGGCCGTAGGCGTCGGCCTGCTGGCGTGGGTTGTCCTCTTCGTGGCAAGCCGCTACGTTTCCGTCGCCTCGATCGGAGCGGCTGTCATCGTCGCGGGCTCGTCCTGGATCTTCTATCTGCCGCACGGCATCTTGTTGCCGGCCACGCTGACGATACTCGCGGGTCTCGTCGTCGCCCGCCATCGCAGCAATATCGAAAGGCTTATCAAGGGTACCGAGCATCGCTTTCAATTCAGAGGTCAGAGCTCAGAGGTCAGATATCAGCAGGAGGGAGAAGGAGGAAACCACGGATCGAACAACGGAGAACGGGCATGCAGATAAGATCGGCGAAGGATTTGACTGTTTACCAGAAGGCCTACGACTTGGCCATGCTCATATTCCATCTTACCAAGCCGTTTCCGGCAGAAGACAGATACTCACTTACCGGGCAGATCCGCCGTTCATCGCGATCTGTGTGCACCAACCTCCGCGAGGCATGGGCGAAGCGAAAATACGAGGCACACTTCATCAGCAAGCTGTCTGATTCGGATGGAGAGAACGCCGAGACGGATTCCTGGCTGGATTTCGGCAGGGATTGTGGCTACATCACCCACGACCAACACTCGAAGCTGCAAGGGCTGTGCACAGAGGTCGGCAAGATGCTGGGCGCCATGATGAAGAATCCCACCCCCTTCCTGCTGACCTCTGACCGCTGACCTCTGATCTCTGGGAGGCCGGGATGATGGCATTGAGACAGGTAGCGATACTGGGCGATGGCGGCTGGGGCACGGCGCTGGCCATGACGCTCCTGCAGAACGGCCACGCCGTGCGCGTGTGGGGTCCGTTCCCGGATTACATCGCCAAGATCCAGCGCACGCGCGAGAACCGCAAGTTCCTGCCGGGCGTCCGCCTGCCGCCCGAGATCACGTGGACCTCGGAGCGCGAGGATGCGGTCGGCGGGGCGGACGTGGTCGTCCTGGCCGTCCCATCCCGATTTTTCAAGGGCGTGGTCACTTCGTTCTCCGAAACGATCCCATCAAACGCGCTCGTCGTCAGCGTCGCCAAGGGACTCGACCAGGAAACCCACCTGCGCATGAGCGAGACGGCGCACGTGGCTCTCGGGCGCGGGCCGGTGGCCGCGCTCTCCGGGCCGAGCCACGCCGAAGAGGTCGCGCGCGGCGTGCCGACCGCCGTCGTGATCGCCTGCGCCGATCATGGCCAGGCCCAGCAGCTCCAGCGCGTCTTCAGCGGCCCGGCCTTCAGGGTCTACACGTCGGACGACATCGTCGGCGTCGAGCTGGGCGGCGCCCTCAAGAACATCATCGCCATCGCGGCCGGCATCAGCGACGGGATCGGCTTCGGCGACAACACCAAGGCGGCGCTGATCACGCGCGGCCTGGCGGAGATCACGCGCCTGGGATGTGCCGCGGGCGCGCACCCGGCGACCTTCGCGGGCCTGAGCGGCATGGGCGACCTGATCGTCACCTGCGCGAGCAAGCTCAGCCGGAACCGCGCGGTCGGCGAGCGGCTCGGTCGCGGCGAGAAGATAGACGACATCCTGGCCGACATGGAGCAGGTCGCCGAAGGCGTGTGGACCTGCGGCGCGGCCCGTGCGTTGGCGCAGGAGGCCGGCGTCGAGGTGCCGATCGCCAACGAGGTCCACGCCGTCATCCGCGAGCGGAAAGACCCGCGCGCGGCCGTCCAGGCGCT
>JAZDHO010000094.1:0-4346 GCA_043805815.1 Chloroflexota bacterium
GATTGCCGTGACGGTGAAGACGGTGCGCAGCGTGAGCCTGCCACCGCTGGATGAGGAGTTCGCCAAACTTGTGGGCAAGTACGAGTCGTTGGATGCGCTCAAGGAGGCCCTGGCGAAAGAGACCGAAGGCCGGGCGCGCGCCGAGTACGAGGACCAGTACTACGCTGACCTGGTGGATCAACTGCGGCAGCGGGCCGTCATCAAGTACGCTCCGCAAACGCTCGAGCACGAGGCCGAACACGTTGTCAATGATATGCGCCGGCGCCTGGCGCAGCAGGGCCTGGACCTCGAGACCTACTACAAGATGCGCAGCACCGACGCGGCCAAGTTCCTGGAAGAGGAGGCCAAGCCAGTTGCGCGCAAGAGGCTGGAGCGTTCCCTGATCCTTGATGAGGTGGCGCGCGTTGAGAAGATCGAGGTGGACAACGGCTCGCTGGATGAGGAGTTCAATAGCACACTGCTGGACCTCCAGGGCCAGGGCATGAACCTGAACGCCATCCGCGGCGGGCGCAAGGGTCAGCAGCGTGTCGCCGAAGCGGTTGCGGTGCAAACCGCGAGCCGTTTGTTGACGCGGCGGACGCTTGAGCGACTTCGCGGCATCGCCACGGGCGAGTACACGGCCCCTGCGGAAGATACGGCCAAGGCTGGAGCACCGGAGGCGGCCGGAGGCAAGAAGGCCGCGTCAGCGAAAACTTCCAGGAAATCGACATCCGCCCGCGGATCCAAGGCGGGTTCCAAGAAAGCACCAAAGAAGAAATGAGAGAGAGGCTATGACTATTCGACATATCGAGAATGTGGTCCCGATGGTGGTTGAAACCTCGGGACGCGGCGAACGCGCCTATGATATCTACTCCCTGCTGCTGAAGGAACGTATCATCTTCCTGGGCACGCCCATCGATGACCAGGTTGCCAATGTGGTGGTGGCGCAGTTGCTGTTCCTGAACCACGAGGATCCGGACAAAGAGATACAGATGTACATCAATTCACCAGGCGGGCAGGTGTATGCGGGCTTCGCGATCTTCGACACGATGAATATGATCTCCAACCCCATCAGCACTGTCGCAGTGGGCGTGACCGCATCCTTCGGCACGGTCCTGCTCAGCGCCGGGACCCGGGGGCGGCGTTATGCCCTGCCCCACGCCACGATCCACATGCACCAGCCGTTGGGCGGCGCGCAGGGACAGGCCACCGATATCGAGATCGCGGCCAAGCAGATCCTGAAGCAGAGGGCCGCACTGAACGGGATCCTCTCGCGGCACACGGGGCAGCCGCTGGAAGTGATTGAGCGCGATTCGGATCGGGATTTCTACCTGGACGCGCAGGGCGCCGTCGACTACGGCCTGGTCGACCAGGTGCTTGTGAAGCCCGAAAAGTTGACAGAGAAAGCCAGGGCGTGAGCGGCCGCCAGGCCGACTCCACGGGCGGGCGGTGAGCCCGCCCGTCTCGCGCCTCGTGCACCCACATGCATACACTGGCCACTTTCTCCATTGTCGCGTGCGATCTCAAGGCCCAGGCCTGGGGCATCGCCGTCGCGTCGAAGTTCCCGGCCGTGGGCTCGGTGGTGCCGTGGGCCAAGGCCAAGATCGGTGCCATTGCCACGCAGGCACTGGCCAACACCAGCTTTGGGCCGCGGGGCCTCGAACTGATGGAGAGCGACCTTTCCGCCGAGGAGACGCTGGCAAAGCTGCTTGCCGTCGATCCGGGCCGCGACCATCGCCAGGTTGGGGTGGTTGACCGCCAGGGCAATTCGGCGACCTTCACGGGCAAAGCGTGCATGGAATGGGCTGGCGGCATCAGCCATCCGGGCTACGCGATCCAGGGCAATATCCTGGCCGGCCCGGAGGTTATTCGGCAGATGGAGACCACGTTCCTTCAAAGCGGCGGCTTGCTGCCGGACCGCCTGCTGGCGGCACTCGAGGCCGGGAACAACGCCGGCGGCGACCGTCGCGGGCGTCAGTCGGCCGCCATCTGCGTGGTCAAGCCCCGCGGCGGCTACGGCGGTTTCAACGACCGCTGGATCGATTATCGCGTGGACGACCACCTGCACCCGATCCCGCGTCTCATGGACATGCTGGAGCTGCATCACCTGTACTTCGGCAAGAGCCCCAAGTCGCAGCGTGTTGTCCTGGACGGCCCGGTGGTCGCGGAGATCCAGCGCATCATGAAGGGATTGGGCTACTACACGAAAACCGACGGCGCCTACGACGACGCCACCCGCGTGGCATTTCGAGCCTTCATCAGCAATGAGAACTTCGAGGAACGCGCAGACCCGGATGCGGCATGGATCGACGGGCCGGTGCTGGACTATCTGCTCAAGAAACTCTCGTGAGCCGGACGCGTTCCACTACATCCCGCCTCTCGCTGCAGCTGGACCTGCTTGACCCGCCCGTGCGCGGCCTGATCCTGGATGTGGACGGCGTGCTGTGGAAGGATGCGGAGCCCATCGGCGACCTGGCGGCGGTTTTCGGCGCCATCTCTGCCATGGGGCTGATCGTCACGGTGGCAACCAACAACGCCATGGGGACAGTGGACGAATACCGCCTCAAGCTGCACGGCTTCGGTGTGGATCTCGAACCGTGGCAGATCATCACCTCGGCGGAGGCGACGGCCGATGCGCTGGCGGTCGCGTTTCCGCAGGGGGGCTCGCTCTTTGTCGTCGGTGAACGCGGGCTCATAGAGGCGCTGCGCGGCCGCGGCTTTGAGGTGGTCACGGACGCGAGTGCCGAGCGCCAGTACGCGGCAGTTGTGGCCGGCATCGACCGCGAGCTCACCTATCTCAAGCTGCAGAAGGCTGCCACCTTGGTCCGCGAGGGTGCGCCGTTCTACGGCACCAACCCCGACAGGACCTTCCCCACTCCAACCGGCCTGGTGCCGGGCGCGGGGGCCGTCCTGGCCGCGATCGCGAGCGCTGCAGGCAAGGAACCGATCGTGGTAGGAAAGCCCTCCCCGCTTCTGTTCCAGATCGCTGCGGGGCGGATGCAGCTCAGCATCGAGAGCCTATTGATCGTAGGTGACCGCCTGGAGACAGACGTGGCTGGAGGACAGGCATTTGGTGCTCGCACCGCCCTCGTGCTGTCCGGAGTGAGCACGGAGGACCAGGCCAGGGCATGGCGACCATCACCAACGCTTGTGGCGCCAAGCCTGAGCGACCTGGTCGGCGTGTAGATTCCCGAAACCATGTCCATCTACGATCTTGATCTCGCTTCGCTGGAGGAGCTGGTGAGCTCCTGGGATGCACCGGCCTACCGGGCGAAGCAGATCTGGGAGGGCGTGTACCAGCATCTCTACGCCTCCTGGGATGCGTTCACCAACTTGCCGGCCTCGTTACGCGCCCGGCTGGCCTCGGAGTTCAGCCTGGCGCCGCTTGAACCCGTGGCGCGCTTGCGGTCTTCCGATGGCCAGACGCAAAAGACCGCCTTTCGGCTTGAGGATGGACAGCAGATCGAGACCGTGGCGATGCGCTACGCGCGCCGCGTTACGCTGTGCGTCTCTTCCCAGGCCGGCTGCGCCATGGGCTGCGTCTTCTGCGCCACCGGGCAGATGGGCTTCAGGCGGCATCTCTCCAGCGGAGAGATCGTGGCGCAAGTGCTGCACTTTGCGCGCGAATTGAAGATCGAGAAGCGGAAGCTCACCAACATCGTTGTGATGGGCATGGGCGAGCCCTTCCACAACTACGACCAAACAATGCAGGCCATCGATCGACTCAACGACCGCGCCGGATTCAGCTTTGGGGCGCGCCGCTTTACGATCTCCACCGTGGGCTTACCGGACATGATCCGCCGCTTCGCCGACGAAAAACGACAGATCAACCTGGCGATCTCCCTGCATGCCGCGGACGACAAGACGCGCAGCCGCATGCTGCCGGTGAACCGCAAGTACAACATCGACAATGTTCTCGAGGCGTGCAAGTACTACGTGGCCCAGACTGGCCGCCGCGTAACGTTCGAGTGGGCGCTGATCGACGGCGTAAATGACAGCGTTGAGCAGGCACGCGCCCTGACCGCCCGACTTCGCGGGCTGTTGTGCCACGTCAACGCCATTCCCCTCAACCCCACTACCGGCTATTCCGGGAAGGCAACATCCCGCGAACGCGCCCTGCTATTCAGAAACGAGCTCGAGCGAGGCGGCATCCGCTGTACGGTGCGGCTGCGGCGTGGGATTGATATCGCCGCGGGGTGTGGTCAGCTTGGGGTGAAGGTGGGGTGAGTGGTTTTAGGGGATAATTGGCTATGCGCATCTAACAGGTGGAAAATCGGCCGGGACTGTAACCCCGAGTCTGGTGTCCGGCAGTCAACTTGTCAGAAGGCTCCGGCTGCATTATATTGAGGCACCCCAAATGGAAATCC
>JAZDHO010000095.1:0-48997 GCA_043805815.1 Chloroflexota bacterium
GGTGCGGCGGGTTTCTTGGGATCGTCCCTCGCCAACTACCTAGCGCGCGAGGGTCATCAGGTTCGAGGGCTGGACGATCTCTCGACGGGAGATCCGCAGGCGCTGGCGCCAGATGTACATTTCACGCGCGGCGACGTGAGCGACCGACCTAAGTTGTGGACGTTGCTGCAAGAGGTGGACGTCGTATATCATCTGGCGGCGCGCGTATCGGTGCCGGAATCGATCCTGTATCCCAGAGATTACAACAGCGTGAACGTTGGCGGCACCGTGGCCCTGATGGAAGCCATGCGTGACGTCGGCGTGCGACGCGTTGTCTTGGCCTCGTCCGGCGCGGTGTATGGCGACAAAGGCGAGCAGCCGCTGTCAGAGGCCGCCACGCCGAGCCCACGTTCTCCGTATGCGGTGTCCAAGCTGGCGGCCGAGTACTACGTTCGTACGATCGGCTCGCTGTGGGGGATCGAGACCGTAAGCCTGCGGATCTTCAATGCGTACGGACCGGGCCAGCACCTGCCTGCATCCCATCCGCCCGTTGTGCCATATTTTCTTCGCCAAGCCCTGCGTGGCGGATCGGTAGTGGTCCATGGAGATGGAAGCCAAACGCGGGACTACGTGTACGCGGACGACGTGGTGACCGCCATGGTGGCGGCCTCAACCGCCCCGGATGTCAGCGGGCTGGTGATCAACGTCGGCTCGGGTACCGAGACCAGTGTGCGCCAACTCGTGAAGCTTGTTCTGGATTCGACCGGCGGGAAGCCCGAGGTGCTGTACAACGCCCAGAGTTCGGGCGGCGTCTCGCGCATGGCCGCGGACCTGCGCGCATCACGCGACAGGCTCAATTTCAACCCTTCGATCAAGTTGGAGGAGGGGCTGCGGCTGACGCTCCAGCGCGATCCGAGGTACCAGCCGGCTTAGGGGGATGGGAACTGGATCCGGGAAGAAAGCCCGAGAAGAGCGGCAAGAGGAGGGGAGAACGCAACGGACGAATGGTCCTGCCTCGTGAATTCTACGATCGCGCAACATTGACCGTTGCGCGTGAGCTTATTGGAGCCCGGCTGGTACGCACCTTGGATGGTAAGCGCCTCGCGGGGTACATCACAGAGACGGAAGCGTACATCGGTGAGAGTGACCTCGGCTGCCATGCCAGGGCAGGGCGGACGAGACGGACTGCACTGATGTACGGGCCGGCAGGACATGCCTACGTGTACTTCACGTACGGCAATCACTGGATGATGAACGTGGTGACCGAGGAAGAGGGTTTTCCTGCGGCAGTTCTTGTTCGAGCGATCCAGCCGCTGGACGGCGCGGCGATCATGTCCGCCCGCCGGCACGGTCGTGACACGTTCGGTCCGGGCAAGCTGACTCAGGCCATGGGCATAGGCCGGTTGGAGAACGGCGTGGGTCTGACAAGTCCGCGCGCCCGGTTGCGGATCGAAGACGGCGTTGAAGTGCCAGATCCGCTCGTGACCAGAGGCCCGCGAGTGGGACTAGATGCCGTGCCGGAGCCCTGGAAGTCCAAGCCATGGCGGTTCATGGTAAAGGGATGGATCCTGGATGCGGGAATCCGGGACGGAGTAGGAAGAAAGACATGAGAAAGAACACGGCATCCGGCGATGCGTGATCTATCACGGAGGACTTATGGGACTACTTGAGGGCAAGACCGCGCTGATCTTCGGGCTGGCAAACGAGCGCTCGATCGCGTGGGGTATCACCCAGGCGATGCACCGAGAGGGCGCGCGAATCGGTATCAGTTATGCAGGCGAGGCGCTGGAGCGGCGCGTCAGGCCGTTGGCCGACCAAATCCAATGCACGTGGATCGAGCAATGCGATGTTACCAAGGACGAGGAGATCGAGTCCATCGCCGAGAAGGCCCGGCAGGAGTTTGGACAGATCGATGTCCTGGTCCACTCCATCGCGTTCGCGGGGCGGGATGAGCTGAGGGGGCCGTACTACGAAACGACCCGCGAGGGCTTCAAGACCGCCATGGACATCAGTGTCTTCTCGTTCGTGGCGCTGGCGAAGGCGTTCCGGCCACTGATGCGCCCTGGTGGTTCGATGCTCTGCATGACGTACTACGGCTCGGTAAAGGTGGCCCCGCACTACAACATCATGGGCGTGGCCAAGGCGGCCCTTGAGTCGAGCGCGCGGTACCTCGCATACGACCTGGGGCCTGAGAAGATCCGCGTGAATGCGATCTCTGCGGGCCCGATCCGCACCCTGGCGGCTGCCGGCGTGGGGGGCTTCCGCGACATGTACAAGCATTTTGCGGAGATATCGCCCATGCGCGAAAACGTCACCATCGAGGACGTGGGGAACGCGGCAGTATTCCTGGCATCGGATCTGGCGGCCCGGATCACAGGTGAGGTCCTGTACGTGGACTCGGGTTTCAACGCAGTGGGGGTGCAAATTGGGATCGGCAAGCAGGGCGGCGAGGAATAGGACCTGGGCGCCGCCCATTCCATGCGCTTCCCTTGGCGACGCGCAAGGCAGAGCAGCCGCTGCGGAAGCGGCTGCCCTGTATATTGAGCATGCATCGGGCTTGGTATAATTTCACAGCCGGTCACTTGGAGATCGAATGAAATCCCTTACGGGAGCCGAGATCCGCCAAACCTACATCGACTTCTTCGTCGAGCGTGGGCACACGGCTGTGCCGTCCTCGTCGCTCGTTCCTGGCGGGGACGCGACGCTGCTGTTCACAAACTCGGGCATGGTCCAATTCAAGGACGTATTCCTGGGAACGGACAAGCGGCCGTACACCCGCGCGGTTGACTCTCAGAAATGCTTGCGTGTAGCCGGAAAACACAACGACCTTGATGAGGTGGGTCGCGACGACACGCACCACACTTTTTTCGAGATGCTGGGCAATTGGTCCTTTGGCGACTACTACAAGCGGGAAGCGATCGAGTGGGCGTGGCAGCTGCTGACAGACGAGTGGGGGCTTGACAATAAGCGTATCTGGGCGACGTGCTTCGAAGGTGAGAAGCGAATTCCGTCCGACGAAGAGGCGGCGGGATACTGGCGCGGGCAGCCCGGTTTCGTTAAGGAACAAGTCCTGTACTTCGGGCGGAAGGACAATTTCTGGGAGATGGCGGAGACCGGGCCCTGCGGGCCCTGCTCGGAGGTCCACTACGACCGTGGACCGAAGTACTGCAACATGCAGGGGGCACCGGGGCATATCTGCAGGGTGAACGGAGAGTGCACGCGATTCCTGGAGCTTTGGAACCTTGTGTTCATGCAGTACAACCGTCTCGGGCCGGAGACCCTCGAGCCGCTGCCGGCCACACACGTGGATACGGGCATGGGCTTTGAGCGCATCGTCTCCGTGCTGCAGGATGTCGATTCGAACTATAAGACCGATCTTTTCGCGCGATCCCTGGCGGTGCTGCGGTCCCTGAGCGGACATTCCGAGGCGGAGATGCTCGCGGACTTCACGCCGTACCGCGTCATCTCCGATCACGCACGATCTGCGGCGTTCCTGATCGCGGATGGAGTCGTACCGGGCAACGTGGGGCGCAACTACGTCTGCAGGATGATCATCCGCCGCGCGGCCCGCTTTGGGACGAAGATCGGCCTCAATGAACCGTTTCTGGCCAAGGCAGCTCAGGCCGTGATCGATACCTATGGGTCCTTCTATACCGAACTCCAAAAGAACCGAAATGCGATCCTCGACAACCTGACTCGCGAGGAGATCAGGTTCGCCAGAACAGTCGAATCGGGCACGGCGCAGCTGCAGGGTCTTCTGGACGAACTCGGAAAGAAGAGTGGCGCCGCCCTGGACGGGGCGCGGGCTTTCGATCTGTATGCCACATATGGATTGCCGTTTGAGATCTCCCGAGATATCGCACGCGAGCAGAACCTCGAAATTGATGAATCCGGTTTCCGCGCTTCGATGGAGGACCACAGGCTTGCTTCAGGGGGCGGCAAGGCGATGGGGAAGCTGGGCGGAGAGGATGCCGAATTCTACGCCGGCATCTTCAAGGAATTGCAGCGCAAGGGACGACTGGATGACCACGGGGTACAGTATGATCCATACATGAGCCCACTCGTGGAGGGGGAGTTGCTGGCACTGGTTGTGAATGGCGAGGCGGTGAAATCCGCCTCGTTCGGTGACCCGGTGGAGGTGATCCTGCCGCGCACGGGTTTCTACATCGAGTCGGGCGGTCAGGTTTCCGATGAGGGGATCATCCATTCTCTTGCAGTGTCCAGTAGTGGGGAGCCCGGGTGGCAGATCGAAGTCAGAGAGATGCGTCGGCCCTCGGCGGGTGTGATCGTGCACGTGGGTGAGGTGATAGCCGGCCAGCCCCGGGTGGGTGATCAAGCCATCGCCGAAGTGGACAGGCTACGGCGGCACGACGTGATGCGTAACCACACAGCAACTCACGTGCTGCACGCGGCACTGCACGCCGTCCTGGGCGAGCATGCCAGGCAGGCCGGCTCGCTGGTCGCGCCCGACCGCCTGCGTTTCGACTTTAACCATCCCGAGGCCATGACCGCGGCGCAACTGGAGCGGGTGGAGAAGATCGTCAATGACGCCGTGGCCGCGGACATGGAAGTGATTCCCAAGCTCAAATCGCGGGAGGATGCAGTTGCCGAGGGAGCGATGGCGCTCTTCGGCGAGAAGTACGGCGAGACCGTCCGGACTATAAGCATCCTGCCGCCGGATTTCGCCGGTGAAACACCGGGATCCACGCAGCACGCTCAGCAGGCGGAAGGGGCTTCGGCGCGTCGCATGGCCGGGACCGAGCAGTCTACCAAGTATTCTTACGAGTTGTGCGGCGGCACCCACCTGGAGCGGACGGCGGATGTTGGGGCGTTCATCATTGTCAGCGAGGGGTCAGCGGCGGCCGGGGTGCGGCGGATTGAGGCGGTAACAGGGCGCGGCGCGTACAGCCTGATTAGGCGTCGATTTGGTCTTCTCGAGGAGGCCGCGGCCGCACTCAAGACATCGATCGACGAGGTGCCGGGTAAGCTGGGGAACCTTCAGACTGAGCTGGCTTCGACGAAGCGTGAGCTCGCCGGGCTGCGCAAGCAGGAAGCGATGACGGCACTTGGGAGCGAGCTGTCGAATATTCAGACCGTGGACGGCGTCAGCGTGCTGACGCTCAATGTCCCCAACATTGACGTTGACACTTTGCGTTCATTGGGCGATAGGTTTCGTGCGAGGTATCCGCAGAATGGCGCAGCGATGCTTGCCTCAGGTACCGTGCTCATCTCGGTCGTTACCGAAGACCTTGTGAAACGAGGCCTGAAGGCCGGCGACCTCATCACGGCGATCGGCGGCCGCGGTGGCGGCCGTCCGAGCATCGCCCAAGGCAGCCTGCCTGATGGTTCTAAAGTTGCCGAGGCGCTTTCAAGGATGAGCGCGGCAGTGAGGGCACACCTGAAATAGCACTACGGCCTGCCGGCCCGATTCACCATGATCCCGGATACATGACGCGGACCCGGATGCAGCCTGCCTGTTCGAACAAGCCTCGAAAGGAGAGAGCGCGATGCAGCGAGCCCCATGGATAGCTCCGCTTTCTGCAATGTGCTTGGTGGGCATGGCGTGCAGCCTCGCGACCACACCTCTGTCCCAGGCGCAGGACCTGGCCCTGACCGCCGAGGCCTTCGCCACGACAGTCCCCTCCGGAATGCCTGGGATCGAGGGCATGCCCGATATCCCAGGTGTGCCGGATGCGACGGTATTCCTCCACCCAAGCGGCTCGCCCGCAAGCGAGTGGAGGGGAATTCCGATCATGCCTGAGGCAAGCGCCGGGGAGGAGTTCGATTCAAACATATACAGCTTTAGGGCCGCTCGGATTACGGGGATTGAGGTCGAGGAGTTCTACGACGCGCAGCTCGAAATCCTGGGCTGGTCGTCGCCTGTTCGGACCAACGTGGGCACTGCTGGCGGTTACATGCTCTTCACCAATGGGACCGATGCACTTAGCATCATGGTGACCAGGTCCGAGGGCGACATCGTGGTGCTACTGCTCATGCAGTGAAGAGCCATGTGAGTTCCTGTAATCGTTCCGCCGCTTGCCCCCGCCGAGTCAGGTGGGGGCACTTGTTCCAATCATTGCCATTTTCAACAACACGGCAGTTATAATTCCCAGCGATGAAAACCCAGATCATCACCCTCGCGCCGCACGATGATCTGATCTCAGTACGCGACCGCATGTCATGGGCGAAGTCCCCGCGCATTCTGGTGGTCTGGCCCGGCCACGAACAAGTCCCGCTCGGGCCTTTGGATCTGCGTATCCTGCAGCAGCACGCCACAGAACTGGGCGCGCAGATCGGGGTGGTGACGGGCAACGGTGGGATCAGGCGCGATGCTGAATCCTTTGGCATTCCAGTCTTCCGTTCAACCGCGGAGGCGCAGCGCAAGCCATGGCCCGGGCGCCGTGCCGGAGACTGGCGGCGGTTCAGGCAAAACGGCGGCCGCGCGGCCGCGCTGCGGGCGATGAAGGAGGAGTCCCGCCCGGGTGGTGCGCGTTGGAGCTCGGTGCCCGCTGTACGCATCGGATTATTCGTCATGGCCGTTCTGGCCGTGTTCAGCATTGCTTCAGTGTTCGTCCCAAGGGCCACGATTGTGCTCAGACCCATCGCCATGGAACAGAGCGCCACGATGGCGGTTGAGCTCAGCCGGGCCGGAACCTCCAGTGTGCTGGCCGGGAGTGTGCCGGCGCACATCTCGACGGTTGACACAGGCGGCAGTCAGACAATACCGGTGCAATCAAGATCGGAGATCCCGCAAGAGAGAGCGGCTGGAACTGCTAGGTTCCAGAATCTCACGCAATCGCCCGTTGTGATCCCGGCCGGGGTGGTGGTGTACGCTGTAACCCCAGCCAGCGTGAGATTCAATACGCTCCTGCAGGCCAGACTCGACGGCCGGCTCAACGCCTTCGTGGATGTGCCGATTCAGGCGCTGGAGGCAGGGGGGATCGGCAATGTGCCAGCCAACGCGATCCAAGGCATAGAAGGAGGTCTCGGCGCATCGACGACTGTCACCAATCCTGACCCGACCGCCGGGGGGCTGGACGCCGTCGAGACCGTGCCCTCGCAGGAGGACCGCGATCACCTGCGGGCGCGGCTGCTGGATGAGCTGGAGACGAAGGCCGAGGCCAACTTGGCGGCGCTGGTCACCGAGGACGATGTAATCCTCCCGGGAACGATGACCCTGGCCTCGATCGACGAGGAGACCTTCGATCCATCGCCTGGCCAGCCGGGCAGCGTGCTCAGTCTGGCAATGAGGGTAACGTACGGCGTGACATATGTCAGTGGCGCGGATCTGCGACGCCTGGCCGACGCAAGACTCGACGCATCGATGCCGCCGGAATATTCGCCGAGAACGGATACTGTGGATGTGACCCTGATCTCCGCACCTACCGCAGGAGAGAATGGCGCGTCGCCGTTGAATCTGGAGATCCGACGCACGATAATGCGAGATATCGATGTTAACGCCGTGAATCAGCTGGTGCGCGGAGCGCCGCAGAAGGAGGCGCTGGGCCGGCTCGAATCCGTACTGCCGCTCTCGGCACCGCCCGAGGTGCGGCTCACACCCCCATGGTGGCCCAGGCTTCCCTTGATCCCGTTCCGAATCGCTGTGATTATCCAATGAGAAGAGGAACCTCGTGGCGGTGTTAGGGATTGATCACGGCGAAAAACGGATCGGCGTGGCGATCTCGGACTCCACGGGGACGATCGCAAGGCCGTTGACGATCCTGAAACACGCTTCCCGAATAGCGGACGCGCGACAGGTGCTTGATCTCGCAGCCGAGCATCAGGTGAACGTGATCGTAATCGGTGAATCGACAGATGAGGAAGGTGTCCCGAATCTGGCAGGCCGACGCGCCGGGCGCTTCGCTCAAGTGCTCAAGACCATGACCGCGATGAAGGTCGTCCTCTGGGATGAATCGCTGAGCACGAGGGAGGCGCGGGAATGGCGGATCGCGAGCGGTGCTTCTCGCAAGAAACGAGCCACTCGAATTGACGCCGTCGCTGCCGCAGCAATACTCCAGTCGTACCTCGACGCCCAGCGACTCCCTCAAGTCGGACGGGAAGCATGGACTTGAGAACGAGGCGAATTATCCTGGCGATGCTGTGCCTGGGAATGCTCTTGACACTCAGTGTGGTCGGCATTCCCGCGCTGGCCGCTCGCTCTTTTGGCCCCCCGGCCGCCGGGCTGACATGGCCTCAGGTCGTTCAGTACTCTGCGAGGCTGCTTTGGGCTGATGGTCTCCTGAGCAGGCCTCTGGATCCGGGCGCGCCGGAGAAGGAGTTTGAGATCCTGCCCGGCGAAACGGTGGCGTCCGTATGTGACCGCCTCGAGCGGGAGGCACTGGTGATCAACGGTTCAATGATGAGGGACTACCTGATCTACACCGGTCAGGACACCAGCCTGCAGGCGGGTCGATACCGGCTCAGTGCGGCGATGTCGATTGCCGATCTGGCAGGGCGGTTGCAGGATGCCACGCCGACGGAGGTCGACTTCGTGGTGCTGCCAGGTTGGCGGATTGAGGAGATCGCGGCGACTCTGCCGACCTCGGGCCTCAGCATCGCGCCGGCGGAGTTTGTTGCAGCTGCGGCTTCGCCGCGTGGAGGATTCGAGTTCCTGACCGGCGCCGGGACGACCGAAGGATTTCTGTATCCCGACTCTTATGTGCTTCCCCGGACTACCTCGACCGAGGAGCTGCTCGAGAAGCTGATCCGCAACTTTGCGTTGCACTTGAGCATCGAGCTGCAGGAGGGGTTCGCCGCACAGGGACTGAGCGCGCACGAGGCGGTAATCCTGGCCTCGATCGTCCAGCGCGAAGCAGTGCAGGCGGAAGAAGCGCCGCTGATCGCCTCGGTGTATTTGAACCGCCTGCACGGCGCCATGCGGCTCGACGCAGATCCGACGGTCCAATATGCTTTGGGCTTCAGTGCCGCCCAGCAAACCTGGTGGACCAATCCGCTCAGCCTTGATGACCTCAAGGTGGCGTCGCCGTACAACACGTACCTGGTCAACGGTTTGCCGCCCGCGCCGATCGCCAACCCCGGTGCAGGAGCTTTGCAGGCCATCGCAGTTCCGGCTGCCGCCCCTTTCTTCTACTTCAGTGCCCGGTGCGACGGATCCGGATACCACGTCTTTGCCGAGAGCTTCCAGGAGCATCTCGGCAATCTGTGCCCCTAGTCTGTTCGTCAGCGTGCCACATCTACCACATCAATGTAGTCGCTGCCCACGGTCTCGCTTCCTGCCAGCCCAAGGACGTCCAGCAGCTCCCTGGTCAACGCGGCCTTGTGCTCGGCGTCGCGGCGGCTCCACGTGCGCGATTTCACCTCGACAAAGCGACCCAGAGACGGCTCGCTCATCTCGTCCAGGTTGACGAAGAACTCCGTTTGCCTGAAGTTGATCAACCAGCGTTCCCGGTCCTTGGTGATGGTGATCTCGCCGCTCGGCCGGAAGTACTCCCGGTAGAAGCGCAGACTCTGCGTGGCAGGTGCGAAGAACCGGCTGCGTGACAACAGCACGTCACGCTCAAACTTGTGCTCACGCTTGCGGCCGAGGAGCGTCAGACGACGCCGGGTGTTGATCACGGCGCCATTCTCGTCCAGGAAGTCATCCTCGCGATAGCGCAGCCTGCCCTGTTCGGCATCATGGAAGTTGAAGTAGGTATCATGCTGGCCATAGTGCCGGTAGCGAAGGCGCTCAATCTCTGGTTCTTGAAGCGCAAGGAGCACTGCCTGCTTGTCCGGGATCCGGACCTTGACCTGCACTTCGAACGATTCCTGCTCCATCGAGCCTCCGAGGGCGATGAGCTTGGAGACGATGGAACCCTCGCGTTCGATCAAGAAAAAGTCGATCTTCCTGGCGATGCCCGCCGCCTCAGAGAGGAGCTCACTCTCCTGGAGGGTAAGCAGTTTGTGATCCCGCATCAGCCACCTGCCGTTGCACATCACATCGGTTACGTCCATGGCCTTACCAGCGTACACGATCTGTGCATAGACATTCTCTGCAGCGCGGCGAAACGACGGCGAGTTATGGAGGGGTGAGAGGTCAATGAGTATCAGGTCGGCACGGAACCCCGGTGTGAGCGAGCCGGTTACATCGCCAAGGTGAAGCGCCCGCGCGCCAAGGCGTGTGGCCATCGTGAGTGCAGTCGAGGCGGGCAGTGATGTCGGATCGCTGGTGACGGCCTTGGCGACGAACGCTGCCAGCCTCACTTCCTCAAACATGTCGAGATCGTTGTTGGACGCCGCGCCGTCAGTGCCGATGCCGACGTTGAGGCCCGCTTCAAGCATCTTTGTGACCGGCGCGAATCCGGAAGCAAGCTTGAGGTTGGAGGATGGATTATGGGCCACACCCGCCCCGGCGTGCAGCAACGTGCGCATTTCGCCCGAGTCGATGTGAACGCAGTGTGCCGCGATGACCTTGGCATCCAGGAGCGACTGCTTCTTCACGTAAGGGATCACAGGCATGCCCTGCTCGCGGCGCATATTCTCCACCTCGTAGGAAGTCTCGGCGAGATGGGTGTGCAGGGGCACGTCGAACTCCTGGGCGATCTCGGATGTGGCCGTGAGGATCTCGGCAGTGCATGTGTAGGGCGCGTGCGGCGCTATGGATGGCACAATCAACGGATGACCCTTCCAGCGTTGGATGAAGTCCCGGGCCATGGCCAAGGAGTCTTCGTATGCCTCGGCATCCGGCGCCGGAAATTTCATCACGGTCTGGCCGCAGACAGCGCGCATGCCGGCCTCAGCCGCGGCCTTGGCAACATCCTCTTCGAAGTAGTACATGTCGTTGAAGGTGGTCACGCCTGAGCGAATCAGTTCGGCGCAGGCAATGTAAGTCCCCAGTCGCACAAATTCGGGGGAGACATACTCGCGCTCGACCGGCATCATGTAGCCCATGAGCCACACATCCAGTCGGAGGTCGTCGGCAAGTCCCCGTAAGAGGGTCATGGGTACGTGTGTGTGCGCGTTGATCAGACCGGGCATCAGGACCTTGCCACCGCAGTCGACCTTCGCTTGGGCGCGATATTCCTGCTGAAGCGCGGAATCCGCGCCAACGGCCACAATTCGCTCGCCTGTAATGGCCGCGGCGCCGGGAAAGAATTGGCGTAGTTCCTGGTCCATCGTGAGCACGTGGGCGTTGGTGAGCAGGATATCGACGGATTTCATGCTGTCTCCTTGGCTCGTGGCGCTATTCACTGAAGTCCAGCAGCGCCTGCATTGCCCTCAAATTCCGAGTGAACTCGGCATCCTGGTGGTTGCTGAGTTCCATGTCCACGGCGGCACCGACGCCATGCTCCACGGCCCAGTCAGCGAGCGTCCCCGTGTAGTGGCAGCCGATGTCAATGGGCGGGTACGGGTAGCCGGTCGCATCTGCGAGGGCGCTGGCCAGGCGTTCGGAGGCGGGTTCCCACGGATCTCCACCGGGAAAAACCCCGAGGGCGGCCGAATGATAGCTGATCATTGCCCGGATACGATGGGAGCCAATGAAATTCATCACCGCACGCGTCTCGGGCTCTGATCCGCCTGACTGGCCGCCTGTGGTGGGGCGGTAGTTCCAGCAATTGCTGCGGTCCCAGTCCGGGATCCAGTTTCGGCTGGGGAAGTTGCGATTGAGATCGACGCCGCTGGAATTGGCGCGGGCGTCGACGTTGCGGCCGCGCGCTGCGCCGTCCGGATTCATAGCCGGAATGACATAGAGCGAAGCATCGCTTGGGATCGCTTCCGAATGCCCATTCAGGTATACGACCAACTGGTTGGCAAGATCGGTCGTATTACCCTCGTAGCCTCCGTGAATACCCGCCACAATCAAGTATTGCTGCTCTCCCTGCCCGAATGTGTAGTACTGAATGGGATCGCCGAGGACCGAGTACCCAATAGTGCGGGGCGCCGGTCCGCCGCTAAAGGCGAATGGTGTGGGGGTGGAGTGGTCATCGATGGGAGTTGAGAGCGGATTTGGCGTAATGGTAGGCAGGTAGAACGACGTGGGCACAGGCGTTCCGGTCGGCCGCGGTGTGCCGCCAAGATACACGAACGGAGAAGACGATGCCTGAGCGGGCTGGCGCGCAAGATAGGTGACGAGTACCGCCAGGAGCAAGACGATGGCGCCGCCATTCAGGGTCCAGACGATTGCGGATCCAATCGGGCGTCCACGAGGAGGCCGGGCAGGCATCAGGGGGCTTCCTCAACATTGGTGCGCAGCCAATTGAGCGCCAGGTTGGTCGCCCAGCGGGCAAGGCTCCTTGGCGGCCCGCCAAAGGTAATGCGGTGCGATTCTTGCCCCGCGGGAGTGATCAGGGCCATATCCGCGGCGCGCTCCACCTCGAAGACGGCGACGCCCAACGCCGCGTCGGCACCGGCCTCCGATCGCGCTGCCCGCGTCGCCTCGAGGAGACTGGTCGTCAAGTCCCCGGCAGGTGCAACTGTTCGAGGCAGCTTGCTGGCCAGCAGTCCGTGAAGGCCGTATTCGATCCCTATAATGCTCCAGCCGCGCTGCGCCACAGCTTCGAGAGCGACCATCTCCAATCGGTCATCATCCGCTCCAAAGACCACCTTTCCGAGGCGCGAACGGATCTCCTGCTCAATCCCGGCAATGAGCGAAGCCGCCTGCTCCTCAGTCTCCGCCTTTGCGGCAATGCGCACATCAACGATGCCGGTGTGAGCGGCCAGCCCGACTGTCGGATTCGCCAACAGCTCGAGATCACCGATCCTGTCATCGATGGTTCCCTCGCCGAGTCCGGCGCAATGCAGCACGCGCACCTTGATAAGCTGCCGCAGCCCGAAGCGCTTCTGCAGATATGGAATGACCGATTCGTGCAGGATGTGTTCCATTTCGTTTGGCACACCCGGAAGCGAGATCACCGCAGTGCGCCCAGTCTCCACGATGAAGGCAGGGGCCGTGCCCACAGGGTTCTTGATCGCTATGGCGCCCACGGGGACGACAGCCTGCCTCTTCTGATTCTCTGCGGGCTTGCGACCATAGCGGGCGACCGCATCCACGACCTGCTGCCACAGCTCCTCACGGAACTCCGTTTCGAGCGCGAGCGCCCTGGCCACGGCGAGGCGAGTCGGGTCGTCGACGGTCGGTCCCAAGCCGCCAGTCGTGATCACTATGTCATTGCGCTGAACGGACTCGCGTATGGCTGTTGCAATGCGCTCGAGATTGTCGCCGATCGTGACGGTCCGGTACAGGTCCACGCCAAGATTGCGCAATGTCAGGGCAATGTGGCGAGTGTTGGTATCAACTATCTCGCCAAGCAGGATCTCGGTGCCAATGGTGAGGATCTCAGCAGTGGGCATGATGCACGACGTGTGCGGGGGGCAGTTTGTGTTTCTTGTGCAGCAGCGGGCAGCTGCAGCGCGCTCGCGCCGTGTGCACATTTCCCTTCCGACCTGCCCGGCGGTCTTGCCGCAGGTCGAGGGAGATTCGTCCGCGCTGCTACGGGTAGATCGCCCGGAACTCGCCGTTCGCGATCTGAAAGATGGCTATGTTCGGCTGCGCGCAATCCCCGGTCTCAATGCAATTAAGAGGACCACTCAATCCCTGCATGCCGCGAGTGGCAAAGAGGGCGTCGCGGAGCGCCTGGCGGCCAATGTGCAGACTTCCGCCGCTCCGATCGGAAACCTGCTCAACAGCGTCAAGCAACAGCATGGCAGCGTCATAGCCCTGAAGGTGATACGAGGCAATGGGTGCCTCGCCGTAGCGGGCCTCGTACTGCTCCAGGAAGGCCTGAGGCTCCTCGGTATTGGCCGGGCCTGACAGATACATGCCCTCGGATGCCGGCTGTGTCTGCGTGATGAAATCGGCGCTCAGCAAGCCATCCGAGCTCATGAGTACCGCGTTCTCAAGCCCAGCCAGGAGCGCGCTGTTCGTGATCGCCGCGCCGTCCAACGCGTAGAGCGGATAGAACAGCACGTCGGGCGCGTCCAACGCGGCCTCTTGCAGAATGGGAAGGAGATCCGCACCGGATGAGATCTCAACCTGCCGAGTGCACTGGCCTCCAAGCTGGGCCAGCGTCTGGCAAGCCGTCTGTTGCAGCTCCCGTGCATAGGGCGTGCCGTCATGAATCGTGATCATTGTTTGGGCGCCGAGCACGCTGAAGGCGAACTCCGCAAGCACCTGACCCTGGGCCCTGTCGTTGTAGATCGTGCGCAGGAATCCGGCATCGTGAGTTGCCGGATCGGTGAGCGACGGGGCCGTGCTCGATGGCGAGATCAGCACTGAGCCGACCCCTGAGAGAACGCGGCTGGCGCTGACTGTGGCGCTGGAGCAGCTTGTTCCGACGACACCAATGATCTTCGGATCGGCAGCCAGGCGGGTGGCACCTGCGCGCCCGCCTTCCTCGCTGCAGAGATCATCTTCCTGCACCAATTCGATCCCGTGCCCATGAATGCTGCCCTTGTCACCGATGGCGATCTCGACGCCGCGCAAGGCGTCGATGCCATAGGGGCTGTCCGCAGTCGTGAGCGTCAGCAGGCTTCCGATCCGGACGGCCTCGTCCGGGCCAACCTCGATGCAGCCCAGGCGGTCGGTACAGGCGTAGGATGCCGCCGGCGCGCCGCACGCAGAAAGAGCAACCGCGCCGACCGCCCATGCCGCTACGAGGGATCTCCGTCTCATGCCGCGTCTCCTTTGGGTTAGACCACATTGTACTCTCGAATGAGTCGCTGCTCCTCGAAGCGTGCGAGGTCCAACATGGTTACGTCAAGGGTTGAATAGCGCCCGTCGAGGATCAATTCGGCCATCAACTTCCCGGCTATGGGTCCGTGCATGAATCCGTGCCCGGAGAAACCGGCGACAATCATCAATCCCTCTACCGGTGTGACGCCAAGAATCGGGTGCGCGTCCGGCGTTACCTCGTACAGGCCCGCACCGTGCGAGGCCCGTCCAGCTCGCTCGACGAGCGGCAGCCTGCGGATTGCAGCCTCGGCATTGATGAGTTCGAATTCTTCGTCGACCGTCTGGTTGTATCCGGCGACTTCATTCTGATTGCTCATACCAATCAGCAACCCCTCACCCTCGCGGTGGAAATAAAGAGACTGTGCGAAGTCGATGACGAACGGAAAGTCCGGGGGCAGTTCGGGCAGCGGGGAGGTCGTGAACCATTGCCTGCGGATCGGGGTGATGGGGAGCTCCACGCCGGCCATGCGGGCGACCTGACCGGCCCACGGCCCGGCGGCATCCACGACCACCGGGGAGGCAACTGTTCCTGCATGGGTTTCCACGCCCTGGACCCTGCCGCCCCGGACTTCAATGCCAAGGACGCCGGAGTTTGTGACGAGCCTGACGCCGAGACGCTGCGCCGCGGTCACATAGCCGCTGACCACGCTGTTGGGATCGACCAGGCCATCCTGGGGGTTGAATGTTCCAGCCAGGGCGTCCCCAAAAGACATGAGGGGGAGGCGGCGGCGAACCTCTTCACCCGAGAACCACTCTGTGTTCACACCCAGAGTCCGCTGCATTGCCACATTGTGTCTGAAGACCTCCGCGTGTCTTTCATCCGTGAGGACGAACAAGTAGCCGCACTTGCGGTAGTTGATTTCCTGTCCGATCTCCTCTTTGAAGTGCTCCAACATTCGCAAACTCTCGATGGAAAGGCGGACATTGACCTGCGTACCGAACTGGTAGCGGACGCCGCCCGCGCAACGGCCGGTGGCGCCAGTCCCGAAGAAGGGCTCGCGCTCCAGAAGGATGATGTTCCTCCCGCCGCGTTTCGCCAGATGATAGGCAGCACTGGCCCCCATCACGCCGCCCCCGATAATCACAACATCGGCCGTATTTGCAGGTAGCATGAAAGCGGCCCTTCAGAAATCGCCTGCAGTTCCAGGCGATCAGAACACTACTTCTTGCCCGATCCCAAGTCTGCCGGCGTTATCCATCGCGATGCTCGCGGCGACGGCGTCCTGCGCGGCGATGCCCACGGATTTGAAAACCGTGATCTCGTCTGCCGATCGGCGGCCCGGCTCCCGGCCCAGCACCACCTCCCCCAGCTCAGCGGCGATGTGATCCTCGCCGAACATGCCCGCTCGAATCGGCTGGATAAGGACGCCTGTTTCCGCCAGAGCAGTCGACCGCGAGTCGACGACGACGCGCGCGCGTTTCACGGTCTCGCCGGGGATCTCCTGCATCTCGGGCGTGTAGGATCCGACCGCGCTGACGTGCACACCCAATTGCAGATCGCGATCCGAGAAGACCGGCGTGCGCGACGTGGTCGCCGTGCAGATAACATCGGCTTCCGCGATGGCTTCGCTCGGAGAGGATGCGACTCGCAGGTCTCGTGGAATCGGACCGATCCCAGCCGACTCTACGGCCAGCTTCCTTGCCTGTGCTGCCACCGGGTCGAAGATCCAGACGGTCCTGAAAGGCCGCACGGTGCAAGCGGCCTCCAGCTGCGTCCGGCCCTGGGCTCCAGCACCGAAGAGTGCCAAGACCCGACTCTCGGGCCGTGAAAGTAGGTCCACGGCTGCACCTCCGGCGGCTCCGGTCCGAATGGCAGTGAGCATGCTGCCTTCGAGCACGCCTTTAGCCCTCCCGATGTCCGGTTCCAGGACCAGGACGGCCGCTTGGATATAGGCAATGCCGCGCCCCGGATTTCCGGGAAAGAGGGAGACGATCTTCAGGGCGAACGCCTCTGCATCGGGAGTCCGGACGAAGGCGGGCATGAACAGGCTCAATGCGTCGTGCGATCCAATCGGCCAGCGGAGGCGAAGAGGCACATCAGCCCGCCCATAGCCTTTCCTGTCAAACACTTCAAAAAAAAGGCGCAGAGGCCGCAATTGTACCTCTGCGCTTTGCAGGCACCGTGTGCTGCCGGTTATTGCATGCCCAGGTACGCCTTTTGCACCATGGGGTTCTTGTTCAGATTCTGCGCCGTATCTTGCAGGACGATTTCGCCGGTCTGGAGCACATAGCCTCGGTTCGCAATCGACAGGGCCATCAGCGCGTTTTGTTCGACCAGCAGGATTGTCGTGCCTTCCTTATTGATACGCTGAATGGTCTCAAAGATGGCCTCGACCAGGACGGGCGCAAGCCCCATCGACGGTTCGTCCATGAGCAGGATGCGTGGGCGCGCCATCAGGGCGCGGGCCGTCGCCAGCATCTGCTGTTCGCCACCGGAAAGGGTGCCCGCGACCTGCGCACGCCTCTCTTTCAGCCTTGCGAACAAGACAAAAACGCGTTCCAGATCCTGCGCGATCTCATTCCTATCCTTTCGGATGAAAGCGCCCATCTCCAGGTTTTCGGCCACCGTGAGGCGGGAAAAGATCCGTCGGCCTTCGGGCACCATGGCCATGCCCCTGTAGACGATCTCGTGGGCCTTGTACGGCGCCAGGTCCTCGCCCTCAAGCCGGATATGCCCCTGACGCGGCTTTACGGTACCCGTGACACTGCGGAGCGTGGTCGATTTGCCGGCGCCGTTGCCGCCGATCAACGTGACGATCTCCCCTTTTTCGACGGTCAACGATATGCCTTTCAAGGCATGGATGTGGCCGTAGTACGAGTGGATGTTCTCAACTTCAAGCATCGGCATTGGTTTACCCTCCGGCTAGGCCGCCGCGGCGGCGGGCTTCTTCTGCCCAAGGCCGCTGGCCGCACCGCGCCCGAGATACGCCTCAATGACCTTCGGATTGTTCTGGATCTCCGCCGGCGTGCCTTCGGCGATCTTCTCGCCAAAATCCAGCACTGTGATCAACTCCGAGATGCCCATGACCACGCGCATCTGATGCTCGATGAGCAGAATGGTAATTCCCAGCTCATCGCGCAGACGATGAATGAAATTCATCATGTCCTGCGTTTCGCTGGGATTCATGCCCGCAGTGGGCTCGTCCAAGAGCAGCAGATGAGGCTTATTGGCGAGAGCCCGCGCGACCTCCAGGCGGCGTTGATCGCCATAGGGGAGATTCTTTGACATAAGGTCGCCCTTTCCTTGCAGGCCGCAAAACCTCAATAGCCGGCGAGCCTCGGCAACGGCGTCTGCCTCTTCCTTCATCGTGCGGCGATCGCGCAGGATGCTGCCAATCAACCCCGACTTGAGGTGAGGGTGCATGCCGACAAGGATGTTCTCCACCGCCGTCATGTTCTTGAACAGGCGAATATTCTGGTAGGTGCGGGAGACACCCAGGCGCGTGACGCGGTCGGGTGAAAGGCCGGTAATATTGCGCCCATTAAGCAGGATCTCGCCTTCTTCCGGTATGTAGAAACCGGTTACGCAGTTGAAGAAGGTGGTCTTGCCGGCGCCATTAGGGCCAATGACGCTGTGAATGCCTTGCTCCTTGACCTCCAGGTCAATATGGCTTAGGGCCTCCAGGCCGCCGAAGCGCTTTGTGACTTTCTTGGAAACCAGGACTGCCATGGGTTATCTCCTGCCCCCGGGTCTTGACGATGCGGGCTCGGGTTCCGCGCCCAGATCGCCTTCCTCTTCCGCTTCGTGCAGTTCAAGTCCGCGGCGCGCCTCTGGTATGAGACCCTCTGGTTTGGTCAGCATCATGGCCACCAGTACCGCTCCATAAACCAGGTAGCGGTATTCGGCGAATTCGCGCAGGAGTTCGGGCAGACCAACCAGGGCAAAAGCTCCAACGAGGACACCCGGAATGCTCCCCATGCCGCCGATGATGATCAGCGAAAGCACATTGATGGAGACGAGGAATTGGAAGCTTTGGGGATAGGTCGATGAAAGCTTGGCCGCGAACAGTGTGCCGCCGAGGCCCGCAAAAAAGGCACCGCTGGCAAAGGCCAGCAGTTTGGTGACCACATGATCGATACCCATGGCCTTGGCCACATCCTCATCTTCCCGCAGGGCCATCCACGATCGACCCAGGTGGGAATCCTTCAGCCGCATCGCAATGAACATGGCTACAAGGATGAAGGCTACGATCACGTAGTAGAGCGTCTGCTGTGAGCCGAAGTCCAGTGGACCAATTACGGGATGAGCGATCAGCTGAATGCCTTGCGTCCCTCCCAACCACGGGCGCAGCCAATCCGAAAGGACCAGGAGTCGGACGATTTCTCCAAAGCCAAGCGTGACTATGGCCAGGTAGTCACCGCGCATCTTGAGCACGGGCAAGCCCAGGATGAAGCCCGAACCGACTACAGCAATCAGTGCGATCGGCAGGGCCTCCCAGTAGGTCAGCGGATTGGCATTCAGTTCCGGCGAGGTGAGCACGCCCATCATGTAGGCGCCAATGGCGAAAAAGGCGACATATCCAAGATCCAGCAAGCCGGCAAAACCTACGACAATGTTGAGTCCCAGGCCCATCAGGATGAAAAGCCCCACCGTATCTGCGACGTCGCTCAGGAACACGCCGAGAACGCGCGGCAACACCATGACAACCAAGGCGATGAGCAGCCACGTGCCCCAACGGATCCACTTCAGTTGCCGGGCGCTTCGCTTGCTCTTTGCCGCGCGTTTTTCAGCATCGGCGTATCGCCAGTAAGTCCATCCCCCGACTAGAATGAGCAGGAGGATCGCACCGGGCACGGTCAGACCGCTAAGTGCAAACATCCATTGGACCAACGCAGCCACCGGCCCCCAGGTTTGGATGACGGTGGAGATAAGATCCCTCAGCAGGCCGATCAGAATGACCCACACCATGGCCTGGATCAGGGCACCCCTCGGGCGCGATGGCAGCAGGGCGAGAGTCGCACCCAAGGCGCCCATCAGCCCCGCGAACGCTAGCAGTGCCGGGATGCCCGCGCCGAGGCTCAACCCAAAAGTCAGGAGTGCATAGAGTTCCGGCGAGGCGTTGACGAACATTTCGCGCAAGTTGAGAACCTGGCCAATTCCGACCAGTGCTGCCAGAATGACACCGCTGCAAAGACCGGAGAGGGCGCCGGCCAGGAGACTTCGAACAGGAGGTAAACCGAGGCGGCGAGCGATCGTGTACCCGAAGACGAGCACCGGCGCGACCACCAACACCTGCCCCATCGTGATGACGCCGCTGACAACGAATCGCTCTCCAAACTGCATCACCATTCCGACAAGGCATAGCAAGAGGCTTACGGCGCCCCCGATCAGGCCATTGCGGACGGACGCGAGCCAAATGGAGGACTGTTTCTGCATGGCTGGCTCCTTTAGGCCTTGGTCTCGGTTATGGCTTCGCCGAGAATGCCGGATGGGCGGAAGATCAGGATGAAGACCAGGATGATGAAGGCGATGGCATCTTTCAGCTGCGAGGGCGTCGGAATGCCCAGACCGTCGAGGAAGAGGTTCGGCCCGACCGATTCAAGCAGCCCCAAAACCATGGCGCCCAGGAACGCACCGGCCACGTTGCCGATGCCCCCCAGCACCGCCGCCGTGAAGGCTTTGAGGGCTGGAATGAAGCCCATGAAGAACCACGCGATCGGGAACAGGAGCACATACAAGATGCCGGCAATCCCGGCCGAGGCACCACCAAGTGCAAAAGTGAAGACAATGACACGATCGACATCGATACCCATGAGCTCCGCGGCCTCTTTGTCCTCGGAGACGGCGCGCATGGCCTTGCCGATCTTGGTGCGCTGCACGATGGTAAAGAGGATGATCATCATCAGGACTGCGCCGCCGATGACCACCAACTGCGTGTTGAGGATCTGAATTCCGAAGAAGGGGACGGAGCCCTGCAGACCCTTGAGGGTGGGGTAGGCCTTGAAGCCCGAGCCATACAGCCCCCGGAAGACGTACTGCAAGAAAAAGGAGGCGCCGATGGCGGTGATCAGAGGTACCAGCCGCGGCGCCGCCCGCAGAGGGCGATATGCAATGCGCTCGACGAGTATGGCAACCGTGGCCGAGACGGTGGCTGACAACAGCGTCACAAGCAACATGCCGTACAGCGGGTGCTCGTCCATGTAACCGGAGTTTGACAGCGAGATCGCAAGAAAGACGGCGGTAAAAGGCCCGCTCATGAAAACCTCGCTGTGAGCGAAGTTGATCATCTTCAAGATGCCGTAGACGAGGGTGTAACCCATGGCAATCAGGGCGTACACACCGCCCAGGGCAAGTCCTTTGACGGTCAAGTCGAGCCAGACGCTCGGCTCATATTTCCCTGATTGGAGGGTCTTGATCGTACCCACCACCACAACGACGGCGATGGCGACGCCGATTGCCCAGACCATAAGGTCGATAAAGGTAACGCGCTGACGCCAGGTACGAAGCATCTTTTGGCCTCCTGCGTTAGTGATTGGAATAAGGGGCGAGGTTGCCCTCGCCCCTTATTGTCGACCTATGCCTAGTCTGGCCAGATCAAAGTGGGCGGATACTCACCCGCGTGGTATTCGTACACACCGATAATGGGATTGGCGCAGTCACCCGTGGGTTTGCAGCTCAGTACGCCAGTCAGGCCCTTGAAATCCTTGGTGGCGTACATGGCATCCCGCAGTGCCTGGCGGTCAATGGTTAGCGAGCCATCGGAGCCTACCACTGCGACCTTCTCGATCGCAGCCTTGACCATGTTGTAGGCATCGTAGGCGTGCGCGTGGAAGATGCTGAGCGGCTCCGTTCCGAATTTGGTCTTGTACTTGGCCACGAAGGCATCGTAGGCATCACCCGTAACCAAGGGGCTCGAAACGATGAAGCCCTCGACGAAGTCACCAGCACCCTTCGGGACATCCGGGGAGAACAAGCCATCCGCGCCCATCAGGATGACATCCGCCAAATCGGCGCTCTGCCTGGCCTGCTGAATGACCAGGGGTCCTGCCGGTTGGAAGATCGGGAAATAGATCATCTCAGGCTTACCAGCAGCGATATCCGCCAGCACAGAGGACATGTCCGTCTGGTTGGGATCCACCGCCGTCTGGGCCGTGATGGTGCCGCCCTCGTTCTTGAAGTTTTCTGCAAAGACCTGCTGCAGCTTGTCAGCATAGAGCGAGCCATCATGGATCGTTGCAGCCGTGCTGACCTTCAACACACTCCGAGCGTACTCGGCCGCAACCGCGCCCTGGATCTCGTCGTTGTGGGCGGTGCGCAGGTAACCGGGATAGTTGTTGGCATTGCCCGCCTCAGTCAGATCGGGGGCGGTGTTGGAAGGCGAAATGGTAACAAAGCCGGCCTTCGACAGCAGGGGCTCGGCCGCGCGGGCTTCGCTCGAGCATGAAGTTCCAATAACCGCCACGATGGTCTTATCGGCAGCCAGTTTGGCGCCGGCGGTCTGGCCAGGACCGGCATCGCAGCCGCCGTCCTCACCATCGAACTTCACATCGTGGTCCAGGATCTTGCCGCCGCCATCTTCTATGGCAATCTCGATGCCATTTCGAGAGTCGACGCCCAAGGTCTCATTGGGGCCGGCGACGACCAGCAGGTAGGCAATGTGAATTGGATCGTCCGGGCCGATCTTGACACTACCGAGACCTGCGCCGGCGCCGCCGCAAGCAGAGAGCACCATGCTGGTGCCTATGAGCACAGAAATCAGGAATAACACTCGCTTGTGCATTCTTACTCCTCCGAAATCTAGTTGAGCATTGGGCCCGGCGCCGGCGAAAAGAACCCTGCGTCCGGGAAGTGCGGTACGAAGCTGACAAAGCTATGCGGCTGTCGGCATCACCTCCTCAAAGGAACCAAAGCTGCCTTTCGATATTCACTGCCGTGATATACAGAAGACCGCGAGGAGGCCCCACGCTTGCTCGGATTTTCTCGCGGCACTGCCATGACGTTAGGATACTGTGGAAGTCTTCGCTCCCTGCAGCCCAATGATAAATTGAATTCCACAGCCGGTCAAGTGCGCCTGTCTAGTCTGTGGGCCAGGCTTGGCCGCCCGCACCGCCCGACATGCCAGCTCGTGGGCGGTCCGGGCCACTTCGGCGGATGCCGAGCGGACCGTCGTGCCAGACACATCCGCGAGCGAGCCGGCGATCTGGCCGTGCCGCCGAACAACCCGGACGGGAGCCGCTGCCTTCTCAGGGGTAGGCTTGCGTCAGCCAGTCCTGCGGGTCTACCTGAACCCCGTCGACCCACACCTCGAAATGCAGGTGGGGGCCGGTGACGCGGCCGGTGCCTCCAATCTTCCCGATGAGGAGTCCCGCATCCACCTCCTGACCGGCGGCGACGTAGACCTCCTGCTGGTGGAAGTAGCCGGAATAGATCCCCCAACCGTGGTCGATGAAAGTAGCGTTGCCCCGAACGTTCAGGGGCCCGGCGAAGACCACCACTCCGGGCGCTGCGGCATAGATGTCAAAGGGTTTCTCCACTGAGCAGATGCCGTAGTCGATGCCAGCGTGAAAGTAGTCATAGTCGCTGAGGTTGAAGGAACGCCGGGTGCCGAACCAGTCCTTGACGCAGAACGGTCTGCTCACAGGCAATTCCAGAACACCGTTCCATCGCTTCTGGTCCGTGACGGGAGAGATAATGGAGAGCACCAGCTCCTCCTCGGGAGTCGTCACGACGGGATCGATGGATTCGGCCGGGACCGTCAAGGATTCCTTCGGGAAAACAGCATCAGATATGACCAACGACTGCTGGAAGGACTGGATTGTCCCATCTCGAAATTCGGCGTCGAGCTGCAGTGGATACACTCCCGGCTCAAGCATGGCGTGGATGCCTTGCAGTGCAATCATGCGCCCATCGCCCAGCGGAAAGAAATGCAGCGGATAGTCCGCCAGTGTTCCCCCGAGTGTTGCACCCTCGGCCGGGAGTACGATGATCTCAGCGGTCGAGCCCTGTTGAAGCGGCAGGGTGCGTATCTCCGCCCGCCGAAATGCGGGAGGCAGACCCGTGGGAAGCTGTTCAGCGGAGCCCGCTCCGGCGGTGTACAGGCTGTCACCTGGCAATCCGTCCCAACTTCCCTGCAATCCGTTAAGGGCCGAGAGCGTCCATGCGTCGGTGTTGCCCATGAGCGACAGTTCAAGGAGCGACTGGCCGGCTCTGATCGTCACGCGGTGGGTAAGCTCAGTGGTGTCTTCCTGCTTCGGAATGATCATTCCCGCGCCCACGTAGAATTCCGTGGGGCTCACGACGTGGTTCAGTTTCTGCAGCAGATCCAACGGGATCTGGGTGCGTCGCACGAGGCTGCGGAAGGAATCGCCGAAGTTCACGATCTCCGTATCGAGAATGCCCGTAACACCCTCAAGGCCGGGAATGATCAGACGCGCCCCTTCGGAGATAAGATCCGGATTCGTGATGCCATTGACGGACATCAGGTCATTGATGTCGACGTCGAAGCGGTCCGCGATGGTGGACAGGTACTCGTTGGGTTGAACGATGTAGATCGGTCCCGAGGGTGTCGGCGTCGGATCCTGCGCGGCCGCGGGTGAGGCTCCAGCAAAGGTCGCAATGAGAAGGGCGAGGCAGGGCAGCGCACGCCTAAGCATTGATGATTTCCACCTTGTTGCCGACCTCATATGCAGAGTATAGCTCGTGATGCAGCTCAAGCACGTAGCGGGCCGGCTGGGAGGGGAAGTAGGCTGGGTGCCAGGCCCTGGCCACGACCTTATCGACGACCTGCATGCTGCTGTTGATCCAGAAGACAGCCAGATCGAAAGGGACAAAAAGCATGTGGATGGCGGAGTCCAAGCGCGAATCGCGCGCTCCGACGAGCAATAACCCCTCATCGCGCCTCAAGGCAGTGCGGAACATTAGCCCTCGCAACCTGCCGCCAAACGAATTACAGATCCTGATCCGGGCCGGCTGGGGGACGGCGCGATCCAGATTCTGAACAATGGCGATTGTGAACATGAAGAAAGGCCGTCGGCGGGGAGGGAATACGGATGCAGCAATTATCGAGTCTCAAGCGCCAGGGGGCGCACCGCCCAGGACTCTATCCACACTGGACAGAAGGTCCTGAGGGCTGAAGGGTTTGACGATGTAGTCGTCCACCTTCGCGATATGGAGACCAAACTCCCGGTCGATATTCTGCGCGCTTGCAGTGACGACGATGACGGGGACGTGGCGGGTTGACTCATCCGCCTTCATCTTCTGGTACACGTCCCACCCATCCATATCAGGCATCATCAGGTCAAGGAGCACCAGATCCGGCGGAGCAGCCCTGAGGGCCTCCAGGCCGGCCTTGCCGCCGTCCGCCCCATCGACGACAAATCCTCGCCGTTCCAATATCAGCCGGATAAGTTCGATCATCTCGGGATCGTCTTCGATACACAGGATGCGCTTCGCAGGATACGTTGTTGTCACGATTGGCAATCGAGGCAGCTGTGCGAACGGTCGTGAGTGTACCATATCGAATTCTTGTGGGTGGACCCGGTGAGGTTGGACATGAAGCCTGCATGAGAGCGCTCCGGGCAGGCACAGGTGCCCAACGGTGGTCCGTTAGAGAGACGTATGAGATCGCCCCGGAGGGCGTTTCCGAGCCGGGCACGTTGGTATAATTCCCAAGCTAGGGAATTTGGAGGAATCTGTGAATCAGAATCGCACCCAATCGTTCATTATCTACTTTCTGTTGCTGGTAGCGATTGGCGTCATGCTCTTTGTCGGTTTTCGGCAAGACTCCGCGGGGCAGCAGCCCCTGACGATCAACGAAGTCGCCGACGCGATCCAGGCCGGAAGTGTTGCTCGCGTCATAATCCAGGACGACGATACCATCAAGATCGTCTACAAGTCCGGGCAGGAGGGAGAGTCCCACAAGGAGTCAACGGCCACGCTCGTGGACCAGCTCGTGAGCCTCGGAGTGCAGCCCGCGCAGCTCGCATCTGAAAGCATCAAGATCGAGGTCAAGCCGCCCTCGCAATGGGCCGGAATCCTCAGCAGCCTGCTTTACATCCTGCCGGTGATCTTCATGGCGGGCGTGCTGTGGTTCATCTTCAGGCAGGCGCAGGGAAGCAACAATGCCGCGATGGCATTTGGCAAGAGCCGCGCCCGCATGTTCAGTGGAGAGCATCCTACCGTCACATTCGAGGACGTCGCGGGTGTGGAGGAATCCAAGCAGGAATTGGCTGAGGTCGTGGAGTTCCTCAAGGAACCTCAGAAATTCATACAGTTGGGCGCGCGTATCCCCAAAGGCGTGCTTCTCGTGGGCCCGCCCGGCACCGGCAAAACGCTCTTGGCCAAAGCGGTGTCCGGGGAGGCCGGTGTGCCGTTCTTCTCGATCTCCGGCTCCGAATTCGTCGAGATGTTCGTCGGCGTGGGGGCCAGCCGGGTGCGAGACCTGTTCGACCAGGCCAAGCGGCACTCGCCGTGCATTGTGTTTGTGGATGAGATCGACGCCGTGGGCAGGCAGCGCGGCGCCGGCCTGGGCGGCTCGCACGACGAGCGAGAGCAGACGCTGAATCAGATGCTGGTCGAGATGGATGGATTTGACACGGACACCAATGTCATCATCATCGCTGCAACCAACCGACCAGACATCCTGGACCCGGCACTGCTGCGGCCCGGCCGGTTTGACCGCCGCGTTACGTTGGACCGTCCGGACGTTAAGGGCCGTGAGGCCATCCTCAAGGTCCATGTGAAGGGCAAGCCCCTGGATCCCGCGGTTGACCTGGGTTCTCTCGCACGGGGCACGCCCGGCTTCGTCGGTGCGGACCTGGAGAAC
This sequence comes from Chloroflexota bacterium, assembly GCA_043805815.1. Taxonomy (GTDB): domain Bacteria; phylum Chloroflexota; class Anaerolineae; order Anaerolineales; family Villigracilaceae; genus Fen-1038. The sequence goes on from JAZDHO010000095.1 coordinate 26,416, forward strand.
CTGGTTAACGAGGGCGCGATCCTGGCGGCGCGGCGCGACAAGAAATCCATTGGCCAACCGGAGCTGGAAGAGGCCATCGAGCGCGTCGTGATGGGCCCGGAGCGCAAATCGCGGTTGATATCGGACGAAGAAAAGCGCATCATCGCCTACCACGAGGCGGGGCACGCGGTGGTGGCCAATGCCATTCCAGAAGCCGACCCGGTGCAGAAGGTATCGATTGTGGGTCGGGCCCAGGCCGGTGGCGTGACATGGTTTCGCCCGGACGAGGACCGGCTGCTCTTTTCGCGGAAGAAGCTGCTGGCGAACCTGGCTTACGCCCTGGGCGGACGCGTCGCAGAGGAATTGGTTTTCGATGACATCACCTCGGGTGCCTCGAATGACATCGAGCAGGTGACCCGAATGGCGCGCACGATGGTCACACGCCTCGGCATGAGCGGCACGCTCGGTCCGCTGCAGTACGGACAAAAGGAGGAGTTGATCTTCCTGGGCCGTGAGATCTCAGAGCAGCGCGACTATTCGGAGGCCGTGGCGGAGAAGATCGATGACGAGGTGCGCAAGATCGTGGAGGAGTCGTATCTACTCGCCCGCCGGCTGCTTACTCAATACCGGGAACAACTGGATGCGGTGGCCAAGAAGCTACTCGAGGTTGAAACGATCTCGCGCGAGGAATTCGAAACGCTCTTCCCGCCGCCCAACCCCAAGAAGAGCGGCACGCCCCAGCCCGCAGTGGCCTTGGAAGGCGCGCCGGGCAACTGAGTTCTTGATGCCGTCCGCGTGGGACTGCCACGGGGTCTCGGGGCATCCGAGACCCCGTTCCGATTCGAGCTCCCGCCGGCTGACTGGGTTCTCGCGCCGGCAGACTCGCGCTGCTCTCTAACGAACTCCCGCCTGAGGACCTTGCCGAGGTTGGATTTTGGCAATTGCGCACGGAAGGCGATCAGAGTGGGCACCCTATAGGGCGCTAGCCGTTCCCTGCACCAGTCTTGGATGTCGCTGGCCACGACCTGAACCTCTGGCCGCAAGACAATCCAAGCCTTGACAGTTTCACCGCGCTCGGGGTCCGGGACGGCTGCGACCGCGGCCTCCAGAATCGCAGGATTGGAGGCGAGCAGTTCCTCCACCTCGCGTGGCCACACCTGGAGGCCGCCTGGGTACTGGAAGAGGGCGGTGTCGTCGGGACCGATGCCGGGGTCCGGCGGGCAAGCACCGTCATGACGATCCAGCAATGCCTGGAGCCGCTCGTCGGCCGTCCCGATGTCGCCGGCTTTCTCGGGACCTTGGTCACCGCGGCCGGAATCCGCCGCTGGGAGCTTTCGTGCCGGCGTGACGTCGTCCCCCGATCGGGCGACTATGAGTCGCTTGACGCCCGTCGCGCCCTGGGCGGCCTTAGCGGCCTGATACAGGCCCGACGCCACGAACATGATCTCAACACCGGAATCGTTCATCTGATGGGTGACCTCACCGCCGGTGTAGAGCGGGTTTGTCGCCACAACGATGGCACCGGCCTTCAGGATTGCGTAGAACGCCATTACAAACTCAGGGATGTTGGGCATTAGAATGCCTACCCGGTCGCCCTGCTGCACACCCATGCCAGCCAATGCCGATGCAATCCTGTCCGTGGTGGTGTTCATCTCCCCGTATGTTGTGACTGCATCACCCAGGATTGTACAGGCACGATCCGGAACCCTGCTCGCGCTTGCGTTGAGAAAAGCATGCAGGGTGTGATCGGGGTACTCGATCGAGGGAGGCACGCCAGGATCGTAGTGCGCAATCCATGGCCGATCGCTTCGATTGACCCGTTGTTGGTCACCAGGATGAGACATCACGGACTAGACTCCGCTAGTTTCCCGGTTGGAGGCCTCGGGACGCCAAGCCTCTCGTGAAGGATTCGATCGCCTCGACCAGGCCGGGTTGCCCCGCGTCAAACCACTTGATATGCGGGTCCGACTCCTTGAACCAGTTCGATTGACGCCGGGCGAAGGCGCGCGTGGCGCGACGGACCTCGGCCCTGGCTTGATCGAAATCCAGTTGACCGCGGATCACCTTGACGCACTGCAGGTAGCCGATGGCCGACAGTGCCGGCAAGTCTGGCCGGAAGCCGCGATCAAGCAGCCGCCGGGTCTCCTCCAGAAGGCCCTGGGCGAACATCGCATCAATCCGGGCATCGATCCTGGTATACAACTCTTGCCGCGGGCGCCTCAGCCCGATGGCGATGAGACGATAGGGAGAATCCCCGTGCCCGCGCTGCTGCGAGAATCGCCGGCCGGTGGTCAGGATCACTTCTAGGGCTCGCGTTGTTCTGCGCACATTCCGGGGGTCGATGGCGGCGGCCGCGTCTGGATCAAGCATCCGCAGCCTTTCGTGCAGCCACTGCCGCCCGCGTTCAGACGCAAGGCGCGCCAATTCGCGCCTGAGGGACTCATTTGGCGGGACGCGCGGGGGCCGCCAGCCAGCCGCCACCGCCCGAGCATATTGTCCGGTTCCTCCCACAAGCAATGGCAGTCTGGCGCGGGAGACGATGCCTGCGATGGCCTCGTGAGCCAATTTCTGAAACGCCGCCAGGCTCAGGGTTTCATCCGGCTCGGCGATATCAATGAGATGATGGGGAATACGGGCGCGATCCTGCCGGCTGGGCTTTGCCGTGCCGATGTCCAGCCCGCGATAGAACAGGCGAGAATCAACCGACACGATCTCGGCGCCGAGCCTCTCGGCGAGCTGCAGGGAGATCTCTGTCTTTCCGACGGCGGTGGGGCCAACGATCAGTGCCACGACGGGCTTCTGATCGGAATGCGTCCGGGTGCCTTCGGGGAATGCTGCGCTGGCCGATGCGATGAGAGGGGTCGCGCCCTCGGGATCCGACTCAGGATAGCGCATTCTGAAAATGCGTGATCTGAACTTTCCCTGCCACCTTTTCGACGGCGACAACGTCGATCCGCCAATGATCTATGAGGTTCTGTTGCGCATAATACTGCGCACATGCGATCATGTGAGCTTGCTTCTGCGGCCCCACGCTGATCTCGGGAGGTCCCAGCGCCCTCGATGTCCGAGCCTTGACCTCCACAAACACCGTCTGCAATTGAAACCGCGCCAGGAGATCGATCTCGCCGTAAGGAGTGCGGAGGTTGCGGCCGATAATCTCGTAGCCGCGGGCGGTCAGGTAGGCCGCGGCCGCCTGTTCGCCCCACTTACCAATGCTTTGATTGCGATTCATGGCCGGACCACTGTCTCGGGGACTGGATCCTCGCGTGATTGTGAGAGGCTGCATTCCACCCGCAGACGCGGGGAGGGCGCGGCGGCCTCATAGTACAGTTGAGGCTTGAGGCTGTCAAGCCGCGCTAATGCTCATCGGCACCGCATGGTAGAATGCGCTTCCCACGGTCAGGATGGTTCGATTAGTGTTGCGCGGCAAGGTGTATGAAGTAAGCGGGGGCATGACTCTGCTCTCGGCTCTTCAGAAGGCTGGCATCCTTCCCGAGACCGTCATCGCCACCCGGGACGGTGAGATGATCCTTGAAGATGAGATCCTTCGCGATGGGCAGGAGGTCAAGTTGGTGGCGGTGATCTCCGGCGGATGATGAACCCTGTCCGGCGCCGTTCATGCTGGTGCCCGCGCGGGAAATCGGGGCCTGACAGGCGAAGCCCATGAAATGCAGGAAGTGTGGTCAGAAGGCCGCTGTGAACATGCGACAGCACAAGCTTGCCTTGTGCAAGGACCACTATCTGGAGTGGCTTCCTGAGCAGACTGAACGCTTCATTCATCAGTACGGCATGTTCAGCCATGAGGACAAGATCCTCGTGGCGGTGTCCGGCGGCAAGGACTCTCTTTCGCTCTGGGACCTGCTGATCCGGCTTGGCTACGCCGCGGACGGGCTGTACATTGGCTTGGGCATCGATGGTGGCGCGGATTACTCCACGGCCTCGTACACCCAGGCCCACAGATTCGCTGTTGAGCATCAGCTTACGCTGCACGCAGTAGATGTCGAGAGGGAATACGGAGCATCAATTCCCGAGCTGGCGGCGATCAGTCAACGTGGGCACGGGAAGCCGTGTGCAGTCTGCGGCCTGACCAAGAGACACGTAATGAACCGGATCGCGCGCGACAGGGGTTACGGCGTCCTGGCGACAGGCCACAATCTCGACGACGAGGCTGCCGTGCTTTTCGGAAACACTCTCAATTGGTCCGCCGACTTCCTGCTGCGCCAGGGACCGGTTCTTCCGGAGGTGGCGGGACTCTCGCGAAAGGTCAAGCCACTCTGCCGTTTCTATGAGCGCGAGATGGCAGCCTATGCGATGTTGCGAGGAATCGAGTACATTTATGAAGAGTGTCCGCATGCGGCAGGCTCGACATCCATCTACTACAAGGAGATCCTCAACAAGATGGAGCACGACCACCCTGGCACAAAGCTCAATTTCTATCTTCGGTTCCTGAAAGCGCGACAGCAAGGCCTGTTCGCGGACCAACAGGCCACAACAACGGCCTTGAACCTGTGCCTGGAATGCGGGCAACCGACCACCGCACCGGGCCGGTGTTCCTTTTGCCGGATGATCGAAAAGGCCGCGCCCGCATCGGGTTCACATTTCAGCCGGACAGCCTGATCGCATACCTGACGCCGCAGGCCAACGCGCAAGGGATGTTCGGATTAAACGGATCGAGCGTCCGAGGCGGTCCTGATCGGCCGACGAATCTGCCCGCCAGGTTGGGTTTGAGCAACCATCTGCAATTCCTGCCCGGCCAAATGTCGGGCGGTCAGCAGTAGCGCGTGGCCATCGCCAGGGCATTGGTCCACAATCCCGCGCTGCTCCTGGCCGATGAGCCTACAGCCGCTCTGGACACCGAACGTGGCTACCGGCTGGTCGAAACCTTCGCCGCTCTGATCCATGAGCGCGGCGGAGGCGGCATAATGGTTACACTTGACTCGCGCATGTGCCGGCACGTCGACAGGGTCCTTCAGATGCGCGGCGGCAGGCTGATTGCAGAATACGCGACCAGCCAGGAGATCGAAGCTCTGACCAAAGCCGCTGGGTAGGCCGGCGCTCACCGGCCGCGGACCACCCCGGCGCCGGCGATTCTGTCCTAGGCGGTCTCCAGATAGCGCTCAACCTCAAAATCGGTGACCCGCAGCCTATACTCATCCCATTCGGCCCACTTGGCGCGGGTGAAAGCCTCGTAGGTCGCTGCTCCAAGGGCGGACTTGATGACCTCGTCGTGGTCGAGTTCCATAAGCGCCTCTGAAAGCGACCCGGGCAATTCCTGTACGCCCAGCTGTGTGCGTTCTTCGACGGTCAAGTGATACAGATTGACATTGTTCAGCGCGGCAGGCGGCGTCATACCCTTCTCGATGCCGTCAAGGGCGGCAGCAAGCATGACGGTGAATGCCAGGTACGGATTCGACGACGGATCCGGAAAGCGCAGCTCCGCTCGGACCGCCTTGTCGCGACCTTCGGTGTAGCGGGGGATGCGGATGAGCGCCGAACGGTTCTGCTGAGCCCAGCCGATATACACGGGCGCCTCGTAGCCCGGAACGAGCCTCTTGTAGGAGTTGACGGTCGGGGCCACAACCGCGGCGAGGGCGCGTGCATGCGCAAGCTGACCAGCGATGAAGGAATAGGCGAGCTTTGAGAGGTGCACCGGGTCCTTTGCCTCAAAGAATAGGTTAGTGCCCTTGGAATCGAACACCGACTGATGGCAGTGCATGCCGGAGCCGTTGATGCCAAAGACCGGCTTGGGCATGAAGGAGGCCGTGAGACCATGCTGATTGGCGATCGCCTTGACGGCATATTTCAGTGTGAGGATATTGTCGGCCGCCCGCAGGGCGTTGGCAAAGCGGAAGTCGATCTCGTGCTGACCGCGCGCCACCTCGTGGTGGCCCACCTCCACCTCGAGCCCCATGGCATTCAACGCCTCCATCAGGGCGGCGCGCACGTGTGCGGCCTCGTCATCTGATGAGAAATCAAAATAGCCGCCGTTGTCGTGGGGCGTCGGGTGGACGCCACTGCCGTTCGCGCCCTTGAACAGGAAGAACTCCGGTTCCGGACCGACATTGTAGGCCCAACCGCGTCGCTCGAGGGCTGCGAGCGCGCGCTTCAATGTGCCGCGCGGATCACCTTCGAATGGTTCGCCCGCCGGCGTATAGATGTCACAGAAGACCCGGGCGCGACGCAGTTCCGGCCTGGTCCAGGTGAGCACCGCGTAGGTGTCAGGATTGAGCCTGAGGTGCATGTCGCTCTCCTGGATGCGCGCGAAGCCCTCCACCGACGATCCGTCGAACCACACGCCATCCGCAAGTGCGTCCTCCAGGCCGGTCACGGGCATGTCGACGCTCTTCACCGCGCCAGTCACATCTGAAAACTGAAGCGAAATGAATTTGACGTCGTCTTCCTTGACTTTCTTGATCAGGTCTTTTGAATCCATGGCTCCTCTTTTCTGTTGCAGGCTGTAATACGACGGGTTTCTCTGGAGTTCGGCATCGGGCGCCCACGATCAGCGTGCCTGGTCTGCTGGGCTCGTAGCCGGCTCCTTCCCTCGCTGCGTCCTCGTCTGCTTCGACAGGTTGATCACCACGACCGATCCGATGATGACGAGGGCGGAAAAGATTATGCGGGCCGTGATCAATTCGTTCCCGAGCCATGCTCCGACAAAGATCGCCACCAGCGGGTTCACGTAGGCATAGGTGGATACCAATGGAATCGGAGCATTCCGGAGCAACCAGCTGTAGGAGACGAATCCGACGAGTGAGCCGAAGAGGATGAGGTAGATCAGGCCGAGGGCAGAGGTGCTGCTGATGTCGGCCAGGCGCAGTCGGGGCCATTCCCCGGCGAGGGTACCAACGATGAACAGCCCCGCCGCGCCCCCCAGCATCTCGATGCCTGTCCCAAGCAGCGAGGACGGAGGCATGTCCGCATCCCGGCCGTACAGCGATCCATATGACCAAATCAGGGCTGCCAATAGGAGCGCCGCCAGGGCGACAAGGTCAAGACCGTCCTCGGGGCTCAGTCCGCCCGCGGAACTGACGAGCAGGGTAATCCCGCCGAATCCCATCAACACGCCGAGAAGGATCTTCCAATCCGGCTTCACACCGTTGGACCGAAGTGCATCGAGCAGGACCATCCAGAGGGGGATGGAGGCGACCATCAATGCAGCGATGCCAGAGGCAACGTGCTGCTCCGCCCAGCTCACCAGGCCATTGCCGCCCAGGAGCAGCAGCAAGCCAACAACGATCGCAGAGTGCCATTGTCGCCGTGTGGGCGCGGGATCGCCCGCAGCCTTCCTCCAGACGTAGAGGATCACACCTGAGATCAGGAAACGAAAACCAGCCATGAGAAACGGCGGAATGGTCTCGACCGCAAAGCGGATGGCGAGATACGTCGAACCCCACACAATGTAGAGCGCAAGCAAGGCCACCCAGATCCTGGTACGCATGTTGACTCCTATGCGACCTCGGCTTGCAGCCCTGCCTGAGCAAGTTCCCATCCAATGAGAGCCCGCTTACGCGGCGTGCCATACCGATAGTCACCGAATTCGCCCAACTTGCGAATCACCCGGTGGCAGGGGATCAGTACTGGGACCGGATTTCGCGCCACCGCGCTGCCAACTGCCCTCACCGCGCGCGGGCGCCCGATGCGGGCCGCGATGTCCTCGTAGGACCTCACGCTTCCGGGCGGTATCCGCAATAACGCTTCCCACACCTTGATTTGGAAGTTCGTGCCGCGGAGCAGGACGTGGATTGGGATGTGAGGCTCCTGGCCAAGTCGAAACAGGGGTTCGACCAGCGGGGCGGTGGCCGAGTGGTCCTCGACGATCTTGGCCTGCTGCCAAAAGGAGGCCAGCTCATCGATGGCGTCACCCTCGCTGGCCTGCACGAAGCCAAGATGGCAAATTCCCCGATCGGTTACCCCGAGCAGACACTTCCCGAAGGGCGTGGGGAAAAGACCATACCGGATAGTCAACCCTGCCCCGCGTCTCTTGTATTCACCGGGTGTGACGGCCTCAGTCGTCACAAAGAGGTCGTGAAGTCGTCCGGCGCTCGAAAGCCCCAAACGAAACGTTGTATCCAGCATACTCTCGGACTGTTCGAGGAGTTCGCGGGCACGTTCTCTCGTAACGAACTGGAGGAAACGCTTCGGGCTGACGCCCGCCCAGCGGCTGAAGAGGCGCTGGAAATGGAATTCGCTCAGACCGACGGCGCTGGCCACCTCGCCCAGTTCCGGCTGCCGTGCCGCGTTCGAGTCAAGGTACACGATGGCTCTCTCGACCAAGGCGTAGTCGTCGCTTAGTTGACGGAGATCCGCCTTGGGTGATGTGTTCATGGGTTCCTCCTGTTCTCAGTTGCACCCATTCTACGGAAAGTACTCCGGACAGACGACCCGGAACTTGCTCGAATCCACGGATCACCGATGCTCACGGCACATTTCCCAGGATGCCGTGGTCCCTCGCCCTTTGCCCGAACTCGAGCACGAGGTCCTCGCCCTCGGGGTGAAACTTGGCGACATCGATGTTCCCACCTGCAGAGCCCTTAATGTCCTCGAGACTTTCCCACAACGCGAGCGTGATAAATTGGGTTACATCGGCGTCATGCCGCTCGACGACATGCGCGCCTAGGTTTCCCGAAACCGAACGACAGTCCGGGATCGACCGTCCCCTCACCAACGCGCAGTAAGCATCGGTTCTCGCTGGTGGTACTCTGCCGCGCCCAATCCGTGCGATCATCCCGCCCCGCCTTCTTCACCCGCACAGGTGATAACAAAAAAAGACACGCATGGGCGTGCCTTCAAATGGCAGATCGCCATTAGTCACAGCAGCCCTTCCATCCGTGCCAAGCTCCAGGATATGATCCCCGAGCTGGATCACTGCGCCCGCCTTGTCCCACACGTCGCCGCGTGGTTTTCGGCGTCTACCATCCGGATCAGCTTCATCCCGATGGTTCACGCGCTCACTTTGGAAGGGAGAAGGGAGCCTGTGATGGGCTCCAGAGGCATCCGCTGATCGATCCGATTTTCGGAACCTGCCCCGATCGACTTCCGGAGCCGGATCCTTAGCGCGTCCTTCGCAGGACGGAACCTCCACCTCGTGATCTCGGCGCTAGCCGAGATCCAGCCGCTGGTTCTCCTTTATTCAGTTGGCAAATCCGCGGGATTCTACACGCGAGGGCGCATCCCGTCAAGCGGTCGACTGGCTGACAAGGCGCACTACCACGCCAAGTATCCGCGCTTGAATGCCACGCGTACGATTGATGTGTACCTAAGAACCATCAAGAATGGGCAGCCGAGACGTTTGCCTCCGCCGGCCGAAAGAAGTTTGGTCATTGTGGGCGCAGGCATGGTGGGGGTGGTCGCCGCGTATGAACTCAAACGCGCCGATCATGAGCCGATCACCATCAAGGCTGAACAACGCGTCAGGGGGCGGATTTACCCCCTGAGGCCACACTGCACCGAGGGGCCGTACGGTGACGTGGGGGCAATGCAGATACCACGCACCCGCCGGCTGACCCTGCAGGACGTCTCAAGATTTGCGCTCCACACGCGCGGCTCCGTGATGGACAATCCGAATGCTCACGACTCTATTTGCGAAAGTAAGATAGGGACCATGCCTGCGAACGCAGCTCCCAGCCTGCTCGGCTTCGAGACATCGGTGACGGGGTGGAAGCGCACGGCCAGCGCCACGAAAAAAAGTACCCCGCAGGTGCCGTGTATTGCGGGGTTTTGAACCTGCATTCGCAGGTGGGCTCCTACTCAGAAACGCCGCCTTGGCTCAGGCCTATCGCGTTGGTTCTGAAAGATGGAAGCCCTTAAAGTGTGTGTTGGCCCAAAACGTAAACGCAATAACGCGAACACAGCAGGGCAGGAAGCTTATACCATAGATCGCAGCGTCAAGGGGAGGGAAAGATTAGACTACGCTCCTCTTAAAGATTTGCGGCCGAAAATCGCTGGATAGAAATGAGCCACCGGGATCGGGTAGTTTCTTCCCATTGCCCGAGAGCCGCAAGGATGTTAATCTGCCTGTGTCGTACCACAGGAGGCCGCCGTGAGCACCGTTCCCGGTCTGGACGTATCGTACTGGCAGGCTGAGATCGTCTGGAAGCCAGTGCACACCGCTGGCGTGCGCTTCGTATTCATCAAAGCCACAGAGGGGGTGGCGTATACCGATTCGACGTTCGCCGGCAACTGGGCAGGTGCCAAAGCCATCGGGTTGCTTCGCGGCGCCTACTGCTTCTTCCACCCAAATCAGAATGTACAGCAGCAGGCGGAACGCTTTGTCCGCACGATCCGCGAGCGCCAGGATGATCCTGAGCTTCCGTGCTGCATCGACCTGGAAGTGACCGACGGAGTCCCGAATAAGAAGATCATCTCAGGCGTCAAGACCTGGCTGGACGAGGTAGAGCAATCGCTTGGGCGCCGCCCGATGATCTACTCCGGCGTCTCGTTTCTGGAGACCAGTTTCACAGAGCAGGGGCAACCGCCGTCGTGGAGCCGGGACTACCCGCTCTGGCTGGGGTGGTTTCCGAGCAAGTATGTCGTCGGCATGAGCCCGCTTATGCCCAGGGGCTGGCCCGCGTGGACCTTCTGGCAGTACAGCGGCAAGGGGCGCATCAACGGCATCGGCACGGACGTCGATCTGGACTTGTTCAATGGCACAGCCGAGCAGCTTGCGGCATTTGCCGGGGCGCAGTCGCCTGTCGCTGTTTCCAAGACGCACGTGGTGGCGGTCGGGGAAACCCTGCTTTCAATAGCCACAAACTACCAGATCTCCATCAACGAATTGGCGACCGCGAATCCCCAACTCCTGAGGGTTGGCGAAAGACTTGCCATTCCTGGACAGGTATCGGCTCCTCCCACGCCACTGCGGACCCACACCGTGAAGGCCGGTGACACGCTCTACGCCATCGCAAAGAAGTACGGCACCACGATCTCAGCGCTCGTGGCCCGCAACAGAATTCCCAATCCAGATCTCATTCAGGTTGGCCAGGTACTCGTTCTGGCGTAGAAGACAACGGTGCGCAAGTCGCCAGGGCGTCGTAAGGCAGCCCTTGCCTGGCAAAGGCCGCCACCTTGCACAAATAGCGCCGCGGCGCCTTTCGACGCGGCGCGCGATAAGTACCGACACCGTCCGGACCTACTGGATGACACCGGTCAAGCGCGGATACCAGTACCACAGAAGATCGGCGGCCGGCTTGCCGTGCACCGAAGCCGATTTGTCCTGCAGCAGGGTCGGAGGATAGAACCCCCGGCTGATCACACCCCCCACGTAAGGCCGAGAATTGACTGCGTTAAGCATCGCCTCATAGACGTCAACCTGCGCCTCGAGATCAACAGCCACTGCACCCGGATTGTTCGGTTGACTCAGCGCTTCCCACCCCAGGCAGGCGCCGCCATCGCTGAAGCATCCGGTCCGGACGCCGCGGGCGGATGGGTAGGCGAGCGCAAGCATGACAGGCTTGTCGATGATTGAGGCCAGCGGCGCCACCTCACTATCCAGTAAATGCCCCGCCTGATCGAGCAGGTCCGCGTTCGACGCCCCTTCCTCCAGGGACAGCGGCGCGCTCCACAGGACATAGATGCCGTCTGTCGAGGACAGGAAGCTCAAAGGGCTCTGAGCCCTTCCCGGAGCGTACGGCAGCGCCCACCAGACGTCGCCGTCAAAATGCTGCCGCACCTCCGCAAGGATAGCTTGCCATCGCAGTCCGGCATCGGCAGGCACGTTCGCGCTTGAGCCATCCGCGAGTCTTCCGCCTGGCAGCGCGGGCTCCAACCAGTCGCCACCCAGGATAAGCGCCTGCGAACCCGTCTTGCTTGCCAGGTCGGCATGATGCACGGCGAAAGCGCGGTAGTGCTCGTACCAGTTCTGCCACCAGGCCGAATCCAACGTGGCGCCGGACCAGAATTCGGCGGGCGGCTGCCGGAAGCGGGGAATCGGAAAAATTCCAACGTTCAGGTTGGCAGCACGCGCCTGGCTGATCATGATGGTGGAATCGAGCCAGAAAGGATCATGCTCAGGCGCGATACCAAAGGCAAGCGGGGAGGAGCCCTCGTAAGTCCAACCAGGCGTGAAGAGGATCCAATTGGCTCCAAGAGCCTGGACGCCCTGGACTGCCTGTGGATTATAGTACGCCCAGTTTGGCTGGAAGCCGGCCTGGAACTCGATGCCCGCGACAAAACCGGGCGGCCGCGCACTAATGTTCGATCCCACGAGCGTGCCGGGCTCTGTCTCTCCGAACCAAGCCCACTCACTCACCGAATCCTTGATGCCCTGCGGCGCAAGGCTCGTTTCGACCGCCCGCCCCTGCGCCCCGTCGCCGGCCGTCGCGAGGTCATCCGCACTGCCACACTGGCCTGCGCGGCAGTAGCGGTAATGCAGGTTGCCTAGTGTGTTGATCGGCCCATACAACTTGTAGGCCCAGCGGTTGCCGCCCATGGGCCACATCGGAATGGGCTGGGTCCATCCGTACGCGTTGAACTGTATGGATATGATGTCCTTCGCCGGCGTATTCGGCGGCACCGTCACCTCGAGCAGGATCGGAGACGAGTTTCCGGCATGCCATGTTTCCACGCTATCCTGAATGATGACGTCATGCAGAGGCACGATGAACTCCCTCAATCTGAACGCGCCTGTGGACACATGCTCGGCATTCCAGAAACCATCGCCCAGGGTGTACTTGTACTGCACGAAGGCACCCGCGGGAAGACTTAGGGTCGCGCTGTATCGGCCGTCAGGCTGAAATGCCATCACCGGCATCCGTTCGGCCACGGTGCTCATGCCGCCCAGCAGGTCCGCGAATGTGTTTCCCAGCTCCACGAGGTTTCCGGCAATGCGCACCGGTGCCCCTTGGATGTCGTTGGGGGGCGCCGATACCGTGAAGGTGACGCGCACCAGCGATGCGGCCTTCACTTCTATCTCGACCCCGGTGTTTAGATCCGGTGCCACGGATGCACCCTGCTGGAATGGCTCGTAGGTGCCGTCAACTGCGTACGCAACCAGGTTATGCGTGCCTACCCCCACGCCCTGTAGGTCAAACCGGCCGGCCGAATCAGTATAGGCCCTTTGCCCCGCGGCTGTTACTAGGATGTCCGGAACCGGCGCTCCTGTGTCGGCGTTGAGAACCCGGCCTTGAATGCTGCCGGTCTGGGCCGAGTTGGGCCGGTCGCCCCAACCGCTCACGACGTCGCGCACCTCCGCCGGGCCGGCGGCAAGATACATCCGATAGCGAATGGCTCCGTCCAACGCGCTGTCCTCTACAATTTGCCCGGCCCCCAGGCGCACGTAGCGATACTTTACGATCGCTCTGTGGGGGAGCGCCAAGGTCGCCGAATATGTCGTGGGGTCGAGGGCCTGCATGGGAAAGAGCTGAGGATTTAGTGCTAGGCCGGTGACTTCGTCAAGAAGCGCCAATGCGAGGGTTTCGCCGTCGGCCAGCGGGTCGGCAAGGTTCGCGACGAATACCGACTGCGCCCTGGGCAGCACCGTGGGCGTGGGCAGGACGGCGCCCAGCGCCTGCGTCGCCGCCGTCGGCAGCGAAGGGAGGTCGATCAACGAGAGCCTGCAACCGGAGTTGGCAACTGCCATGATGGATATACTCGCCGCGACCAGGCAGCGGTTTCGTGCATTCATGTGGATCCCTCCGGAAGAGGCTTCTTGTCCGCTGGGGCACCCCGGCCCGCATTTGCGACGTAACTCAATCCGATGCTGATGAAATACAGCAGACTCATGGGCAGCATGACGAGTCCCATATTGACGGGATCGACCGTCGGCGTGATCGCGGCGGCGCCCACTGCGATGATCATGATCGCTAATCGCCACTGCCGCCTCAAAGCCTGTGGCCTGATGAGCCCCATGGACGTCAGGACGTAGACCACAAGCGGAAACTCAAAGGCCACTCCCATCCAGAACATGAGGCCTGTGATGAAAGAGAAGTACGACTGCGGGCGCAGTTCGGCCTGGATGCCGAGGAAATTGAGCAGGAAAGGCAGGGCGCTCGGCAAGAGCATGTAGTACGTAAACGCCATGCCACCCACAAAGAGCATCGCAGCCAGGGGGATTCCAACCATTCCGTAGAAGCGCTCACGCGGGCGCAGGCCTGGCGCTGCAAAGAACCAGAACTCAAACGCCACGTAGGGCAAAGCAATGGCGATGCCGGCGAGCAGAGCGACCTTCATGAAAACGCCGACGGATTCGGTGACCTCGATCGCACGGAGAGCGGTCAGTCCTCCAACGGGGACGGCCAAGAATTGGACAAGCCGCTCGGTGAACGCGAACGATATTGCCACGCCGACAACGATACCCACCACAGCTCGCAACAGGTGACCGCGCAGGGCCTCAATTTGATCCCAGAACAGGTTTCGCGCCTGCCGGCTTTGCGCCAGATCGGCAAAAACGTCGGCGAGTGGATGCTCCTCCGGCTCGGTTAGCATAAATCGCCTGGCGGATCCAAGCAGCCGCACCGGCAGCGTAATTGTCCACCAGACGGCGCGGAGCGGGAATGTGAGGACGCGCCACAGTCCGCGTGCAAAATCACGCATTTGGCTCACGATCTTCGGGCATGCTCGCCGCAGTGGGAGGCGAGGGCAGGATCTTCGGTTCGAGTTCTCCATCGGGTGCGGCTTGTTGGGCCGGCACCGGGGGGCGCGGCACCCGCGGGTCCGCGGCGCGCAGTCCCGGCTCGAGCGGTTGTCGCAGCTGCTGCTCCATCTCCTTCAACTCGTCGAGCGCGGCTTCCCGCATGAGGCGATTTGGCAGCGTTTGGATCTCGCGTGACGTCTGCTGGAAGAACTTCCACCCGTCCGAAGTGACCACCTGCCGCAGCCATTTCCCGATCGTGCGGCCCGCCTTCTGCATGTCCCTGGGGCCGAGAATGATCAATGCCAGCACGATGATGAAGAGCAGCTCGGATGGCCCGATGCCCAGGATCTCCATTCAGTCGGCCTCGGTGGGGGCTGGCACGGATCTGGATTCCAGATCCATTCGCGCGTTTCTGAGCTGTTGTGTTATCTCGTTCTGGTGATCGGCCAGGCTGCCGAGCACTCCGTTGACAAATCGCTGCGCGCTCTCGGAGCCGAAGTGCTTGGCGAGCTCCACGGCCTCATTGATGGCGACTTTGACCGGAGTGTCCCCCTGAACGGCAAATTCCCAGCAGGCCACGCGCAGGATATTTCGGTCAATGGCGGCGATCTGGTCGAGGGGCCACTCGGGGGCGTATCTGGCGATCACGCGATCCAGTTCGTATGTGAGCGGCAGCACGCCAAAGATGATTTGTCGCGAGAATTCGGCCAGGTCATCGGAAAGCGATTCCTCTGCCAGCCGGTGCTGGAGCACCTCGCCGGGAGGGTGATTGGAGATATCGATTTCGTAAAGTGCTTGCAGGGCAACACTCCGCGCCCTGGTCCTGGACTTCATACTACATCAGGCCTCAGCCGCTTCGTAGTCGATGTTCTCCACGTGGATATCCATGCGCTCCACGTCCATGCCGGCCATTTCCTGCAGCGCGCGGGCAACTTGCTGCTGCACCTCACGGCATACCTCGCGGACGTTGACGCCGGCTTTGACTACCAGATACATGTCGCCGCTGATCAAGGCGTCGTGGATCGCCAGATTCACCCCGCCTCCCACGTGACCCCGAAAGAAGTGGTCGCGGGCTGAGACGGGTCTGCCCACGGCCCTCACGCCCGGCACGCCCAGCGCCGCCATGCGTGCGATGGTCATCAGTACACCAGGCGATACCGTGGTCTTTCCCGGTGGGCGGTTGTGGTCAGACATGTGGCAACTCCTTGTGCGCGCGGCGGGAGGGGATCTCACATCATGGCCATGCCACCATCGACGCCCAAGACCTGGCCGGTGATGAAGGCAGCTTGATCGGAAGCCAGGAAGGCAACGGCGTAGGCGATCTCGATGGGAAGGCCCTTGCGCCCCAGGGGGACCAGCTTGATGGCGGCAGCAAGCGTATCGGGATTCATGGCGCTCAGTATTTCCGTGTCGATGAACCCTGGTGCAATGGCGTTCACGGTGATGTTGCGCGAGGCCACCTCGCGCGCCAGCGATTTGGTGAAGCCGATCTGCCCAGCTTTCGAGGCGGAGTAGTTGGTCTGGCCGGGGTTTCCCATCTGCCCGGCGACTGAGGCGATGTTAATGATACGGCCGTACCGTTTCCGCATCATATGCTTCACCGCCACCTTCGAGCAGTTGAAAGTGCCCTTGAGATTGGTCGCGATCACGGCGTCCCAGTCTGCCTCGGACATCGTCATGATCAAGGCATCGCGGGTGATGCCCGCATTATTGACCAGGATATGCAGGTCATGAAACGTATCCACGGCATACCTGACCATGTTCTGCGCCTGAACGTGATTGGACACATCAGCCGGGAATGGGGCTGCTTTGCCGCCGGTGGCTGTGATTTCCTCGCAGACGGGGCAGGCATCTTCCGCACTTCTGTCGTTGATAACCACCGCGGCGCCGAGTCGCGACAACTCGAGGGCAATGGCGCGTCCTATGCCGCGCCCAGCGCCCGTAACGAGGGCAACTCGATTCGCGAGCGTGAGGTTTTCGGGCATTGTGGACTCCTAGCTAAAAGATTATACATCATGCGTCGGGAAATCGCGCAGCGAGCGAGAATTGTGCCGATCACGGCCGCGTCGGGCCTTTGTCTGGGTGCCTTCGCAATCCGAATGCAAGCGCTGACGCCCCCAGTGCAGCCAACGCACCGATGTATAGGATCGAATCCTGCCAGAAACGCAGTGGATACAGGCGGATGAGTGTGTCGGAGTAGTCGAAAAGCCATGAGTCGCCGCTGAAGAAGAGACCGTGAAAGCTGCTGAAGAACTGCCAGAAAAGTTGACCCGAGCCGCTGGCGCCCAACGTCCCGATCACACCGGTGGTGCCGGCGATCCCAAGAGTCAGCCAGCCGCCAAGCCGGAGAGCCTGGCGAAAGGTCGACAACCACCCCGCGCGCAAGGCCCAGAATCCGAGGCCGGCCATGATTGCAGTTGCCAGATACCAGATACGCAGCACGTAGCCGACGACCCGCTTCACGTCCTGCATGTGGTCGAGCTCGCGTTCCGTGAATAAGGCCTGGCCGCTGCTGAACTTGAGGTCCCCCAGATACGAGAGCGGCGCGTCGATGAGCAGGTAATTGATGCCGTACGCTCCCCAATGCACGCGCTCCTCCATAGAAAAACCATACTCGTCAGCGGGGAAGTTAGGGAGCCCGTACTCGAGTTTGAGATACTGCGGCGTGAGCAGCAGCCGCACGCCAAGCCCAACCAAGGCAATCGGCACAAGAATTACCAGCAGCCACTTGAAGACGACGAGCATTCTGTCCATTACGTATTCGCAAGCGGCAGCCCAGATGGGCGCGAAAGACACCAACTGCGGTTCAGCCAGCAGACTGCGCGGTTGCCGCCTCGTGGGCTCTTGGTCACGGTTGCAGCCGTTCCAGGTTGCCGCCGAGAGCGAACCTGATCACCATGTCATCTACGATTCGTTCGATTGGCGCCCGGTCGTCTGTGAACACCTGACTCGCCTCGAATCCAGGAAGGAGCGAGGCAAATGTGACCTCCATGGTCGAAAGCAGCAGCGGATGGATGTCTGATCGCACTGCGAACCGGCCTAGATTGGCGGCGAAGTCATCAGCAGACGTGGGCTGCATCGTCGCATAGATCATAGTGTTGAGTGTCCCTGGGATATCCATCAGGTGCACACTCGGAAAGACTGTCGCCATGGTCGTGGCCAGGCCGTTGATCAATCGTCGATCGCCCGGGACGCTGCCCACGTTGATGCCGAGAACACCCGTCTCTGTGAGGTGGTCGGCGCAGATGCGGTAGAACTCCTGAGTGGTCATGTGCGGCGGAATGTAGGGCGGTCGATAGGCATCGACGGCAATGATGTCGTACCGGTGAGGGCTCTGCTCCAGATTCCAGCGTCCGTCTCCGATGCGGACCGACAGGTTGGCCAGGTTTTCTGCGAAGTATTCATTGCCGATCTCGACGATCTTTGGATCCAGCTCGAAGCCATCTATGGGGATTGGCCCATATACCGCGGTCGCTTGACGCGCGGTCGTGCCGGCAGCCAGGCCGACGATGGCAATGCGCTTGACCTGCGAAGGATCCGCTTGGGGGTTGAAATAGGGCCCAACCAGGAACTGTTCCCACGGACCGCCATAGTCGAGAGTGTCGGGGCTGTAGATCGAGTGCACCCCCTCACCGTCATTCAGACGCAGAAGCGTCAGATTGCCGGATCGCTGCACCTGGATATAGTTGTAGGCCGACTCCATCTCAAATACCTGGTTGGCGCTATTCTTAAGGGCCTGCCCGGATGTCGCGACGGCCAAGACGGCCAGCAAGGCCGGCATCCACAAGTGCTGGATCAGCAGCCGGCGACTTCCGAACATGCCCAGCCCTGCGAGGGCGACGAAAAGTAGCAGGAGGCTGAAAACGAGGAAAGTGTTCCTGGTGCCAAGGGTAGGAATCGTGAGGAGCACCGGGATGAAGGTCCCGATGAATGAGCCCAGGGTCGAAATGCCGTAGATCGTGCCCGCGGTCCTGCCGGAAGAATCTTGGGCGACGATGCTCAATCGTATGGCGAACGGCGAGATCATGCCGAGAAGCGTGATGGGAATGATGAACAATACCAGAACGGCCGCAAAGGAGCCAAGCAGCACCCCGATGTCCAGCCCCTCGAAGGCCTTCGCTGCGGAACGGAGGATGGGGGAGGAGATGTAAGGGACCGTCCCGAGGCTAAATGCGCCCCACGCCAGGATGCAGTACATCGTGGCAGCATTCGGCCGCCGATCTGCTAGGCGCCCTCCCAGGAAGTACCCCACCGTGAGGTAGATGAGGATAAGCCCTATGACGCTCGCCCACACCAGGTTGCTGGTGCCAAAGACATTTCCAATCAGCCGCGCAGCGCTAAGTTCGGCGGCCAGTGTCGTCATCCCGGCCACAAAGACCGTAAGATAGATATACTTCTTCATGAAATGCCTACCAGGGCGCAAGGACCTGCATTATACCTTTGAGCTGTCGAAGTGAGCGCGCTCAGCCGTGCGGTTGCAGCGACTCGCAGCTGCAGGCGGCAGGGGTCTCGGTTCTGTGCCCGCGCTCGCGATGCTGGTCGGGTCCATGGACATTCCATTGACTCGTTGCCGCCCTGACCTTACAATACCGTGGTGAAGCTTCACTTTGACGGCCAAGCCTCCGAATACGACCTGCGTCTGGCGCTCGTGGAGTGTGGTCGGATCTGCTATGACCGCGGGCTGATTACATCCAACGACGGCAATCTCTCAGCCCGCCTGGACGGGAGCCGAGTCCTCATTACGCCGTCTGGGGTCTCCAAAGGCCGCATGCAGGCCGAGGATCTGCTCCTGATCGATATGGAAGGGGGCGTGATCGGGAAGGAATCTGGCAGTCATCCGTCTTCCGAGACCCCGATGCACGTGGAGGTCTACAGGCAGAGGCCGGACTTGCGAGCCGTGATCCATGCGCACCCGGTGTTCGCGACGGCCTTAACCGTGGCCGGTATGAGTTTTCCGACCGACATTCTGCCGGAGACGCTACTGCTGCTGGGGGAGGTTCCGGTGGCGGCCTACGCATCGCCCTCGACTGCGGAGGATGCCGAAGTGATCCGACCGCTCATCGGCCGGCACCGCGCCATCCTGCTGAGACAGCACGGTACTCTCACGTGCGGAGCGGATTTGGACGAGGCTCTACTGCATCTGGAGCGGGTAGAGCATGTGGCTGAAGTCTTTTGGCGCGCACGTGCGCTCGGACATGTGGAGCACCTTACGCCAGAGGCTCGGCGCCGCCTGGAGGCTGTCCGGGGCGGATTCTCCTCGAGGTGAGGCACGATGCGGACTGTGTTTTGGGAGGCGGACCAGCTCAAGTTGATCGACCAGCGACGCCTGCCCGCGGCCCTGCAGGTCAACGGGTATTCCAGATCCGAACAGGTGGCACAAGCCATCAGAGACATGGTTGTGCGCGGAGCACCTGCTATCGGCGTTGCGGCAGCCTTCGGAGTAGCCCTGGCGGCAAAGGAATCGAAGGCGACCACAGCCCGGGAATTAGTGCGGGACATGGAAGAGGCGGTTTCTGTGCTGCGCGCGGCGCGCCCAACGGCTGCGAACCTGGGTTGGGCGGTCGACAAGATGCTGATAAGCGCCCGAGACTTCAGCGGCAATGCGGCAGACCTCCGCCGGCACGTGCTGAACGAGGCACAGCGGATGGCCGATGAGGATGTGGAAATCAATCGGCGAATGGCACGCCATGGCGCGACCCTGATCGATGATGGCGACACGATCATCCATCACTGTAATACCGGCTCGCTGGCGACGGTGGATTGGGGCACCGCCCTGGGCGCCATCCGCATGGCTCATGAAGGCGGCAAGAGGGTGCACGTTCTGGTCGACGAAACGCGCCCCCGTCTGCAGGGCGCCCGGCTGACTGCATGGGAGCTTGAGCAGGACGGCATTTCATACGAGATCATTTGCGATAGCATGGCCGGGCACTTCCTGCGTCGCGGGGAGGCGCAGAAGGCCATGTTTGGCGCTGACCGGGTCGCGGCCAATGGGGACGTGGCCAACAAGATCGGAACTTACATGCTTGCCCTGGCGGCGCGTGACAACGGCGTGCCGGCGTACGCGGTCGTCCCGACATCGAGCATCGACCTTGCCCTGGCAAATGGGGGCCTGATCCCGATTGAAGAACGCGACCCGGCCGAAGTGCTTGATATCGAAGTTCGGGGTGAGCGGGTTGTGCCGGAGCACGCGCGGGCGCGCAATCCGGCCTTCGATGTGACACCAAGTCGGCTGATATCGGCCATCGTGACGGAAAATGGGATTGGTTACCCACCGTACGCGGGGAATTTGCCCGGACTCAAGCTGTCTTGACGAAAGCAGCCCGGACGGCTAGAATTCAATTTGCCCGGGTTGCGCCTCCTCAGCTAGGAGGCGCGTTTTCTGCCTAAGCTGACGGTGAGCGCGAAGGGGCACGTCGGCCGCCGGCTGCAATCAGATGGCGAATCCCGCAGACATAATGGATTTGCCCAGTTTCGAGCGAAGGTAACCCCCTGCCAGGGGAGAGAGGCGCTCAAGGAGTCGAAATGGAGAAAGTGGTCCTTAAAGCGACGAAGCGCCAGATCACCGGCAAGCAGGTGAACGCCCTGCGCCGATCCGGCAAGCTGCCGGCGGTGATCTACGGGCACCGCACCGAGCCCATCACCATCGCGCTGGACGCGCATAGCGCTGGGCTGGCGCTCAATAAGGTTGGTTCCTCGAGCCTCATTACTGTGGATGTGGACGGCACGGCGTACCCGGCCCTGGTTCGTGAGCGGCAGCGAGACTACATAAAGGGTACGCTCAAGCATGTCGACTTCCTGGCCGTCTCGCTCACCGAGAAGATCCGCGCCGATGTTCGAATCGAAGTCACAGGCACATCACCCGCAGTGAAAGACCTGAATGCGGTCCTCGTTACCGGCCTGCATTCGCTCTCCGTGGAGTGCCTGCCCACTGACCTGCCAGATCGAATCGTCGTGGACATCTCAGGTTTGGCGCAGGTCGGCGACGGGATTCATGTGAGTGATCTTCAGGTTCCCGAGAGGGTTCGCGTCCTGGATGATCCGGACGAGATGGTGGTGGTTGCCACCTACGCCAAGGAAGAGGCCGTGGAAGAGGTTGTTGCTCCCGTCGAAGGCGTCATCGCTGCGGAGGCCGAGGCCGGCGAGCCCGAGCTCTCTGTCGAACGGGGAAAGAAGGAAGAGGCAGCCGCCGAAGAAGGCGCGAAGTCAGAAGAGAAGAAGAAGTGAGTCCGAATGGTCACGACAACTCCCCGCTGTGTTCAGCGGGGAGTTTCTTCATACAAGGCTGTGCCCATGATGTAGACATGTTGCTCAGAGACCGATGGTGTTCAGGAAATCCACCGTCATGCGGGCCGTGGCACCCCACATCACTTCTCCATCATACGGATGATAGACGACGACGCTTCGATTCCTCCCAGGGAATGGCAGCTCCCAGCGGTTGGCGGAGTCCGCCAACCACGTCAGCGGTACCGTGAAGATTCGCTCCACCTCGTGCTCGTTGAGGCGGAAGACCGTGGGCCAGTTGATGACCCCGACCACCGGTGTCACGCGAAAGCTGGTTACGGTGATCATGTTCGTGAGCCGTCCCAAGATGCGCACAGCGGCCGGGTCTATCCCGATCTCCTCTCGCGCCTCCCGCAGGGCCGTCTGTTCGGGGGAGGTCTCTCCGTCATCGCAGCCCCCACCGGGAAAGGAGACTTGACCCTTGTGGCTCTCAACACGCTGCGTTCGACGCGTATACAGAATGTGCCAGGCATCGCCTTCCTGCACCAGGGGGATCAACACTGCGGCGCACTTCAGCTCAGTGTGCTCAGTGACATCGATCTCTGCATAGCCATCAGAAGAGGCGTCGGCTCCCCCGAATCCGGCGTGCAGCATGTGCGCAATGCGCGCCTCAGTCAGAACCATGGGCAACACCTCGGCACCCAGGACGTGGCAACACACCCAAGTCAGGAAAGGCGCGCGGCCCTATTCCTCGCGAACGGCGCTTCCGCAATACGGGCACTCCGCGGTGGTCTCGTCCAGCCATTCGAC
>JAZDHO010000096.1:0-17220 GCA_043805815.1 Chloroflexota bacterium
TCTGGGGAAGTGCGGCTACGAGGTTGAGCTGGTGGAAGCAGGGTGCTGCGGCATGGGAGGCACGTTCGGGTACGAGGCTGAACACTATGACATCTCGCAGAAGATCGGGGAGCTCATGCTCTTTCCTGCAATCAGGGCCGCGGGCGAAGCATCGGTCGCCGCAACGGGCGGCGCCTGCAGGCTGCAGATCACCCAGGGCACAGGAAGGAAGGCGGAACACCCGCTAGTCCTCGCCGCGCGTGCGTTGCAGTTGATCTAGCAGGATGCGAATGCGCCAAGCGCGCGTCTGGCGAGGCGCGCTCGACGTCCAAACGCGTGCACTACTACGCGTCGCCAAGAACCTGTGAAGAATCGAACGGGTATAATCTCCGCGAATGAATCGCGGATTGCGTTTCCTTTTGCTGGGCGCGGCGCTGATCCTGGCGCCCGGTTTGATGCCAGAGCTTGGGGCCTCGGCGGGTGCACCGGTGCTGGCTGGGCCGATTGACGCCTATGGCGTCGTCGACGCGGTCAACGCGCTGCGCGCCTCCCAGGGACTGCCGCCCTATAGCGTCAGTTCCATCCTCATGAGCATCGCCCAGACGCAGGCTGAGTACATGGCGAGCTCGGGCAGCGTCACGCACACCGGTCCGGATGGCAGCCGGCCTTATCAGCGGGGGCTGGCGGCAGGTTATCCGTTGGCCGGCCAGATACCACCGGGCTTCTTTTCCGAGAACATCCAGTCGGGAGGGGAGGACCTCAGCCCGGCGGCTGTGGTGCAGATCTGGACAGGCGACGCCCCGCACATGAATACGATGGCCTCGGCAATGCTGCAGGAGATCGGTGCCGGCGTGGCGGTAAGTGGGGGACGGGTGTACTACGTGATCGACTGCGCGCGGCCCACCACCGGCGGATTGCCGCAGGCGTACACGCCGGGCGCCGCCGAATCGGCGTTCAGTGCGTCGAACGAGATCATCGTGCCGGTGTCGAAAAGCACGCCCAACGCGAACGGCGAGCTCATCCACGAGGTGCAGAGCGGGCAATCCCCTTGGCAGATCGCCATAGAATACGGCGTGAAGATCGATGAGATCTGGGCCCTGAATCAACTGCCCGCCGGATACATCATTAACCCCGGCGACACACTTGTGGTCAAGATAGTCGGGACGGCAACGGCGGTTCCTGCGACCGAAACTCTGGCGCCAAGCGCGACGGCCACGTTTCCGCCGTCGGCGACGAGTGAGCCGCCGACTTCACCCACCGCGAACCCGACGCCAACTCTTCAAGGCCTTGGGGGCCTCGGCGCAGGAGGTGCCGTGGGGGCCATCATCGTAGTCGCCCTCGCGGCGGCGGCGCTGGTTGCCTGGGCTGGCAGGGTGCGCCCGGTCTGAGGACTGAGGAGATCATGAGCGAAATTCGCATCGATGCACTGCTTCCGGCTGAGATGGCCACGCGGGCAGAATACCTCGGTGTTCGTAAGGCTGAGATGCCCGTGTTGCGCGTGTTCATGCTATCCGTGCTGGCCGGTGCCTTCATCGCGCTGGGAGCGGTCTTTGCGACGACGGTCTCGGCGGGGGGGATCCCCGTCACGGATGCAGGGGGCTCGGCGGCCTTCACTGCCGCGCTGCCCTATGGCGTCATCCGGCTGCTTGCCGGCTTCGTGTTCAGCCTGGGCCTGATCCTCGTCGTGGTGGGCGGAGCGGAGCTGTTTACCGGGAACAACCTGATCGTAATGGCCTGGGCCAGCGGAAAAGTCTCCGCCCGCGCGCTGTTGCGCAACTGGGCGATCGTCTACATCGGTAACTTCTTCGGATCCATCGGAACCGCGGTGCTGGTGTTTCTCGGAAGACAGTACACATTCGGCGGAAGCGCGGTCGGAATCTCCGCATTGCGCACCGCCATCGCCAAGTGCGAGCTGGATTTTGTTCAGGCCCTGGCGCTGGGAGTGCTGTGCAATGCTCTGGTGTGCATGGCGGTCTGGCTGACGTTCAGTGCGCGCAGCACCATGGACAAGATCCTGGCGATCGTGTTTCCCATCGCGGCATTTGTGGCGGCGGGCTTCGAGCACAGCGTCGCCAACATGTATTTCATTCCCTACGCCTTGTTGATCAAGGATCTCGATCCGGCATTCCTTGCCGCGGTCTCCGGGCAGGTGCCGCATGTCGAGAGCCTCACGTGGGCAGCATTCCTCGTGCGGAATCTCGTGCCGGTGACCATTGGCAATATTATCGGGGGCGCAGTCCTGGTGGCGGCCGTGTACTGGGCGATCTTCCTGCGACGGAACGAACCATAGTGCATGAAGGAGGAGATATGAAGGCGTATGTGCTGATCAAGGTCCGCGCCGGCGAAGTGCCGGACGTCGTGAAGAACCTTCGCACCGTGGAAGGGGTGGTAGAAGCCCACATGACCCTGGGGCCTTATGACGCCATCGCCGTCATCGAGACGCCGGATGTCGCGAGGCTGGGAGCCATCACGGCCAGGAAGATTCAGCCCATTCCCGGTGTGGAGCAAACCCTGACCTGCCTGGCGGTGGAGATCTGAGCCCGCGGGCCTGAGCGAGGGGGGACTACTTGTGAAGATTCGAGGCGGCGATAAAGCTCAGGCCGTTCTCCGTCAGCGCACGCGCGCTGTGATTGCAGGCCTCGACCTTCTTCATGAAGTTCAGCTTGAGCGCGTCCCAATCGCCTGAGGCGATCACTTCGCTCTTGTCGCGGAAGTAGTCCAGCAGATCGGAGGGGTGCGCGAGCGTTTGCTCGATCTCGGGATCGCCGCCTTCGTGCTTGGCAGAGATGTTGGCGACATGATCGGCGATCTGCACCAGTTCCGCGCGCCGGTCGTACGGCTGCTTGACGATGGACTTCCAGGTCTCGACGATGTGATGTTCGAACCGGACGACCTCCTCGAACCCCAGGGCTTTCCGGAATTGCGCGGTCAGTTCCATCGTCTGGTTGTTGATCGAGTTGGACCAGTTGAAGCCACAGAGCGGGGATGAGCCATCCTCGCGGCTGAAGAACTTGGCTGCCAGCATGATCCACAGGGCGTGGTAGGGATTGTCACTGCCAAAGAAGACCGAGATCTTGAACTGCATGTCCACGCCGAGCCGGTGGAGCATGAAGCCCAGCAGGATCGTCCCGGCGTTGAAATTCAGGACGTGCTGGACGCCGAAGTTGGTGTAGTAGTACAAGAACTCATCCAGCCACTGCAGGGCGTGCTCATTGGGCTGGCCGATGCCGCCGAAGTAGCCGGTTATCGTCTCCGGGCCTCCCAGGTGGGGATTCGATCCATCGGTACCCTTGGTGTCCAGGGTCTCGACGAACGACGCTCCCATGATGTCCAACGCGGCGACGATCGCGGGCAGGTCGCCGTCGGCCTCGGATTCCTTCATCTTGCGCACGGCGATGAAGCGGCCGGGCACCAGCGACCGGTCTTCCACGGCGCGCTCCGCCATCTCGCGGATCCACTCGAAGTACTGCAGCGCCGAGACTTCGAGCGTAACCGCGTAGTCGTCGGCGAAGGCCCGGGTATCGGCCGCAGGGCCGAGAACCTGGCGGCGGTAGTCACGGACTGAAACAAACCGGTTCGCCTGCACCTGCTGCTGGAGCCACTGGATGTCCTTCAGGTGGGACGGTTTGGCGGCCTCGACCTTCTTCAGAAGGTTGGGCAGCTCCCGGGAGATGCGGTGCTTGCGATTGATCTCTTCCGGGGTACCGTACTTGTCCACGACATCAAGGAAGCCTTGCATGACCTCGGATTTGGGATCCAGGAGGACCTGATTGACGGCATCCAGCCGGGACTGCGGAATCGCCAGGAGCTTGCGGTACTTCTGTTCCATTCAAACCTCCCCAAAGAGCCGGAGCCGTGTGATCGCACTATCCGATGAGCCGCAACAGCTCGTCGTACTCCAGATCCGGCATGCCGAACCAGTTCTCCTTCTGGGGGAACTGGTGTCCGATGACCTCATCGTGGTATTGCTTCAGACCGTTCAAGATCACTTCTCCGGCGTTACCGAAGACCTTGGCCATGCGAGGCTTGAAGCGCGGATAGAGGCCGAACATGTCGTGATAGATGAGCAACTGGCCGTGTGCACTTGGACCGGAGCCCAGCGACATGATGATGCAGTCCCTGGCGCGCGCGGTGATCAACTCACACAGCCGGTCCGGAACCATCTCCAACAAGATCATGAAGGCACCAGCTTCCTGCAGCGCGCCCGCATCCTCGACGATCTGCCTGGCCAGGCCGGCGGACTTGCCCTGCAGCTTGTACCCGCCGAGCGCCGAAACGGACTGGGGGGTAAGGCCGAGATGGCCGATGGCCGGTATCCCGGCGGCGACGATCCCGGCAATGCGATCCGCCATGGCTGCACCGCCCTCGAGTTTGATGGCGTCAGTGCCGGCCTCGGCCATGAAGCGGCCGGCGTTGCGGATGGCACTTTCCACGGACGGCTGATAGCTCATGTACGGCATGTCACCGATGACAAATGTCGTCGGTGCTCCGCGGCGCACCGCCTGGCTGTGCCGAATCATGTCGTCCATCGTGACGGGCAGCGTCGACTCGTAGCCGAGCATGGTCATGCCCAGGCTGTCACCGACCAGGATCATCTCGATCCCGGCCTGTTCCTGTAGAAACGCCGTAGGATAGTCGTAACAGGTCAGCCAGGTGATGGGTTCGCCCCTGGCGACCTTTTCGAACAGATACGGCAACGCGATCTTCTTGCGTGGTTCGGACATCTATCCTCCGCGGTACGGGACCCGGTCGATACCAGTATATGTGAAGGTGAGAGCGCCCACAAATGACGAAAATCATGATTATTCGGCATGGAATTGTATAATCAACCCGTGCCCCACTTGCTCCCCTTGGCCGCAACACGCTGGTCTGGCTGCAAGACAGCCCTTGGGTGGCATCTGCTCTTGCTTGCGCTGCTGATGCCCGGCTGCGCGCCCCAGGGACTGGGCGCAGAGCTGACGCCGACGCCCGTTACGGCGCGCACGCCCAGCAGCACAGCCGGACCCGGTCCCACGCCCCCTCCAAATGCATCGCCGACGCCTTCCATGCAGGAGTGGCTCCATCCGTACACGTTGCAGGGGCTCCGGGACCGCAAATTTCCTGCCGGGCACCTGGATAGCTTCGAGGAGACGCTCAAGACGGGCATATTCACACGCTATGCCATCACGTACCGGAGTGACGGCCTCCTGATACGCGGAAGAATGCAGATCCCCGCGCAGGGGAAACTGCCCTTCCCGGTTATCGTGATGAATCACGGATACTTCAACCGGACGGAGTATCGCTCCGGCGACGGCACAGACCGCGCGGCGGAGTATCTGAACCGGCACGGTTACCTTACTCTATCCAGCGACTACCGGAGCTGGGGAAACTCGGGAACCGGTCCGAGCCTGTACTACTCCGGGCTGGTGATCGACGTGGTAAACCTGATGATGACCGCGGCTTCGATCCCGGAAGCGGACGCGGATCGGATCGGAATGTGGGGACACAGCATGGGTGGGGGCGTGGCGATGAAGGTGTTGACGCTGGACACGCCGGTGAAGGCTGCGGTCCTGTATTCGACGGTGAGCGCGGATGACGCCGACATCCTGGCCAGGTGGGGGCTGGGCTGCATCGGGGACATTGCCGCCGGGGAGAACCAGCTGGGCTGCAACTCGTCAGACATCATCCCCCTGGACCTTCCGCCCGAGCTGATAAAGGCCTACTACGAGGCGTCGTTGGATTCCGAGGCGCTCGAAACCACTTCGCCCATACACAACCTGGACCAGGTAACCGTTCCGGTGCAGATCCACTATGGCATGGATGACGGCAAGGACATGAGCGGCACGCCGCCGGAGTGGTCACGCAAGCTTTTCGAGGCCCTCGAGGCCGCGGGCAAACCGGCTGCGATCTTCGCCTACGAGGACGAGTCCCACTCGTTTGTCGGCGATAGTTGGGTTGCTTTCATGGAACGCTCAGCACATTTCTACGACGAACACGTGAAGTTCGCCGGGCAGTGAGCCAACCGGACGCCGCCCCGATTCATCCCTGAAACGGGCGCCCCAAGAGGGATTGAAAGCGATGCATTGCTACAATCAGCCTCGATCTTGCCCTGGAGGCTCCGTGGAAAATGGCTGAGAATGCGCTGGTGGGTGTGTGGAAGCTCGTGTCTTGCGATGCGACCAGGAAGAACGGCACAAGGATCCCCATCTATGGCAAGCGGCCGGTGGGCCGATTATTCTACGATGCCGCCGGCAACATGTCGGTGCACATCATGAAATCCGGGCGACGCCGCTGCGAAAGCGAAACCAAGTTCGGCGCGAGCGACGAAGAGATGAAGGCGGCCTACGAAGGCTACGAAGCGTACTTTTCGAAGTATGCCGTGGACACTGAACGCAGGACGATCAACCACAAGGTGCTCGGCAGCCTGTTCCCGAATTGGACCGGCTCAACCCAAACACGGTACTATGCGTTCGACAGGGACAATCGGCTCGTACTGAGCACGGAGCCCATTGGCGCCTCGCGATCGGAAAACACGACAGTCCGGCGGGTGTGGGAGCGCCTGGAATTAAGAATTCGCCGAAACGCGGCCGGCTATCGGATTGCGCATAGGTGAACACCGACAGAGACCACGTGATCCGGACCTCGGAAATGCACATCACTAGTCTGCAAAACGCGCGCATCAAATCCATTCTCCGCCTGCGCTCCAATAGCCGCCAGCGGAAGCGCGGCGGTCTCTTCTTGGTGGAGGGGGTGGATGAGATCCAGCTCGCGCTGGCTGCGGGCCATCGGCCAACGACAATCGTATGCGCGCCGGATCTGGCTCGGCGCCAGCTGGCGGAAACAGAGGCGGAGTCGTTGACCGTCACGCCCGCCATCTTTAAAAAGCTCTCTTTCCGGGAGAATCCGGACGGGTGGCTGGCGGTGTTCAACCGACCGACCTGGGCGGCGGAGAACCTGGTGCTTTCAGCGAATCCGCTCCTAATCATGATGGAGGCGGTGGAGAAGCCCGGAAACCTGGGCGCGGTGCTGCGAACTGCCGATGCCGCCGGAGCGGATGGCGTGCTGGTCTGCGACAGACGCGCCGACGTGTACGGCCCAAACGTGGTGCGCGCTTCGCGCGGCGCGCTATTCTCGGTGCCAGTCGTGGAGCTCGCCAGCTCGGAGGCGCTAGCTTTCCTGCGCAAACGCGGGATCAAGGTAGTCGCGGCGAATCCAAACGCGGGGGCGGACTACCACGGCGTCGACCTGCGTGGGCCGATCGCCATCGCTATGGGCACGGAGGATGCAGGCCTGTCGGGTCTGTGGCTGGCAGAGGCGGACACACAGGTCCGCATCCCGATGCACGGGAAGGTGAACTCCCTGAATGTATCCGTTGCCGCGGCGCTGATCGTATACGAGGCGCTGCGGCAACGGACCGCGTAGATCCGTACCGGCCGGCGGGTTCGTTATTCTGCGCCAGTGGCGATGATCTCGTCCGCCAGCGCTGGAAGTTCGCCTGCCGGCGCGGGCCGCTCGTCAACCACACCGTACTGCACTTCCAGCTCGTGTCGGAACTGCTGCGTGTAGAGCCGGTAGTAGTGCCCGTGCTGCCGCAGCAACTCTGCGTGCGTACCCTGTTCTGCGATGCGGCCGTCCTCGATCACCAGGATCCTGCTGGCGCGTCGAATGGTGCTGAGGCGGTGGGCGATGATGAAGGTGGTGCGACCGCGCATCAGGGCCTCCATGCCGCGCTGGATGAGGGCCTCGGTCAGGGTGTCCACTGAGGAGGTGGCTTCGTCCATCACGAAGAGTTCCGGCCGCGCCAGCACGGCGCGCGCCAGGCTGATCAGCTGCTTCTGGCCCACGGAGAACAGATTCCCGCCCTCGCCCACGTTCTCGGTATACCCCTTTGTCAGCGTGACAATAAAATCATGCGCTCCGGCGATCCGGGCTGCAGCCTCCACCTCCTTGTCGCTTGCGTCGAGGCGCCCATAGCGTATGTTCTCGCGGACCGTGCCGGAGAACAGGTGCGGCGTCTGCAGGACGATGCCGATTCGAGAGTGGATGGAGGCGAGCGTGAAGTCCCGATAATCCTGTCCGCCGATGCGGATGCTGCCGGCACGCGGTTCGTAGAAGCGGCACAAGAGGTTCACAATCGTGGACTTACCGCCCCCGGTGGGGCCGACGAGGGCGATCATCTCGCCTGGCCCGACTCGCAGAGAGAAGTCCGTCAGCACCGGCTTGCGATCCTCGTAGAAGAAATCCACGTGCTCGAACTCGATCTCCTTCAGCAGTGTCGATATCGGCCGGGCGTCGGCCCGATCATGGACCTCAGGGGGCGTGTCCACCAGCCGGAAGATGCGCTCGGCAGAGGCGATCGAGTGTTGCATTTCCGCGTAGACCCGGGCCAGGTCCTGCACCGGCCACATCATGAAGGTCAGGTAGGACACGAAGGCATTGATGCCTCCAATGGTGATCAACCCCAGGTCGCTCTGCAGCCCGCCGTACCAAACGATGGCGCCCAGAGCAATGGCGGCGATAATCTGCACGGCAGGGAGGAACAGGGCAGATAGCCAGGCCGCCCGATATGAGGAGTGGTACATGCGCCGGGTGAGGACCTGGAAGTCGCGCAGATTCTCGTCCTCGCGCCCCAGGGCCTTGACCACACGAACGCCCTGGATGCTTTCGTTGTAGGCGCCGGTGATCTTCGAATTCGCCCGCCGGCTTTCCCTGAACTCCACTAGGATCTTGCGCCGCAGCTGGATGCCGATCACAACCATGACGGGGATCACGGCGGCGACGATGAGCGCCAGGCGCCAGTGGATGATGGCCATGAAAACCAGCGAGGTGCCGATATTCATGACCGCCCAGGTGCTGTCCACGACACCCCAGGTCATCAAATCGGATACCCGGCCCGTGTCCGAGGTCACACGCGCGATCAAGCGCCCCACGGCGTTTTGCGCATAGTACGAAAGCGACAGGTCCTGCAGGTGGTTGAACATCATGCGGCGCAGGTCGTACTGGATTCGCTCGCCCAGAACGCCGGCAAGGTACACAAAACCGAAAACGGTGGCCGCCTGAAACAGGATGATCGACCCGTAGATGGTCGCCAGGCGTCTCAGCGCCTCGGTGTCCTGGAAGTTGATGCCCTGGTCAACAAACTGCTTGTTCAGGTAGGTCAAGTAGGCATCGGTCACCGAGGTCAGCGCGATGGCGATCACAAAGCCGAGCGCCCATTTCCAATGCGGCTTGATCAGCCGCAGGATGCGCCGAAACACCGGCGCAGTCAGCTGCGAAGTGTATTCCTCTTCCTCCAGTTGAATAAGCTCGTCAGGCATGTCCAATTCTCCACGGCCGGGTGGGCGGAAGGGCAGGGGGGCGTTTCCGGCTCAGGCGCAGGCGCCGCCTTGCCCTTCCTGCCGCCGGAAGTCTTTACTTTCCACTGCTCACCGCCAACTCGAGTTCCTCGTCGATGCGGGTCTGGATATCGGATATGCGCCGGTAGATGCCCTCCGGGTCACGTAGCAGCTCGGCGTGTGTGCCCACCTGCATCAGGCTGCCTTTCTCCAGCACCAGGATCAAGTCGGCGTGCATGACGGACTGGATGCGATGCGCGATGATGAACGTGGTGCGGGCCTCCATCAGCTGGCCGAGCGCCGCCCGGATCTCGGCCTCGGTTTCGGTGTCCACGGATGACGTGGAGTCATCCAGGATCAGGATGCGCGGATCCTTCAACAACGTGCGCGCGATGGTAAGGCGCTGTTTCTGGCCGCCGCTGAGCGTCACACCCTTCTCGCCCACGAGGGTGTTGTAGCCCTGCGGGAAGCTCAGGATGACGTCGTGGATGGCCGCAGCTTTGGCGGCGCCCTCCACGTCCTGTTGCGATACCGACCGACCTACTCCGTAGACGATGTTGTCGCGGATCGAGCGGCTGAAGAGGAAGGGCTCCTGCTGCACGATGCCGATCTGGCTCCGCAGGTAGGCCCGCGAGCACTCGCGCAGTTCGACGCCGTCCAGCAGGATGCTGCCGGCGGTGTACTCGTGGAAGCGGGGCAGCAGGTTCACGAGGGAGGTCTTTCCGGAGCCGGTCGAACCCAGCAGCGCAAGGGATTGGCCGGGCCGGATATGGAACGAGAGTCCGCGCAGCACCTCCGTGGCGCCGTCGGCGTATGTGAACGTGACATTCTTAAAGCGCACATCACCCTTGATCGGACCGCCGGGATCGACCGTGCCGTCGCTGAGCGGCTCGCGCACCTGTTTGACGATGTCCATCAGCCGCCCGTACGAAACCATGCCGGTGGAGGTCTGCACGATCATGCGGCCGAGGTTGCGGATGGGCCAGATGAGCCAGACCACCAGGCCCACGTACGTCAGGTAGTTGCCAATGGTCAACTCGCCGCGGATGACCATGGTTGCAGCCAACACGAATCCAAAGAGCATCTGAAAGCCCAGGACGATATCGGACAGCGGCCAGAAGAGCGAGTGCATGAGCAGCAGCAGCTTGCCTTTCAGGTACTTCGACCAGTTGTCCTTCTCAAATTTGTCCTTTTCGTAGTTCTGGCGGGCGAAGGCCTTTACGACGCGCACGCCTGTGAGGTTCTCCTGGAGCGTGGTCGAGAGCACTGCCTCCTGGGCCTGATACTCCTCATAGCGCTTCGTCACCTTGCCGAAAAACCACAGGGACACCAGCAAGATGAGCGGGATCACCACCACGGACAACCACCCGAGGCGCGTGTTCAATCCGAGGATGGCAGCCCAGTTGATGCCGAAGAGCAGCACGATGCGCCCTATGCCGATGGCCTGCTCGGAGAAGAACTTGCGCAGCGAGTCGACATCCGAGGTGACGCGCTCGATCAGGTCGCCCGTGGGCGTGCGGCTGTGATACGCGAAGCTCAGTCGCTGGATGTGATCGAAGAGAAAATCACGCAGGCGGCGGGTGATGCCCTCGGCGCTGTACGCGGCGAGGCGGCCTGAAATGAACGCGAACAAGCCTTCAATGGCGGCCAGGCCGATGAATCCCGCGGCGATGAACGCCAGCGTGCTCGAGAGCGTGCCGCCCAGGAACTCGCGCTGTGTCAGCACGCGATCGGCGAAGTAGCCGAGCAGCAGGAACATGCTGGTTTTTGCCAGCGCCGAGAAGGCGAGCGAGGCGGTGGCGCCGAAATACGCCAGGCGGAAGTCGGTCATCAGGCGCCAGACGCCGACCAGCCGATTCGTGTGCAGGGATCTCCGAAAATCGAAGGTTCCCGAGTTGCTGAGTTCAGTGTTCATGGTGCCGTTTCCTCGATAAGGGCTTGCTTCTCAGGCCCGCCAGCTTGCGCGGGCACACAAAAAAGCCACGGTTCCGAGTGCAACCGTGGCTGACGTCGACCTTTTTCAGGGCAAACGAGGCTATGGACGGCCTACAGGCGCACTCCGCGGAGGCAAGGTGCCCCCGAAGACTACAACGCGGATGCGAGCGAAGATGTGGACCATGGGGCGTGCCTCCTTTTCCAGTGGAATGACCTGCAACGTTGCGAGTTTAACATAAGGAATTCGCGGTTGTCAAGGTTCCGAAGTATTTTGCGGTCCGTGGCGGCCGGTGGCCATTTCCTCAATCGTGATCCTCAAAGATCTCGTGGTAGCCACGGTCCAGCTCATCGTTGGATAGATGGGCGTAACGCTGCGTAACCTGAATATTGGCGTGCCGCGCCAGCTCCTGGGCAAGCTTGAGATTCCCGCTGCCGCGCAGGACCGCGGTGACGAAGTAGTGCCGTAGGGAATGCGGGGTGATGCGCTGGTTCGTCGATGCGCCAAGGGCTTGCACGGCGCGCCGCTGCACGATCAGGCGGCCAGTGGCGGTCGTGATTGGCTTGATCTTGTGCCCGGCTCCCTTATCGTGTCGAGCAAAGAGGGGCAGGGCGCTCAGGGTCTTGCCGGCGGCGCCGTCCAACGGAGCCCTCGCCGTCAGGTAGGCCTTGAGGGCCCGCAGTGCACGCGTCGAAAACCGGACCACCGCTTGTTTGTTGCCTTTTCCAACGATGATCGCCCGGCCTTCGTTCCAATCGACTTGACCGCGCTGCAGCTTGCAGGCCTCGCGGACACGGAGGCCGGTATCGGCCAAGGTGAGCAAGAAGGCGCGGTCCCTAAATGCGCGTAGTTGTTCCGCGGTGTCACCGGCGCCGAGGAACTGTTTGGCAGCGACGAAAGCGAGCAGCCGTTCGATGTCGGAGGTCGGGAACTGCGGGAGCCTGACCCCCGGCCTGCGCGCTCGCTGCTGTTTGAGCAGATCCAACCGCGGCAGGTTGATGCTCGCGAGCTTCTCGGCGGCCAGGTATTTGTAGAAGCCTTTTGCGGCCTGCAGGTACAGCTGTTCGGTGGCCGGCGACTGGAGCTTCAGATCCTCGGCGAACCAGGAGATACCGTCCTCCGAAAGGGCGGAGACCGGGCCGTCTACGACAATCCCATGGCGAGAGAGCATGTCCTGGAACGCGCGCATGGCGAAGTGGTAGGTGTCGAAGGTGTTCTGGCTGCGAGCCAGATGCACTGTGTCAAGGTATTGTTGGATGGCCTGGCGTACCGTGGGGGCCTTCATGATGGCATCGGATTGGTTAGGTTAATAGTACTTAAGTGAAGCATAGACAGTATACGAAGTTTCTCAGTCCATGTCAAGTCCCCCTCCTCCGTATTCCGGCGATCGCCGTGCCGGCCGCAAAACCGCTATGCGTGTGCGACCTCTCACGGTTATGCGTGCGACACGCAGTCCCTAATTGAAGCACGCGGCTCGCCCTACCCCACCAGACGGACCATCACTCCCAGGGTCTCGCAAGGTAGTGCAGATGGACCATGCCATTGCGGAACGACCTCTGATCCATCGGTTCGAGTCTGAGGCGGAAATCCCTTGCAAGCGCCGCGGTGTCTGCACCAACAGAGGCGGGCGCCACAAAGAAATGGCATTCGTCCACCAGGCCGGCCTTGAAGGCGTGCGCAGCCAGCGTCGGACCTCCAATGCATACGTCCCGCACCACTTCGGTCTTCAACCGTCGCACCTGGTCCGCGTTGAACTCGCGCTCCAGCCTGGTGCGCGCGGTTTTGGTCGCCGGCAGTGACTTGGAGTACACGATCTTGTCGGCTTCACGCCAGAGCGCAGCAAACTCCTGGATGTACTCCGGCTCGGCTTCACGCGCGGCCTCATCCTCCCAGAACGCCATCACCTCATACATCCGGCGGCCATACACGTACGTTCCATGCTGCCGCTCGAGGTCGTTGACAAACGTGTGAACCTCGCGATCAGGCACGGCCCAATCGAAGTTGCCTGTCTCATCCGCTATGTAGCCATCAAGAGACATCATCGCCGAATAGATGAGCTTAGCCACCGCTGGCCTCCTCCTCTCCCTGTGCAAAGCCACAATCCTATCAGATACGTGCGCCACGAGGGGAACGCGCAACTCAATCCGCCAGTGCATCGCGATCAGAGGAGGCAGTTGCAGCCATCAATTCAATACGCGAACGCGCGCGGCAGGATCTGGGACATCAACATGGGTATCGCGGGCCGAATCGCAACCTTAAAATTGTGGACCAAACCCCTGCAAATGCTTGCATTTCAGCGGCGCGCGTTATATAGTATGAATGATTGCCCTATCAAAGGAGCAAGGGAGATAACTCTTGAACAGGACCGCGCTATCACCGCTGCGAATTCGGACTCACAACAAGTATCGCAGCCTCACGGTCAAGCGGGCGTACGGGGCGGGCGAGATCATTTGCCCGATCCCCAGCGAGTCGCTGTATGACAAGCCGAATCAATTCACGGTTCAGATCGGCATCGATCAGCACATTGAGGTGAAGGAGCTCGCCTCCATGAACCACGCCTGCGATCCGAGCGTGATTCTGGACACGACGCGCATGCTGGTCTTTGCGGCGCGAGACCTGCAGGCCGATGACGAGCTCAGGTTCTTCTATCCATCCACCGAATGGGAGATGAGCTCACCCTTCATCTGCCTGTGCGGAGCCGCCAACTGCATCCACGTGGTGGCCGGCGCCAGGTTCCTCCCGGTTTCCACGCTGGAGGGACACTTCCTCAACTATCACATTCGACATCTGATGGTGGAGTTGCTCAATAAGACAGAACGGCACCTGGGGCAGTTGGAGGCGGCCAGAAAAGCCGAGCTGGCCTCACAGCGTAATCCAGCCGTTACGTAGTCCCTCCCGGACGGCTTGAGTCCGGTTGGCCACGCTCAGCCTGGCATAGATCGACGACACGTGGAATTTGACGGTATGCTCGCTGATCCCAAGCTGCACGGCGATCTGTTTGTTTGCCAGCCCACGCGATAGCATTCCCAGGATCTCGACTTCACGCTCCGTCAGAGGACCGCGCACGACCTCCGACGCGTCCGGATTCGTGAGGAGCGGCCGTGCCCCGACGACAAGACCCGCCGCAACCGCGCGTACCGCGGCGCATAGCTCTTCAGAAGAAACTTCCAGCGGCAGGACGCCCCACGGCGTGCTGCGAGCCCACATCAACCGCATGTCCAAGTTCTCAGCTCCGAGAAGGATGACGCCTTCTGTACTGTCGCGGCCGGCCACGGGGTCGGGGTGTCGGACGAAGGCAGCCGACGTGACGATGTGCACATCGGCTGCGATATCGTCGCCAGCGTCCTGAGCCTCCGCGGCGTTGTCGATCACTGTGATCCCTGGATCAGCGGCCAGCAGCGCCCGCATGCCAGCCTCCAGGGCAGGGTACGGCAGGATCAGGCGGACACGGATCAATTCACTTCCTTTCGCCAACCACCACACGGATTGACTGCGGCTTGCCACCGCGCAGGACCTCCACCTCGATGGGTTTGCCCACGGTTGCGCTCGTGAGGGCAGCGAAGATATCGTCCGGATCTCTGACCGGCCGCCCGCTGATGCCTGTGAGGATGTCCCCGACCAAGGCGCCTGCCGAGGCCGCCGGCCCGTTCTCCTCGAGCCACACCACCAGCAGGCCGCGATCGCGGCCTGAAGCGCCCTTCGACTCGGGAAGCGCCACGGCCTGCGTCCGCACACCCAGATAGCCGCGCTTCACTGAGCCGTCTTTGGCGAGGGCCTCGCCGATGGGCCAAGCTACCTCGACCGGGATAGTCAGCGCGCTGCCCGGCGTAAGGCCGGACGTGTTCAGGCCAAGCACCTTGCCCTCGGTGTCCACGAGAGGTCCACCGGAAAAGCCGGGATACGGCGTGGTCTCGGTCTGCACATACTTGTCGAGCAGGCCTCCGCGACTGGTGCGGGACGGTCCGCCCCTCGCGGTGACGATCCCCCATGACGCCTGGATGCCTGCCTCGTCGGGTCGTCCCATCGCGAGTACCAGCTGCCCCACTCTTGCGGGCGAGGTCGCGCGCACGGCAGGCGTAAGTGCCTTCTCGTTGAGGCGCAGGACGGCCAGGTCAGATCCTGGATCCCTCCCGGCGATCGAAGCTGCCAGCTGAGTTCCCTCTGCAGTTCGCACACTGAGGTTGGCGTCCCTGGTGACAACGTGATCAGCTGTCAGCACCAGGTCTGAGGCCATGGCAATACCCGAAGCCGGATAGCGCTTGCGCGCATCCACCAGAACTGTCCAGCCCCCTGCCCTCTCGACGGCGGCAGCCAGGCCGTCTGAAAACTCTGCCAGTGCTCCCATTTGGACTCCTCTCCGCTGCGGCGCTGAAGGTTGAGGACCAGCGCCGCGCTCTTGGGATTTCGAACAGTCTAGCGGAAAGGAGGCCGCTGCACATCGGCCGAACGAGCAGGTCCGGGGCGTCCATTCGGGTAATCGCGGGGACGCACCGGGTCAGTCCACCTGCAGCCGCTCAAACGCGCCCTGCCAGGGCTTGCCCACCCGTGCACCGCTGCTGACCTGGATGCTGCTGAGTCTTTGGGCTGTCTGCACGGCGATATCTGCGATTGCAGACCAATCACCCTGGAGCGCGGCCGCGGTCATGCGCGTCGACATGGGAGCCGTCCACGCCCACTCCATCCGGAAACGGTCGGCTTTCAGCCAGTAACCGCGTTTCTCCCAGGCGGCAACGCTAGGATCGATCCCCTGGTGTATGGCCTTCAGGGCGAGGGCAATGAAGGCGGCCAGGTCACGCGCCTCCTCACCGAATTCGGTTTGCTGCGCGAGCTGGCGCACGGCGATGGCGACGGCCTTCGTCAGCTGTGAGCGTTGCTTTCCCGTACTGTCGGTGTTGATGATGCGTGACATGATAGAGAATTATACCAACCGGGATATAAGCGAATAGTTAACAGTGAGCCGCGTTGATTGACGCCCCCCCACCCGTGCTTTATAATTCGCCCGCATCCCAGACCTGGGGACGTGCTGGAACTGGCAGACAGGCATGACTTAGGATCATGTGCCGCAAGGCGTGTGGGTTCAAGTCCCACCGTCCCCATAGCCGGAAGCGCCGGAGAGCAAGAGAAGCTGTCCTGGTATCAGTTTCTCCCACGGAGCGGATAATTGAACTTGGAGAAATCCATACTGGATGACCACCAGGCGCAGGTAGTGGTGGAAGTCGAGCCCGACCGGGTTCAGGCTGCGCGTCAGCGTGCCGCGCGCAAGCTGGCCTCACGCGGCAAGATCCCGGGGTTTCGACCCGGCAAGGCTCCCTTTGACGTGATCGTCCGGTACTATGGAGACGCCGCCGTTCAGGAGCAGGCCATCGATCTGCTGGTGGATGAGGTCTATCCGGAGATGCTCAAGGAGGCGGGACTGGAGCCAGCGGCGGCCGGCAGCCTCGAGAAGGTGGAAGACAGTGAAACGCCGAAGTTTACCTTCAGGGTGCCACTGAGCCCTGAGGTGACGCTCGGCGACTATCGCCTCCTGCGGGCCCCGTACGAGTTCAAAGCGCCCGGCCCGGAGCGGCTGGATGAGGCTCTGAACGAGCTGCGACAGCTGTATGCGACGACCGAGACCGTCGAACGCGAGGCCGCCGAGGGCGACTACCTGATCATCGACATGCGCTCGGACCACAAGGACCTCGAGCGCACGGACCTGGCCGTCATGATCCGACCATCCGAGAAGCCCGATGAGTTCCCATTCCCGGGCTTCTCCAGGGAATTCCTGGGTATGAAGGCCGGAGAGGCCAAGACGATCCATCACGACTATCCCGAGGACGCAGCGATCGCGGTACTGGCCGGCAAGCGGGCCGAGATTGCCGTGACGGTGAAGACGGTGCGCAGCGTGAGCCTGCCACCGCTGGATGAGGAGTTCGCCAAACTTGTGGGCAAGTACGAGTCGTTGGATGCGCTCAAGGAGGCCCTGGCGAAAGAGACCGAAGGCCGGGCGCGCGC
>JAZDHO010000097.1:0-29056 GCA_043805815.1 Chloroflexota bacterium
ATCAAAGGTACTGGTCCGACCGAGAGCTTGCGCAAGATCCCGAAGCTCACGCCGCAGCTCAGCCGCTTCGTCGAGGGCATGGGCGTGTACTTCGAGAGCCAGGGCATCCCGCGCATTGGCGGACGCATGCTCGGCCTGCTGATGATCGCCCACTGGCCGCTCTCGGCCGAGGACATAGCCGGAATCCTCCGGGTAAGCCGCGGCAGCATCTCAACCAATCTGCGTCTGCTGCTGAGCAGCGGGATGGTGGAGAAGGCGCCCTCGCCGCGCAGCCGGACGACCTACTACGCGTTCTCGGATGAAGCCATGGAACACCGGTTGACCGCCAGCGTCAAGTCCGTGCAGGCCTTCAAGCGGCTGCTGCAGCAGGCGGCGGGGGCCACGCCGGCGCGCGACCCGGCGCGCCATCACATCGATGACTCGCTGGCCGTATCAGACCTGATGCTAGAAGCTTTCCAGCAGGTTGCGAAGCGCCTGCATGCGCGCCGCCCTGCACACGCGCACCTGCATGCGGGACCGGACGGAGACTAGCACATGAGCATGTACCTGCGGCTGGCATGGCGCAATATCTGGCGTCACCGGCGCCGCACGCTGATCATCGTGGCGGCCATGGGCCTGAGCCTGGGCATGATGATGATGTATGACGGCTTGATCGACGGTTTCAATCAGGCCATCTATGGCAACGCCATACGCGTGCTGGGAGGCAACATCCAGATCCACGCCGCGGGCTACCGCGAGAACGTGGACAGCAATCCGCTGCTGGCGCTGCCCGATGAGGCGGCCGCGGTCGCGGCGGTTTCAGCGCACCCGGATGTAGTCTCGGCCACGCGCCGCATCCAGACCGGCGGGCTGGCCAGCAACCACGAGGGCGCCTTCCCGGTCAGCATCGTGGGCATCGAGCCCGAGGCGGAGGCGCCGGTCAGCCTGATCGCGGAGAACACGACGCAGGGCCGCTTCCTCGAATCGGCGGACGGCGACGCGATCCTCATCGGCCTGGGCCTGGCCGACGTCATGGGCGCAAACGTCGGCGATCGACTGACGCTGGTGGGCAGCGATGTGCACAAGCTGAACCGGCAGCGCAGCATGACCGTGGTCGGCATCTACGATATCGGGATGCCCAGCATCGAAAAGCGATCCGTTTACGTATCGTTGGCCGAGGCACAGAATCTGTACGGGCTGGCAGATCGGTCCACCGAGATCGCCGTAAACCTGGGGAGCGTGGGTAAGGAAGATAGCGTCGTTGCCGTCCTGTCAGCCGCCCTTCCGGGATACGAGGTGGCGTCCTGGTCGGAGAACTATCCCGAATTGCAGACGGCCATCGGTTCGAAGAACGCGGCCATGAACATCTTCGGCGTCATCATCATCCTGATCGCCGGCATCGGCATCCTCAACCTGCTGCTCATGGCGGTATATGAGCGCACGCGCGAGATCGGGCTCTTGGGCGCCATGGGCCTCAAGCCGCGCCAGATCGCTACCCTCTTCATCCTCGAGGGCGGGCTGATCGGGCTTGTTGGCGCCGCTGCCGGTGCCGCGGTCGGCGTGGCGTTGAACGGCATCCTGGGACAGATCGGCCTGGACTACAGCCAGTTCGCTGACACCGCGGAATACATGGCGCTCGTCAGCGGCCGGGTATATCCATCGCTGGGGCTGCAGGGGTTCCCCGCCCGCGGGCTGACCGTGCTGGTGATCTCGCTGCTTGCGGCGGCTATCCCTGCGATAGAGGCCTCCCGGCGCGAGCCTGCACAGGCGCTGCATCATGTTTGAGAAGCAATGCCCCGGGCATGGCCTTCCCTCTTTCTTCTTTCTTCTTTCTTCTTTCTGCAGCCTCTGAGGAAAGACGAAATAGGAAAGATGAAAGAAGAGATACGCAGCCAGTGAACTCACTACCATGACCTCGATTACCCAGCTCCTCAAGATGGCTCTCCGCAATCTCGGGCGCAACCGGCGGCGCTCGCTGCTTTCTGCCCTGGCCGTCGCCATGGGCCTGGCGCTGCTGCTGCTGATGGCCTCCTTTATCGCCGGCGAGATGCGCGGCGCCATGGAGAACACCATCCAGCTGGAGTCGGCGCACCTGCAGATCCGAGCTGCTTCGTACGACGAGGACAAGGTCAGCCTGGATTGGAAGAACCTGGTCGCCGATCCGGCCCTGCTCATCCAGCAGCTCGAGCCCGTTCCGCTGATCACGGCCGCGACGCCCAGGCTGTTTGCTACCGGCATCATCACGCTCGGCGACCAATCGCGCGGCGTGCAAGTAGTCGGCATCGATCCGGCCTCCGAAGTCAATGCACGTTTCCGCCAGGGCCTGATCGAGGGCGAGTTCCTGCGCCCTGACGACCGCGAGGGTGTGCTCATCGGTCTTCCGCTGGCGACCAAGCTCAAAATGCATGTCGGCGACCAGGTTAACCTGCTGGTCAACCGATCGGACGGCAGCGTGGACGAGCAGCGTTTCACGATCCGCGGCATCTACTCGACGGGCACATCCAATTATGATGAGAAGACGCTGTTCATGCCGCTGGACAAGGCGCAGGCCTTCACCGGCGCGCAGGATCACGCCAGCACCATACTGATCTACCTGCAGAACCGTGAACAGGCTGAGGCCGTGGCGGCCTCGATCAGCGCTGCGGGCTACAAAGTCCTGACCTGGCGCCAGATGAACGAGCTGATAGTCTCGTTCGAGGATTTCGCCGGCGCCTACTTTGTGGTGCTGTACCTCATCGTCCTGGGGATCACCTCCACCGTGGTCACCAACACGCTGGTGATGGCGGTCTTCGAGCGCACGCGCGAGATCGGTGTGCTCTCGGCCATCGGCATGAAGGGCCGCGGCATCATGCTTCAATTCCTGGCTGAGGCGGCGCTGCTGGCGACGGGCGGCGTCATCGGCGGCCTGATCCTCGGATCGCTGGCGGTGTGGTATTTCGCCGCGGTCGGGTTCTACGTTGCCAACTTTGGCATCTCCGGCATGCTGCTCGGGGACACGATCCACGCCCAACTGCAGGTGAAGGACATGATCCGGCTCGGCCTGCTGACGTATGTGGTCACGCTGCTGGCCGCGCTGTATCCGGCGGTGCTGGCCGCGCGCCTCGAACCGATCGAGGCTTTGCATGCGTAGTTACCGTTCCGTCGTTGCGAGGAGGGCAAAGCCCGACGAAGCAATCTCCTCCCTCATTCGCGAGGGGATTGCCTCGGGGAAGAACACCCCTCGCAACGACGTGGAAGCCGGTGTGTGCGGGGCGCTTGTTTCCGCTTTCTTCCGCAGAGCGACTTTGACACCGTCGGCTCGCACGCTCACCCGAAGCGGAGGAGGGGCCGGGGGTGGGGGCGAGCGCACAACGGATCCGATGAGATACGGGAACAGCTGCGCCTCGACACCCATGGGGCAGCAGCTCAGGAGCATGAATGCCGGTCACCCAGGTAATTGATGCCACACGCGATTTCAGGATCGGGGAAGTCGAGACGCACGCACTGCGCGGCGTCAACTTGTCCGTCGAAAACGGTGAATTC
Source organism: Chloroflexota bacterium (assembly GCA_043805815.1). Lineage (GTDB taxonomy): Bacteria > Chloroflexota > Anaerolineae > Anaerolineales > Villigracilaceae > Fen-1038. The sequence goes on from JAZDHO010000097.1 coordinate 3,502, forward strand.
ACCGCCCTCGTGGGACCTTCCGGCTCGGGCAAGACCACGCTGCTGCAGCTCATGGGGCTGCTGGATCAGCCCACTAGCGGCCGCGTGCTGATCAACGGGCAGGATGCCACGGGCCTCAGCCGCGACGCACGCGCTGATCTGCGCAAGGGTGCCATCGGATTCATCTTCCAGTTCTTCGCCCTCATCCCGACCCTGACGGCCTACGAGAATATCGAGATGCCTCTGCTGATCAACAACGTCAGGGCTTCAGAGCGCCAGAGCCGCGTGAATGAGATGCTGGAGGCCGTGGGTCTTACGGATCGCTGCACGCACCGGCCGGATCAGCTCAGCGGCGGGCAGCAGCAGCGCGTGGCGGTGGCCCGAGCGCTGTCCATGCACCCGAGCGTCGTCCTGGCGGACGAGCCCACGGCCAATCTTGACACCGACAACGGCCGCCAGGTGATGGAGATCATGCAGGCCTTGAACCAGAAGACCGGCACCACATTCGTGTTCGCGACCCACGATCCGCGCGTGATAAAGTACGCGCGCCGCGTCGTAACGCTGCAGGATGGGTTGATCGTCGAGAACAACGGCAAGTCACAGCAGGCATGAAGGGCGCAATGAAGCTCACGTTTCGGGCAACCTTGATCTCCGTGTGTCTGCTGTTGATCGCCGCAGGCTGCAGCGGCGGGAATGCGCCCACCGTGCTTCCCACGGTCGTGCTCAACGCCGATTCCAGCACGGCCGCAGGCGCGGTCACGGCCTCCGGCGTTGTTGTACCCGCGCGCCGGGCCGAATTGAGCTTTCCGCTGACCGGAGTGGTGCGGACGGTCCTGGTGCAAGTTGGGGACCGGGCCGCCGCCGGCGATCGGCTGGTCGAACTTGATCCCGCGGTTTTGGAGGCCGAGGCCCACGTCGCCGATGCGGACCTGCAGGCGGCGCAGATCGCCTACACATACCTTGCGCGCACCGGCACGGACCAGGAACACCTGGACTCAGCCCTGGCAGACGTGGCCCGGGCGCAGGCCCTGCTCGATGCGAAGACGGCGACGCTGACGCAGGCCACGCTGCTGGCCCCCTTCGATGGTACCGTGGCTTCCATTGACATCTCCCCCGCCGAGACCGTGGTGCCGGGGCAGGTCGTGCTCACACTCGGCGATCTGACGACGTTCCAGGTCGAAACCACCGATCTGAGCGAGCGGGATGCACCGCGGGTGCAAGTCGGTCAGTCGGCCGAGGTCGAGATCGTGGCACTGGGCAAGCAGATACCCGGAACCGTCGCCGTCGTGGCGCGCATCGCCTCGACGGTTGGGGGTGACGTGGTCTACAAAGTGACGATCACGCTCGATTCCCAGCCCAACGGGTTGCTGTGGGGCATGTCTTCCACGGTGCGGATCAGCACGGGCGGATAGCCACCGCGAGGCATGATCCCATGAAGCGCCCTCATCGCATGCTGCTCGGATTGACGGGAGCGTGCACAGCCGTCATGGTCGCGTGCAGCCCGGCGGTTCCGCCGCCAGCCCTCGAGACCAACGCCCCGGTACAGTCTGCGAGTGGGGCATCCGATAGCGTCACAGCGTCGGTGCGCGTCGTGCCGGCCGCGATGGCCGAGCTCGGATTCGTGATCTCGGCCCCGGTGAGGGAGGTGCTGGTGGCCGAAGGCGCGACCGTCCAAGCCGGGCAAGCCTTGATCGCGCTGGACTCGCCGCAGCTCGAATATGCTGTCAGCGCAGCCGAGGCGGCCTACACCTCTGCGGAAAGGGACGACTTCATCCAAGGCCAGGGGCGGCGCAAATGGAACGGTATGAAGTTCGTTTGGGTGGCGGGGCCGCCGGAACAGCGACAGGTTGCGCATGCGAAGGTGCTGCAGGCGCAGGCCGGGCTGGAGGCCAGGCGCGCCGAGCTCCGGCAGGCCATGCTCTCGGCTCCGTTTGACGGCACAGTTGTCAGCATCGCGGTCAGGCCCGGCGAAGTGGTGCAGCCCGGGCAGGTCGTGGCCGTCATCGGTGATCTTGCGCATCTGCGCCTGGAGACAACAGACCTGAGCGAACGCGACATTGCCCGTGTACGTCTCGGACAGGGGGCGCGCATCACGCTCGAGGCGCTGGCATCCGGGCTGCGCGGCACCGTGTCAGCGATCGATCCGATGGCCGGGCGCTCTGCGGACGGCGATGTGATCTACACGGTGACCATCGAAATGGATGCGCAGCCGGCGCAACTGCTGTGGGGGATGACCGGCAAGGCCATTATCGAAGTCGGATCGTAGAAGCACAACCGACATCTGCCCCCGCCCGGATCGACCCTTCACGATTTCCTCCAGCGACTGTCCTTTCCATCCGGCCGCGACTCGTGGCAACGACGATTGCGGATGCAGCCAGTATGTGATCCATGGGGTCATTGCGCGTTTATCCTTCGACGGCTGAAGCACTGTGTGCGATCAAGATGAATCATTGATGGCCTCGCGCGTGAATCATGCGATTCGATGTGAATCCGCCGATTATGCGAACCTTAAAATTGCCAAAACTGATGCCAAAATATGGCTCAAAAACCTTGTGCATTTCCACCTGTGGGGGTAACATCTGAATGAAGATGATGACGGTGTTCATCATCTGGATGCCGTTGATGCACGTTGCACGCAACCGCGCAACCGAATCGGCGACATGTAGGATGCAAGCAGAAGGTGAAAATGTACCTTTGTGTATTGAGCAGTTTACCTGAGCCGCCCGATCCCCCGTATGATCCGGGGCCGCATCTCGTTGGCAGGAAGTGGCGGCATCATGTGATCCAGAAATCGAGGGTCTATGACCAGATCCGCGCTCTGATGGACGACGGCGTGGATGTCTTCGTCAACCTGTGCGATGGAACGCCGGACGAACCCGTCTCGGCGATGCAGCTGATCAAGGCCCTGGAAAAACTCGGCGCGGCCTTCACTGGGGCCGACTCGCATTGCTTCGACCCGACGCGCCAGGAAATGAAGCGCGTCGGCGCCCGCGTGGGTGTGCCGACGCCCGCCTCGACGTTTGCCAAGTCGATGGCCGATGTGGAGCGCGCCGGCCGGACCCTGCGCTTCCCCATGCTGGTCAAGCCGCCGCACGGTTTCGCCAGCGTCGGCCTCCGCAAGGATTCGCGCGTCACCACTGTCGAGGACCTCAGGACGCAGGCCGCCATCACCATGAAGGCCGAGGGCCGCGTGCTGATCGAGGAGTTCATCGAGGGCCGTGAGTTCACCTGCCTGGTGGCGGAGAACCCGGACGACCACGCCCACCCGCTGACCTTCAAGCCCGTGGAGTTCATCTTCCCGGAGGGCGAGTCGTTCAAGCATTTCAACATGAAATGGGTCGACTACGAAAAGATGAATGTCGTAGTCGTCGATAACCCCGCCTATGATCGCCGCCTGCGCGATTACACCAGCAGGATCTTCGTCGAATTCGGCATCCGCGGCTATGCGCGCACAGATTTCCGCCTGGGCAAGGACGGCGAGTTCTACATGCTGGAGATCAACCCGAACTGCGGCATCTTCTATCCGCCCACAGATCCGGGCTCGGCGGACTTCTCGCTGCTGAACGATCCGATGGGACACCAGGGCTTCATGGACCTGATCATCCGTGCCGGTCTGAAGCGCCAGGCCGAAGCGCTGCGCGTTGTGACGCCCATGGTCGTCAAGGGCGAACTCGTCAGGCACGAGACTGCCCGAACGCCGGCGCGGCGACAGGCCGCACGGCGCGAACCGGCCAGGCGCCCCGTGTAGCCTCGGTCCTCCGGGGTCGCACCAACCGATCCTGCCATCCCCATGGGCAAAAATGCCCATGGGGATTTTGCCTGCAAGAGGGTAGGAATGACAGCAGGCGCCGGACAGCCTTCCTCATAGAATTCGTCCTGCCGAGGCGTCTGCGCGCCGCGCGCGTTGCTGGCAGGTCCCCGGGCAGAGTGCTGCGGGGCCCATGGCTGGCAGGCTGTACCGAAACGCAGGAAGGAGTTCATCATGTCTTTCCCCCAGATGCTTGAGGTCGCAATCGGGCTGATCCTCATCTACTACATCCTGGGCGCGTTCGTCTCGCTGATCACGCAGATCGTGATGGATTCCCTGGAGACGCGCGGGGTGGCGCTCGAGCGCTACCTCAAGATCATCGCCGGCGACATGTCCATCGACCTGACCCGCCTGCCCCAGATCAAAGCCTTGCAGCCGATCCGCTACACACACTGGTGGAACATCCTGGGCGCGGGAACGGCTGCCAAGAAGCTCGAGCGCATCCCGGTGGAGACCCTGGTGGACGCCTTCTTCGATCTCTCAGGGTTGACGGCCAGGGGCAGCCTGAACGCGCCTGAACTGACGGGCCTCATCCGCAAGCTGCCAGATTCGGAAGGCAGGCAGGCGCTGCTCGCCTGGATCGATCAAGGGGTGACGGCCGTCAGCGACCTGCGCAGCCGGACCAGCGCGTACTTCGAAGGAATGCTCAACCAGGCGGCGCTTACCTTCCGGGCGAAGGCGCGCAGCTTCGTGATCGTGGCCTCGATCGTGATCACGGTGCTGTTCGGCACCGACACGCTCCAGCTGGCGAAGGAACTGTGGAGGAACGCGGGCTTGCGCAGCCAGGTCACGCAGCAGGCGCAGATCGCAACCTCCCAGCCCGACGGCCTCGCCGATGCCAACACGTTGCTGACCGACCTGGGGGCGCTTTCTTTCAGGATCGGGTGGTGGAGAGCGCGGGCCGCAGCGGACGCATCTTCGGCCAGCGATTGGATCACGTACGTCGCGTCGAAGCTGGCGGGCCTGGCCATTACGGCCGCGGCCGTATCGCAGGGCTCCTCATTCTGGTACGACCTGCTCAAGAAGCTTACGGGCTCCTCAGCGGGCGCGGCGAAGCCGGACGGCGATCCGCCTGGAGCTCTTGGTTGATCACGATGCGGGCCTCCGATCAGGACTTCGGAGGCTTCTTCATTTGCTGCGCCAGCGGGCGAAGACCGCCTGTGAGAGCAGCCGGCCGGCGCTCTGCTCGACGGTCACCAGCTCGCCCCCATCGATGACCCCGCCGCGGTCCGCGGTCAGCTCGGCCAGCATCTGCTGCAGGTGAATGGCGGAGGCGCGCACCGCGTACAGCGTGAGCATGACGAACAGCGGTTGCGGGCTGAGCAGTTGGCGGCATGCCTGCATCAGTTGCGGCAGCGACCGGTACACCTCCCAGACCTCACCCTTCGGCCCGCGACCGAACTTGGGGGGCTCGAGCACGATGCCGTCGTATGTGGCGCCGCGCCGTACCTCGCGCAAGGCAAACTTGAGCGCATCGTCCACGATCCAGCGAATGGGCTTATCGTCCAGGCCCGAAAGCGACTGATTCTGCTTCGCCCACGCGACCGCTTTCTTCGAAGCATCCACATGCGTAACGTGCGCGCCCGCAGCCGCTGCCGCGAGCGAGGCGATTCCCGTATATCCGAAGAGGTTGAGCACCCTGGCACCTGCCGGGCGTGAGCGGATGGCTTGCGCCATGAAGTCCCAGGCCGCCGCGGCCTCCGGAAAGACGCCGAGATGGCGGCCGGGTGTCGTCATGGCTGAGAATCGCAGCGTGACGGCCGCAGCTTCCGCGGCAGGATCCATCTGCAGCGGGTAGGTCATCTCCCACTGGTCGGCCATCTTGCGGCGGACGTCCCAGTGCCCCCCACTCTCCTCCCCGCTGGCCTTGAAGACCGCGTCGGCCTTGGACCACTCCGCGGCAGGCAGCGACCGGCTCCAGATGGCCTGGGCCTCGGGCCGCACCGTAACATAGGAGCCAAAACGTTCGAGTTTGAGCCCTTCTCCGCTATCGAGCAGGGTGTAGTCGCGCCAGCGAGGCGAGTGGAGCGGGGTGAGGGTGGCAGAACTAAGCATTTGGGATGGGCCGAATTGTTGCAATCCGGGAAATTGGTGGAGCAATCTCTTGTAATCTTGGGGTGTTTCGTGTAGAATGTGGGGGAAAGTGGAGCGAAGTGGAAGGACGCCGGTCACCCGGCGTTTTGGCATTATACGTCCTAATAGCACACATGTTCTTAGGCCAGTACCAGCACGCACTCGATGAGAAGGGCCGCCTGACGGTTCCGGCGCGCTTTCGGGAACTGCTCGACGGCGGCGCCTTCGTCACCCAGGGGCTGGATCAGTGCCTGGTCGTAATGACCTCCGCCTCTTTTGCGCAGACGCTCTCGGACCTGAGTGCGATGAACATGGCCGATCCCAACGCCCGACTTCTGCGGCGCGTGATCCTTTCCAACGCCTACCCCATTGAAGTAGACAAAGCCGGCCGCGTCCTCGTGCCTCAGCAGTTGCGCGAGTTTGCCGGACTGGACGGGGACGCGATCGTGGCAGGTCAGGGTGACTACTTCGAGGTCTGGAGTCCGAAGACCTGGAACGAACAGATGCAGCAGATCCAGGATACGCAGGCCAACTACCAGAGGTTCGCGGCCCTGAACCTTGGCGGCAAGGCGGGCAGCTAAGCTTCGGTCACGATGAGTGCAGCATGGCCGCGCCGCCTCACGAACCTGTGCTTTACCAGGAGATTATACACGCGCTGCAGCCGCGGGATTCCGGGCGGTATGTTGACGGGACGGTTGGCGCGGGCGGACATGCCCGCGGCATATTGGAGGCCTGCGCGCCCGGCGGACACCTGCTGGGCATGGATGTGGATCCGCAGGCGCTGGCGCTCGCCCGTGAGACCTTGGCTCCTTACGGACGGCGCGTCACGCTGACGCAGGCCTCCTATGACACTATGCTGGATGCCATGCACGCGTGCGGCTGGCAATCCGTGGATGGGATCGTGCTCGACCTGGGCGTGTCCTCGATGCAGCTGGACACCCGGGCGCGCGGCTTCTCATTCCAGAGCGAAGCGCCCCTGGACATGCGCTTCAACCGGAACTCGGGAATGACGGCCGCAGAGCTGATCAACACAGCACAGGAGGCGGAGCTGGCGGACATGTTGTTCACCTTCGGAGAGGAACCGCGCGCCAGGCAGATCGCCCGGTTGATCGTCAAGGCACGCCCGATCACAACCACGACCGAGCTGGCAGGCGTTGTGAAGCGCGCCTACCGCGAGCGGCGCCGGGTGCATCCGGCGACCCGGACCTTTCAGGCGCTCCGGATCGCCGTAAACGACGAACTGGCGTGCCTTGAACGCGCCCTGCCGCGGGCGCTCGAGGCCCTGCGACCCGCCGGCAGGCTGACCGTCATTAGTTTCCATTCGCTGGAAGACCGGATCGTCAAGCAGTTCTTCCGGCAGCAGAGCAAGGACCTGATCAACCCACCTTACATGCAGGAATACGAGGTCGAAAGGCATGCAAGCCTTCAGGAAGTCAATCGCAAGCCGATCGTCCCGACGGAGGCCGAGGTGCGCAGCAATCCTCGAGCCCGCAGCGCGCGCCTGAGAGTAGCCGAGAAGATCTGACCGCCTGACTGCCCCATGAACCTGCCACAGGCCAGCCGATCCCTTGAGCACTTCTTCCATGCCTATGCCCTTGCGCCGTGGCGCGCCCAGCGCCAGTGGATCGGCGCTATCCTGCTGGTGGTGATCGGCCTGGGAATGACCGCGGCCTTGTATCTTGACGTCACGTCGCAGGCAGCCATCACCGGGCGGCAGATCCAGGCCCTGCGGGGCAGCATCATCGCCATCGAGCTGGTGAACGCCGACTTGAAGTCGCAGCTGGCAGACTCGACCTCGACGTCATCGATGGAAGCGCGGGCACGGCTGCTGGGCTATGAGCCGGTGGAGCATGCGGACCTCCAGTATCTGCCCGTGCCGGGATACGTCGAGCCGGAACCCGTGATCCTGGCGACGGCCGGCACAATGAGGCCGAGCCCGGCGAGCATGCCGCCGGAATACACCGAATCGCTGTTCGCCTGGCTCGGACGGCGCCTCGAGAAATCGATCGAGGCCGGGATGGGGGCGCCATGAGACAGCAGTACGCCTGGCGCTCCCTGGTCATCGCGGCGCTCCTGGCGTTCATCGGCGCCTCGGTGGTCCTGCAGATGCTGCGGATCCAGAATAGCCCGGAGGCGCTCGTATTCCGCGCGCAGTCTGCGGTCTACGGGAGAAAACTTGAGACGTTCCATCCGGAACGGGGCGCGATCTACGACCGGAATGGACGCCTGCTTGCGGGGAGCAAGACCGTGTACGAGCTGGGCGTAGATCTGCCGGCTGCCGGGGACAAGCAGGCGATCGCGACCGCCGTCGGCATGGTCCTGGGTCGCGACCCGGACGAGTTCCTTGTCGACATGCTGGACCCGCCCGATGACATGGTCTATCTCGTCCTGGCGGATTTTGTCGAGGCGGAGGCCGCCGAGCAGCTGATGCAGGTGATGGCGAGTGCCCGGGAGATGGCGGAGCCGGGCAGACCCAGCCGGCTGCAGGGCCTCGCCCTGAACGCCCATCCGCAGCGCCAGTATCCGGAACAGGCGCTGGCGTCCAACGTCATCGGATTTGTGAGTTACGAAGGCCGCGGCTACTTCGGCGTCGAGGAGAAGTACAACAGCCTGCTGGCGGGCAACGCGGTGCAAGTCTGGGTGCCCACGGATCCGAACCGGGCGGTTGAGATCCCGCAGGTTGCCGGCGGCACTACCCTGGTGCTCACGATCGACCGCCAGCTGCAGGCAGCCGTCGAGGAGATCCTGGATGAGGCGCTGGGCGACTACGGCGCGGACCATGGCGCCATTGTGGTGATGGACCCGCGCGATGGGGACATCCTCGCGCTGGCCTCAACGCCGCGCATGGATCTGAATGAGTTCGGCAGCTACGGCATCATCTTCGGTAACGCAAGCGAGTTCAACCGCGCACTGAGCATGCCGTATGAGCCCGGCTCGGTGTTGAAGGTGCTCACCATGGCGGCGGCGTTAGACAGCGGCACGGTGGTCCCCTCCACCCCATTCCTGGACACCGGCGCGATCCAGGTGGGCGGGGCGATCATCCGAAACTGGGATGACGAGGCCTGGGGCCAGCAGGACATGGTTGGATGCCTGCAGCATTCCCTGAACGTGTGCCTGGCGTGGGTTGCGGAGCGCATGGGCGCCGACACGTTCTACCGCTACATGAACCGCTTCGGCTTCGGACATCTGACGGGCGTCGACCTGGCAGGCGAGGCGGCCGGACGCCTGAAGGTGCCGGGTGATAGCGACTGGTATCCGGTCGATCTGGCCACCAATGCCTTCGGGCAGGGCATCTCGGTCACGCCGCTGCAGATGCTGATGGCCATCTCGTCCGTGGCCAATGACGGCCGCATGGTCGTGCCGCATGTGCTGAACGCAATGGTGCGCGAGGGGCGCCAATACAGCGTCCCGGTTCAGTTCGCCGGATCTCCGATCTCGGCTGCGACCGCCAACACGTTGACCGAGATGCTGGCCGTATCGCTGGAGGACGAGGCTTCCAGCGCCCTGGTGCCGGGCTATCGCATCGCAGGCAAGACCGGGACGGCACAGATCCCCGGCCCGTACGGATATGAGTACGGGGCGACCAATGCCTCGTTCATCGGGTGGGGACCGGTGGACGATCCGCGCTTCATGGTCTATGTGTGGCTCGAACGGCCGTCGACCTCGATCTGGGGTTCGGAGACTGCCTCGCCCACCTTCTCCGAGGTGGCCAAGAAAACCATCCTGGTGCTGAACATTGCGCCGGACAGCGTGCGAAACGAAATGGCCAGGCCATGATGCTCACGCTTGCGGACGCGATCGAAGCCCTCACGAGCACGCGCCCCGCGGCTCCGACCGTGATCACGGAGGCGGCAGTCGATTCGCGCCGCGTGATTCCCGGATCGCTTTTCGTCGCCATCCCCGGCGAGCACCTGGATGGGCATGATTTCCTGGACGAGGCCTTCAGGCGCGGGGCGGCATTCGCGCTGGTGCAGCGCGAGGTGGCGCCAACCTTCAAGACCGTGGACCTGCGTGCGGGCAGCTCCCCACACGCGGCCGGGCAGCTTGCGCCGCCGCTGTGTCTGCGCGTGGAAAACAGCCTGAGCGGCCTGCAGCAGATCGCCCGGTTCTGGCGCCGGAGGTTGACGCTGCGAGTCATCGGCATCACCGGCAGTGTCGGCAAGTCAACCACCAAGGAGGTGGTGGCGCAGGTGTTGGCGGAAAAATACCGAACGCTGCGCAACCGCGGGAATCTCAACAACGAGATCGGGCTGCCGCTGACGATGCTGCAGCTGAGCGACGGACATGAGCGCGCGGTGCTGGAGATGGGCTTCTATGTTCCCGGCGAGATCAAGTTCCTGTGCGAGATCGCCCTGCCGCAGGTGGGCGTCGTGACGAACGTCGGCACGGTGCACGCGGAGCGCGCTGGTTCCAGGGAGGCCATCGCTCAAGGCAAGTCCGAATTGGTGCAGAGCCTGCCGCCTGCGCCCGAGGGAGCCGCCATTCTGAACTTCGACGATCCGCTGGTGCGCGACATGCAGCGCCTCACCAAGGCACGCGTGTTCTTCTACGGCCTGTCCCCCGAGGCGGAACTCTGGGCGGACGGCATTGAGGGTCTGGGGTTGGATGGGGTGCGCTTCCGGCTGCACTACCACGGCGAGACCATGCACATCAGGATCCCGATGATCGGGCGCCATTCGGTGGAGACGGCGCTGCGCGCCACCGCGGTCGGACTGGTGGAGGGCCTGAGCTGGCAGGAGGTGCTGGCCGGCCTGAGCCACGGGCACACGCAGCTGCGGCTGGTGGTGGTGCGATCGCAGACCGGCGCGCTGCTGTTGGACGACACGTACAACGCCTCGCCGGAATCCATGCTGGCGGCGCTGAACCTGCTGAGCGAGATGGATGGCAAGCGCAAGATCGCCGTGCTGGGCGACATGCTCGAACTTGGACAGTATGAGCAGCAGTCGCATCAGATGATCGGCATGCGGGCGGCACAGGTGGCGGACGTGCTCATCACGCTGGGCCCGCGCGCCCATGTGTACGCCGAAGCGGCGCGCCGTGCAGGGACAAAGGCGCCGCTCATCTTCGAGTTCACAGACAGCGATGCGGTGGTGAACTGGCTCACGGACAATCTCTCCGCAACCGACGTGGCGCTGCTGAAGGGCTCGCACGGTTTGCGCATGGACCGCATCGTGGCGGCCGTGGAGCAGCAATCATGAAGCAGCCAGCGCTGGCACTCAGCCTGGCGGCTCTGGCCTTCGTGATGACCGTGATCTGGGGAGGGCCGCTGCTGCGCATCCTGCGGCACTTCCGGGTGGGCAAGATCATCCGCGTCGAAGAACCCAGCCAGCACGCTGTGAAGATGGGCACCCCCACGATCGGCGGGGTAATGTTCATCCTGCCGGTGCTGCTGCTGACCGTGCTGTTGAACGCCGTCGCCCTGATCGGAATGGCGCAAAGCGGCCTGGGAAGATCCGTGCTGGTCCCGATGATCGTCATGGTGGCCTTCGGCCTGCTGGGAGCGGTGGACGACTGGCAGGGCATCCGCGGGCCGCACCGCGGGCGGGGTATGAGCGTGCGGACGAAGTTCATGGCCCAGGTGATCCTCGGCCTTGGCACGGCCTGGGTGCTGAAATTCATGCTGGGCGTGCCGGATGTGTTCGTGCCGGGCGTTACCGGATTCTTCGAGCTTGGACTCTGGTACATCCCCATTGCCGCCTTCATCATCGTCAGCATGTCAAACGCTGTGAACTTCACGGATGGCTTGGATGGGCTGGCGGGTCTGATCGCTGCGACGGCCTTCGCTGGCTACGGCCTGATCGCCCTGAGCCAGAACCAGGTGTACCTGGCACGCTACTGCTTCACGCTGGTCGGCGCCCTCTTCGGTTTCCTCTGGTACAACGTGCACCCCGCGGCGCTGATCATGGGCGACACCGGATCCATGGCGCTGGGCTCGACGCTGGCGGTTGTGGCGCTGATGACGAGCCAGTGGGTGGTGCTGCCCCTGATCGCCATCATCCCGCTGAGCGAGATCGTCAGCGTGGTAATCCAGATCGCGTACTTCAAGTACACCAGGGGCAAACGCTTCTTCAAGATGGCGCCGATGCACCTGCATTTCGAGCTGCTCGGCTGGAGCGAAACCCAGGTGGTGCAGCGGTTCTGGCTGATCGGCCTGCTGGCGGCGATGGTCGGTGTGGGATTGGCGCTGGTGTAGCGGATGAGCGACTGGACTGGCAGGCGAGTGTTGATTCTGGGAGCCGCCCGGCAGGGCGCGGCCCTGGCGCGCTGGCTGACGCAGCACGGTGCTGTCGTGACGATCAGCGACGCGCGCCCGGAAGCCGCCCTCTCCGAGACGCGGGCGGGTCTGCAGGGCATGCAGATCCAGTGGGCGCTCGGCGGCCATCCGCTGGAATTGCTGGAGAGCGCAGACGTGGTGTGTATTTCTGGAGGTGTGCCCACGAATCTCCCCATCGTTGAAGAGGCCGTCCGGCGGGGCATACCGCTGACCAACGACACGCAGATCTTCATGGAGGTCGTCCCCTGCCGGACCGTCGGGATCACCGGCTCGGCGGGCAAGTCAACGACCACGGCGCTCGTGGGCGAGATGGCGCAGACCGCATTTGGGGCGCAGCCTCCCGATTCGGCGCCGCGGCCCGCCGACCCGGTGCGGCGCGCTTTCGTCGGCGGAAACCTGGGCGATCCGCTGCTCAATCACGTCAGCCGGATGCAGGCATCCGACCTGGCGATCCTGGAGATCTCGTCGTTCCAGCTGGAGCAGATGACCACCTCGCCCAACGTGGCTGCGGTCCTCAACATCACGCCCAATCACCTCGATCGGCACGGGACCATGGAAGCCTACACCGCGGCCAAGCAAAGGATTCTCGAGTTCCAGAAAACGGGTGACCAGGCGGTGCTGGGCCGGGATGATGCCGGCGCGTGGGGCATTCGATCGAGCGTCAAGGGCTCGCTGCACACGTTTGGCCTGAGCCACTACGCAGGCCCCGGTGACGGTACCTACTACGACGACGGGATCCTGTACCTGCTGGATCGCGGCGTCGACATCCCGCTGCTGCGCCGCGATCAGATCGACCTGCGCGGTGATCACAACGTGCTGAACGTGCTGGCGGCCTTCGCCATCGGCCACGCGGCCGGTCTTCCGCTGGACGGCATGCTGCGGGCCGCGGAGGCCTTCCGAGGCATGGCGCACCGCCTGGAGTTGGTGCGCGAGCTGAACGGGGCGCGTTGGTACAACGACTCGATCGCCACGACGCCCGAACGCGTGGCAGCGGCGGTGGACTCGTTCGTGGAACCTATCGTGCTGCTCCTGGGCGGGCGCGACAAAGACCTGCCCTGGGAGCAGCTGGCACGATTGGTGTGCCGCCGCGTGGACCACGTGGTGCTGTTCGGCGAGGCAGCCGGAAAGATCCAGCAAGCCCTCGCCGCGGCGGGCGCGGCCGGGCCGGCGGCGGGCCGGCGACCGTACAGTATGGAAAGCGTACCGCACCTGCGCCAGGCCGTCGCCAGGGCGCATCAGTTGGCCGGGGCGGGCGACGTCGTGCTGCTTTCGCCGGGCGGAACGAGCTTCGATGAGTTCAAGGACTTTGAAGAGCGCGGAGAGAGATACCGGGCATGGGTACAGGAACTTTCGTAGGCAGCGCCATCTCCCGTCCAGTTGACGCCGCCAGGCGGCATCTTGACCTGCCGCTGGTGGTGGCGGTCATTGCCCTGCTGGTGTTCGGCCTGACGATGGTGTACTCCGCTTCCTGGGACTACGCGCTGCAAGAGTACGGCGATCCCATGCATATGTTCGCGCGCCAGCTCCAGTGGCTTGGGCTGGGACTGGCGGTGGCTGCCAGCCTCACGCTCTTCGACTACCACCACTGGCGCAGGCTGATCGTGCCGGTGATGGGCATCACCATCGTGCTGCTAATCGTCGTTCTGTTCATCAACGAGATCCGGCTGGGCGCGAAACGATCACTCTACCAGGGCTCGTATCAGCCGTCGGAACTGGCGAAGCTGGTAACCATCGTCTACCTGTCGGTGTGGCTGTATGCAAAGCGCCAGGTGCTGCACGATGTCTCGTTGGGCCTGGTGCCGCTGGGCGTCATCCTGGGCATTGTCGGCGGCCTGGTGTACCAGCAGCCCGACCTGAGCGCGGCAGCCACGTTGATGCTGCTCGGAGGTCTGCTGTTCTTTCTCGCCGGGGGCGCGCTGCGGCAGATCGGCCTGCTGTTCGTGGTGGCGCTCGCGGCCGCATACGTCGTCGTCCAGATCAATCCGACGGGAAATGTGCGCGTGAGTGAATTCATGGCCGGATTGAGGGATCCCACCCATGCCTCCTATCACGTCAGGCGGTCCTTCGAGGCGGTGGTGAACGGAGGTGTCTTCGGCGTCGGCATCGGGCGCGCCCAATCCAAGCTGACGGGGCTTCCGGTGCCGCCCACTGACAGCATCTTTGCCGTCGTGGTGGAAGAACTGGGCCTGATCGGGGCGATCGGCTTGATCGCCCTGTATGCAAGCATCGTGTGGCGCGGGCTGCTGATCGCGCGGCGCGCGCCGGACATGCTCGGGACACTGATGGCGACCGGCCTGGTCATGTGGATCGGGCTGGAGGCCGGCATCAACATGATGGTCATGGTTGGACTTCTGCCGTTTGCGGGAAACGCCCTGCCGTTTGTCAGCGCCGGTGGATCGAACCTGGTATCCTGCCTGGCGGCCATCGGCATCCTGCTGGGCATCTCGCGCCAGAGAGGACAGCTGCCGGTTGAAGATGAAGGGAGACCACAACGTGCGACTGCTGATCTGCGCGGGGGGGACCGGAGGCGGAGCATACCCCGCCCTCGCCGCGCTGCAGGCCTTGAACGCTGAACATGCCGACATCGAGACGCTCTGGGTGGGCAGCGAGACCGGCATGGAGGCGGACCTCGTGAGGCGCGCCGGCATCCCCTACGCGAGCATCCCTGCCGCAGGCCTTCACGGCGTGGGGCTGCGTCAGCTGCCGAGCAGCCTTTTTCAGCTGGGCCGCGGCATCGGGGCATCGGCACGGTATGTGCGCCGCTTTCGCCCGGACGTGATGTTGTTCACGGGCGGATACCTGGCAGCGCCAATGGCCATCGCCGGACGCGAGGTGCCGATCGTGCTTTACGTACCGGACATTGAACCGGGGCTGGCCCTGAAATTCCTGGCGCGGTTCGCCGACCGGATCGCGGTGACTTCGGCCGATTCGCAGCGTTATTTTTCGAAGCCGGTGGTCGTCACGGGCTACCCGGCGCGCCCGGAGCTGAGGAAGTGGACGCGCAAAGGAGGGCGCCTCGCCCTGAAGTTGAGGCAGGACCTCCCGGTGGTGCTGGTGGCGGGAGGCAGCAAGGGAGCGCGTTCGATCAATCAGGCGCTTTTGGCCAACCTGCCTGCCCTGCTTGAACTGGCGCAGGTGGTGCACGTCACCGGTCAGGGTGAGTGGAGTGCGGTGGTATCGATGACGTCCGGCTTGAACAAGCTCCAGATGCGACGCTACAGGCCATTCCCGTACCTGCATGAACAGATGGGCGCGGCGTTGGCCGCGGCGGACATAGCAGTGATGCGCGCCGGTGCCTCGGTGCTGGGCGAGCTGCCCCTCTTTGGTCTTCCAGCAATCCTGGTGCCGTATCCGCATGCCTGGAGATACCAGCGAGTCAATGCGGAGTACCTGGCTGCGCGCAAGGCAGCCATCATGGTCAGCGACGAGGACCTGCGCCAGCAGCTCCTACCCACTGTGCAGAAGCTGCTTCGCAGCCCGAGGCGGCGCAAGTCGATGCGGACGGCCATGACGTCCCTGGCCAAACCGGACGCAGCTCAGGCACTGGCGGGGCAGCTGCTGGAGCTGGGAGGTCAGCGCCCATGATGAGCCTCGTGTACATCTTCTGGATGTATGTGATCCTGTTCGGGGTGATCGGCATGCTGCGCGGCTGGGCCAAGGAACTGCTGGTGGCGTTCAGCGTCATCGTGGCGCTGACGCTCAACCACGTCCTGCGGAAATATGTCCCGGTTGTGCAGCAGCTGCCTCAAGAGAGCACGTCGCTGTTCTGGGTCCTGTCGCTGGTGCTGCTGGCGCTGGCATTCTTCGGATATCAAACCGTAGCGCTGATTCCGCACCTGCAGGCCAAGGCGACCCGCGAGCGGCTGCAGGACTCGCTGTTTGGCGTGATCGTGGGCGCGATCAACGGGTATCTGACCTCGGGGACGATCCTGTTCTACCTGGTTCAGAGTCGCTACCAGGCGTTTCCCAACGTGGTGCTGCCGCCGGCCCCGGAGACGGAGGCGGCCGTGCAACGCCTGATGGCCTACATGCCGCCGCACCTTTTCGGCGAACCCGGCATCTACTTTGCGGTCATCCTGTGTTTCATCTTCGTGATCATCGTCTACATATGAAGCCCAGGCATGTTGTCGCCAGGGAGCACGTCCATTTCATCGGTATCGGGGGCAGCGGGCTCTCCGCCATTGCCCGCATGCTTAAGGAGAGCGGCTACATCGTGACAGGCTCGGACATGACCTTGAGCTCGTTCGCAGCTGACCTGCAGGCCGCCGGCGTGCTGATCAGTATTGGCCACGCGGCCGAGAACATCCGCGGCGCCGACTGGGTGGTTCGTTCGTCGGCGATCGCCGACGACAACCCGGAGGTGCAGGCTGCCATGGCTGCCGGAATCCCGGTCTATCGCCGGGCGGATTTCCTCGGCAAGTTCATGGAAGACAAGGACGGGATCGCCGTGGCCGGGACGCACGGCAAGACTACAACGACGGCCATGATCGCCTTCGCCCTCTCGGAGCTCGGGATGGAGCCCAGTTTCATCGTCGGAGGCGTGCTGAGCAACTACGGCGTCAACGCCAGGGCCGGCCGCGGGCAGGCGTTCGTTGTTGAGGCCGACGAGTACGACCGCATGTTCCTGGGCCTCAAGCCGCGCATCGAGGTCATCACCAGCCTGGAGCACGATCACCCGGACTGCTATCCCACCTTCGATGACATGCTGACGGCATTCGAGTCCTTCGTTGCGCTGCTGCCGCACAATGGCACCTTGATCGGCTGCCTGGATGACGGCGGAGCTGCGAACCTGATGATGAGGGCGCGCCGCCTCGGCCGCAACGTGATGGCCTACAGCCTGCAGCAGGAGCTGACCATCACCGCCGCGCGCTGGATGCAGGGGCGCAACGTCCGACCGAACAGGCTGGGTGGATTCGACTTCGACGCCGCGACCAACGTGGGTTCCACGAAGCTGGTGAGCCTGGGACTGCGCGTGCCCGGCGAACACAATGTGAGCAATGCGCTGGCGGCGCTCTCCGTGTGCGCGGTGCTGGGATTATCGCTGCAGGCCGCGGCGGAGGCTCTGGGCCGGTTCACGGGCACGGGCAGGCGCTTTGAGATCAAGGGCGAGAGCCGCAACGTGCTGGTGATCGACGACTACGCCCACCACCCCACCGAGATCCGAGCCACCCTGGCCGCGGCGCGGGCGCGCTACCCCGGCAGACGCATCTGGGCGGTGTGGCAGCCGCACACCTATTCGCGTACGCAGACGCTTTTCGATCAGTTTGTGCAGGCCTTCGGCGACGCGGATGAGACGATCGTTACAGAGATCTACCGGTCGCGGGAGGCAGCACAGGACTACTCGGCCGAGGAGATCGTCCGCGCGATGAACACGGAGTCGGCGCACTTCATCGCCACGCTGCAGGGGGCGACGGATTACCTGCTGCGGAATCTGCAGCGGGACGACGTTGTGTTGGTCATGTCGGCAGGCGATGCGGACCGGATCAGCGCCGACGTGCTCGCAGGATTACGAAATGAGGTGAAAGATGGCTGAACGTATTCGAAATGCGACTCCACGGTCAACCCGCTTGTCGGACCGCGGGCCATCCACGACCGCGTACCCGATGGACGTGCTGCTGATCGCAGACGAGCCGCGCCGTCCCGGGCGCGGGCGGGGCGGGCGTCCAAATCAGGGCGGGATCACATCCCAGTCGGATGAAAGCACTGAGCCGCTGGATATGGAGAGCGTCGTGCGCAGACTGATTGCGCTGCTGAGCGAGGAGTCAGAGCCTTAGCCAGCGCGCCCATGAGGCAACCTGAAGATGTCCATCTCTGTAGAAACAATGACCGCCTACTCGATCCTCGAGCTGCTGAGCGCCAAGTTTGGCGATGAGGTCAAGACCAACGTGGTGCTTGCGCCGTACACCTCCGCGCGCATCGGCGGCCGGGCGGACATCCTTGTCGGCGCCCAGAGTGCAGACGAGCTGGCGGCCATCGTCACGCTTCTTTGGCAGGAAGGCATCGAGCCAGTCGTCCTGGGCGGCGGTTCAAACGTGTTGGTGAGCGACAAGGGCATTCGCGGTGTGACCGTCATCAACCGGGCCAAGGACGTTCGCTTCGATGAAGGCCAGGCGCCCAGTGTGTGGGCAGAATCCGGTGTGGTCTTCAGCAACCTTGCCAATCGCTGCGCGATCAAGGGCCTGGCCGGATTGGAGTGGGCCGGCACGGTGCCGGGGACCATTGGGGGTGCCGTGTACGGCAACGCTGGAGCGTTCGGCGGCGACATGGCCGGCAGCCTGAAGTGGGCCGAGGTGCTGACGAAAGCGGGACGCGAGCGCTGGCCCGTCGAAAGCATGGGATATGGATATCGGACCAGTATGCTGAAGCGCCGGGAGCGGTCCGGGCTCGTACTCGCCGCGGAGCTGAGATTGAATCGGTCCACGCGCGAGACCGTGAGCGCAAGAATGACAGCGCTGGGCGAACAGAGGAAGTCGACACAGCCGCCCGGGGCGTCCATGGGCTCGATGTTCAAGAATCCTGCGGGCGACAAAGCCGGGAGGCTGATCGAGGCGGCCGGGCTCAAGGGCAGGCGCGTTGGCAATGTGGAGATCAGCCCGGTGCACGGCAACTTTTTCGTCAATCACGGACGCGCCAACGCCGCGGACGTGAAAGCCCTGATCGAGATCGTTCAACGCACGGTGAAGGAGAGGCTGGGCGTGGAGCTGGAGCTGGAGATCGAACTCGTCGGCGAAGGCATGCAGACGGGCAGTCCGGGGATCTGAGGCGGCGGAAGGATCGGTACACCGAGAGTGAGTATCGAATGAGCACACGGAAACGACTGCACATCGCACTGATCTTTGGTGGACGCTCTGGCGAGCACGAAGTCTCGCTGATGTCAGCGCGTTCGGTGCTGTCCGTGTTGGATCCGGCGCGGTACGTTGTGACACAGATCGGGATCACGCACTCGGGACAGTGGCTTACCGGGGACGACGTGCTCGGAAAACTCGAAAGCGGGACGCCGTCGGGCTTGCAGCCCGCCCTGGTGCTGCCCGATCCCTCGGAGAGCGGCGTGTACGTTCTGCGCGGCAAGACGCAGGAGAAGTTGACCGACGTCGACGTCTTCTTCCCCCTGCTGCACGGAACGTTTGGCGAGGACGGGACCATCCAGGGCCTTTTCGAAATGGCAAACGCGGCCTATGTCGGCGCGGGCGTCGTGGGCTCCTCGGTAGGAATGGACAAGGGCGTGTTCAGGGATGTGATGCGCGCCCGGGGCATCCCGTCGGTCGATTCGCTGCTGGTGCTGCGCGCCGAGCTCGAGCAGGATATGCAGGGCGTTATCCGGCGGGTTGAGGCCATGAGTCCCTATCCACTGTTCACCAAGCCGGCCAACCTGGGTTCCTCGGTGGGAGTGACCAAATGCCGGTCGCGTTCGGACCTGCAGGAGGGCCTGATGGAGGCGGCGCTGTATGACCGCCGGGTCTTGATCGAACACGGGGTGGCGAATGTGCGGGAGATCGAAGTCAGCGTGCTGGGCAACGACGATCCGCGTGCGTCCGTTCCGGGGGAGATACTCCCCAGTCGGGAGTTCTACTCCTACGAATCCAAGTACATCGACGGCACTTCCGGCCTGCTGATCCCAGCGCCCATCTCACCCGAATTGACGGCCCGAGTGCAGGAGCTCGCGGTGCTGGCGTTCAGGGCCATCGACGCGGCCGGCATGGCACGCGTGGACTTCTTCCTCGATAAGGACACCAACCAGGTGTACCTGAATGAACTCAACACGGTCCCGGGTTTCACCAAGATCAGCATGTATCCGAAGCTGTGGGAGGCCTCCGGCATGCCGTATGCCACCCTGGTGGACCGGCTGATCGAATTGGCGCTGCAGCGCAAGGCGGATCGCGATCGGATCAGTCATTCGTTTCGGAGCGGGGCATGAGAGGATCCGCGGCGCGCAGCCGGTCCGAGACCGTCCGCAAGCGGCGCAAGCAGCAGGCGAGCCAGCGCCTGAGCAATTCATCCGTGCTGGCGACGCGCCCCGTTGCTCCGATCACCTCGCGCACCAGCGCGATGCCGGTGGCGCCGCTGACAGGTCGTCCCGTGGCGAGGCGCCGGAACGAGGCGGCATGGTCGCTGCCCGGCATCGAAATTCGGATGCCGATGATCAGCTTCTCCGGGCCGGGCGCGAAGTGGCGCTTCGTGTCCTTCGGCCTCTCACTGCTGCTGGGTGCGGCACTGTATCTGGCGGCAACATCCCCCACATTCCAGGCGGCGCCCCTGCAGGTACGAAGCAATGAGCGCATCCCGGCGGAGGAGGTCGCCGCCGTGCTGGGAATTGGCAACGCGCGGATATTCGGACTGATCCCGGCGGACCTTGAACGGCGGCTTCGGCTGAATTTCCCGGAGCTGTTGCGGGCGCGGGTGACGATCGGGCTCCCCAATCAAGTCTACGTCGAGCTTGTCGAGCGAACACCGAGGATCGCCTGGCATCAGGACGGCGGCTACACGTGGGTCGACGACAGCGGCGTGGCGTTCCGACCGCGCGGCGCGGCGGAGACCATCATCTCGGTGCAGGCGCAGAACGCACCGATACCCGGTGGGGCCTCGGCGCCCGATCCGCTTGCGCCTCTGCCTTTCCTTTCGCCCGAGCTCGTGGCAGCCATCCAAGCCCTGGCGCCGCACGCGCCCGCCGGCACGGCGCTCACCTATGATGTGCGCTACGGCTTTGGATGGACGGACAGCCGCGGCTGGCAGGCGTATTTCGGAGATCAGGCGCGAGACATGGCACTGAAGCTTCGAGTCTATGAATCCATGGTGGAGATGGTGGGCACGAAGGGGATCAGACCGGCGTTCATCAGCGTGCAGTATCCCAGCGCTCCGTACTACAGGATGAGTCAGTAGTATGGATGAGATCGTTGTAGGCGTTGACGTCGGCACGACCAAGGTTTGCACCCTCGTCGGGCGCGTCGAGGGCGAGAAGTCCGTGCGCATAATCGGCGTGGGCATCGAGCCTTCTGAAGGGATCAAGCGCGGGGTGATCGTGGATCTGGCCGGCGCATCCCGGGGCATCACACGCTCCGTGCAAAAGGCGGAGCAGACCTCAGGCCTGGAGATCACCTCTGCCCTGGTCAGCCTGGCCGGCGGCCACGTTTCTTCGATCAACAGCCGCGGCGTGGTGGCCGTGCCCGGAGGGGTCATCGACGCCTCCGACGTGGCCCGGGCATTGGACCAGGCGCGGGCGATCGCCATCCCCCACGACCGCGAGGTGGTGCACATCATCCAGCGCGGCTTCAGTGTCGACGGGCAGGAAGGCACGCGCACGCCCATCGGCATGCACGGCTACCACCTTGAGGCTGAGACGCACATCATCACCGCCTCGGCCGCGACGGTTGACAACCTGCGACAGTGCGTCAAGGCCGCCAGGGTGGAAGTGCAGGGGCTCGTTCTTAATCCACTGGCCTCGGCCGAGGTCGTCTTGACCGAACAGGAAAGACAAATGGGCGTGGCGGTGTGTGACCTTGGCGGCGGAACGACTGACCTGGCGATCTACGTGGACGGGGACGTATGGCACACAATGGTGCTGGCGGTGGGCGGCAACCATATCACGCAGGATGTGGCGCACGGGCTTCGGCTGCCGATGGCGCAGGCGGAGGAGATCAAGAAACAGCAGGGGCACGCCGTGCGGGCAGAGATCGGCGCAGAAGAGTACTTCAACATTCGACCGTTTGGGGAAGATCAGCCCGTGCGCATCAACCGCCAGGATTTGGCGCACATCATCGAGGCGCGCACGGCGGAGTTGTTCGGCCTGATCCTGCAGGAAGTGAAGCGCTCCGGATACGACGGGCTGCTGCCGGCTGGAATGGTATTGACCGGCGGCACAAGCGCCCTCCCCGGAATACGGCGATTGGCGAGCCAGGTACTCGGAATGCCGGTCCGCACGGGCCAGCCGGAGAAACTGACCGGGCTGGTGGATCGCCTGAACTCGCCGGCCTACGCAACCAGCGTCGGGCTGCTGCAGTGGGCCCTGACCATGCACGAGCAAGTCGTGATTCCTGGAAAGGCGCGTCGGACGCGACGCGGGAAAGGAGAGCCCGCTGTGAATGTGTGGAATGTGAAAGACTGGTTGAGGAGACTGCTACCTTAGTAGGCATCAAAAGCGGTCATTTTTGCGCTAAGGCCCCGGAGGGCAGGATGCTAGAATTCCCTCAGGTTCTCCAGGACCTAAACCGCATCGAGACACTTTACAGACTCATGGAGGATCCAATGGACTCGACCAAGAAGCACCAACCTGTGGAGACGTTTGCCCGGATCAAGGTGATCGGCGTGGGCGGCGGCGGCCAGAATGCCGTCAACCGCATGATCGAGGAGGGCATACTGGGCGTGGAGTTCGTCGCCACGAATACAGACGCCCAGGCGCTCACCCTCTCAAGGGCTCCGACACGCGTCCGGCTGGGTGACAAATTGACCCGCGGGCTGGGAGCAGGCGGCGACCCGGAGGTCGGCCGCAAGGCAGCGGAAGAATCAGCGGATGAGCTCTACAGCGTCCTCAAGGGCGCAGACATGGTCTTCGTGACCGCCGGCATGGGCGGCGGCACCGGGACAGGCGCCGCGCCGGTCGTGGCGCAGGTCGCCAAGGAGTGCGGCGCCCTGACCATTGGCGTCGTGACTCGGCCGTTCACCTTTGAGGGCGGGCGACGCTCTCAGGCAGCCGAAGCGGGCGTGCAGAAGATAAGAGAGCACGTGCACACGCTCATCTCGATCCCGAATGACCGTCTGCTGCAGATCGCCGACAAGCGCTCGAGCCTGGAAGACTCGTTCCGCATGGCGGATGACGTCCTCAGGCAGGGCATCCAGGGCATCTCGGAGCTGATCACGGTTCCAGGATTGATCAACCTGGACTTCGCAGACGTGCGAACGATCATGTCCGAAGGCGGAGCCGCCCTGATGGCCGTGGGGCGCGGATCCGGCGAGGATCGGGCCAAGACCGCGGCCGAGCAGGCGATCTCCAGCCAACTACTGGACATCACCATCGACGGGGCGCGCGGCGTGCTCTTCAACGTCACGGGCGGGACGAACCTGACCCTGTTTGAAGTAAACCAGGCAGCCGCGATCATACGCGAGACCGCGCATCCGGATGTCAACATGATCTTCGGAGCGGTGATCGAACCGGATATGGGCGACGAGGTGCGTGTGACGGTCATCGCCACGGGCTTCGAGCGGAGCGGCGTGCCGCGACGCGCCCTCGAACGGCTTTCCACGGGCAGTAACAGGCCTGCAACGCAAGGGGCGGGCACGCCGGCGTCGGGTACGTTCTTGCGCACGAGTGAGAACGTGAGCGTGGGTGCAGAGCTCAGGCCGGCCGCAGGCTCAAGCTCGTCGGCCGCGCAGGCAGGCTACGGCGGTGAGGACCTGGACATCCCCACGTTCCTTCGGAATCGCGGTAGTAGGTGAGGCGTCGGAGCGATCGCAAGCTCCGCTGTATGTAGACAGGTAGACGTCGCCCACAGCGACACTTGGTCGGTCCAGCAAGAGCAGCGCAACTTCGTGACAAGTGCGCTGCTCTTGCGCGCCTATGGGAAGTCGCCTCGAGGGGATGCCGCCGTTTCTCGGTTAGAATACCGAGGATGAAGACATTGCCGGATCCCAAGATCACCAACCATCCTTCCCATAGAACTCATCGCCGCCAGGTATGGACGCAGATCCTGTTGCCCGTGCTGATCGGCGCGGCTGCCCTTGTCGTGGGTCCGCTTATTGCCTGGCTTGCCGTTTTCGATGGCGGCGGTGACGTGGGCCGCTGGGCGGCGATTTCGACGATGTGGGTGCTTCTGCCAGTGATGATCGCCGGTGCGATCTTGCTGGTGGTATTGATCGTGTTGATATTTGTCGCGGGCCGCATTGCCGGATGGATCCCGCGATACTCACTTCAAGCACAGAGGTTCGCCGCACAAGCGGCGGGTGGGACCAGGCGTGCGGCCGCAATGATCCGGACGCCCGTGCTGGCGGTTCGGGGCTTTGGATCACGGGTAAAGACCGGCCTGCAGCGGCTGCGCGAAAGGATTTGACTCCCATGGACAACAGCGGCAGAACGATATTCTTCGGCATCCTGCTTGGTGCAGTTACCGGCCTGATGGCAGCGCTGCTGCTGAATCGACGGGCCGCGAGTGGCGAGCGCACCACCGCGATCACCACCGGCGAGGGGATGACGCTGGTGGTGCTGGTGATCGGCCTGCTGCGAGCGATCGCCGCGCTGGGTGACGACGAGAAGGGATGAGCCTCTCCATACTCGTGGGCCGCAGCACGGTCTCCCCATGCCTGCTGGTCGAGAACATCCAGGACGAATTGCGTTTTCTTGAAGCGGTCTTTGGCGCCGAGGTGAGCCAACGCCGGGCAGGGAACGAGAGCACGCTCTGGCAGGTGGAGGCGCGCCTCGGGAATGCCATCCTGATGATCGGACGGGCGCAGAAGGACAACACGCCCACAACGGGCATGCTATACGTGTTGGTCGAGGATGTTGATGCGACCTATGCACGCGCCGTCGAGCAGGGAGCCACCCTGATCAGCGCGCCAACTGACCAGCCGTCGGGGGTGCGCGAGGCGGGCTTCAGAGATCCGCAAGGGAATATCTGGTGGATTGGAAAGCAAGTGAGCCGGCCCTCGAATCGCGAGGTAGAGAGGCGCCTGGCCGAGCAACGCCGGAAGAGGCTGTAAGTGCTGGTAGTTGGGTAGTTGACTGCGCAGAGAGGCGCACGAGAAATGAGGTAGTGGAGAGGATGAGACGGAGCGCGGCCAGCCGCCGCAGGTTCCTCGTCGTGGGCATCATCGGCACCGCACCGGGGTTGAACGCCTGCGGGGAACGGAACCCCTTCACAACCCGGAACTGAGGCCGCAACGATGCTGGTCCGAGTGGTGCCCCCCACCGGGCCGCTCTCAGCGACTCGCCAGAAAGCAAGACACCGCCTTCGCGCGAGCGAGCTTCAGGCTCGCATCGCCCATTCCGGTTCCACGAGGAACCGGAGCCGGCGGTGTCTCTCAGGCTGGCCTGTCCCTGCCTGCACTGTGCTGCTGGCACACGTCAGCGACTTTCTCAGGGAAGGCAAAGGACAGCGTGCCCCTTGGCTATTCGAACCTCTATCAACTGATCCAGAGTTCAAGCTTTCGGTGTCTCTACCGTCTATGGCGTGATCTTGCGCCTACGAGGTTCGGAATCTATGGGTAGATCAGTCTCCTGCGAGTACGTGTTCTATTGCGTGTTCTCCCGTCTGCAACTTATCTGCAACCGCGAGGCCGCCTCAAGCGGCCATCGCAGGTCCTTGGGCAAGGACCCAAGGGCGACCGCGGAAGTTGTAGCTGGATGAGGAAGGGCGACTCTGCTGCCGATCACCTATCGTAAGTCTTGCTGAATTGCGTCCTGCGGGCATTTCTGCACGGTCCAGTTGCCGCCTCAG
>JAZDHO010000098.1:0-3375 GCA_043805815.1 Chloroflexota bacterium
CCAGTGCCCTGGCGTGTTTCAGCCTGTCCTGGATGCTCTCGCTGATTTCCTTCTCGCAATCGACCGCTTTCTCGCAGAAGAGGGCGATGGCCGATTCGTCCTGCCCCGAGTAGGACTTCTCCAATGCGGCTGCGGACTGAACAATCGTCTGTGCAACAGAATCAGCGATGAGCTCGTCGGAACTGGGCAGGTCAGCTGGCAGGCCCGAGACAGCCGTCCAGGCTGTCTCAACGGTCGTCTTGACCGCGTCCCGGCAGAACTCCGACTCGTCACAGCCCGGGATCAGGTACTGCAGACCCTTGACCACCTCCTGTATGTAGAGTTCATACGCCATGGCGACCTGGTCGAAGACCCAGCCCAATGACTCTACCCCGAACTCGAGCAGGCAGATGGCCTCGGACTTGCCCGCGCACGGATCGGCAAATCCCACGTTCTTTCCGGGGCAGACCACGTAGTCCTCATTTGAAGGGAATTGTCCAGTGGGATCCTCCTCGATGACCACGCAGCCCCACATCTGGTGATCATAGAAACTGGGTGGCTTGTACGTATCCTCCAGGATCTCCACCGTGTAGATGCTGGGATAAGGTGAAGCGAGCGGCGGTAGCTCCGATGGCGGTGGTGAAGTGTTGTACATCAATGGCACTGCATTGGAGATATCCGATAGGCCTTTCATCACTAGCCACGGAGTCATGCGCAGGTAGAGCGTAAATGGCTGACCGGGCGGCTGTTGCAGGAATCCATTGCTGGTGAAATCAAACGGGTCCGAAGGGTGGTCCGAACCCAGCTCGGAGTTTGGATATGGAGGCTCAGGATACAGGATACTCCCGAGGTACAAGGGGAAAACGCCCTCTGTCCCCTTGGCCCACCACCGGCGCGCATACAGCAATTTGGGGGAGGCATTCCAGGCCGTGCCAGTGAACGGCGAAGCCGATAGCGCCACGTGCAGCCTCTCGACGGAGGTCAAGGAGGTCACCTGCCAGTGGACTTCGTAGATCAGGTCCTTCAGCGGTTTGTCCTGCGGCAGGTTCAGGGAACGAACCCATTTGCCGCCGCCGCTTCCGGAGCAGCCGCCCTCTCCCGGAACCGAACAAATCGTGAGGATCGTTCTGTGCACCATGGTGTCGAATTCGCCCACAAAGATCAGGCTGCCGCCTGACCAGCCCCACACTTCCATGTGAAGCGACAGGTCGGCCGCCGGCAGATCGTCGATCAGGCTGTCCAGGTAACTGGAGATGTTGAATGAGACTCCGGAGGCCGGAAGGAAACTGCGGTCGCCTCCCGGTATGCGTATGGCTTTCGAGCCGTTGATCTGGAGATAGAGGTATGCCAGGTCCATTTTGAACGGCAGGATCAGGTCCCCATCCTGCTGCAGTCGGATCTCACCTCCAGGCGAACCGCGTCCCGGTGATTTGCAGGCTGCCGCGTCGAGCGGGATGGTGACCGGGTTGCTGGCTGATTCTCCCAACACATTGAACGCAGAGACATAGTAGGAAACCTCACCGTACTGATTGGGGTCGACAAAGTCGTGGTTCTTGTCATCCTTGAAATCGTGGATGGGCGCGACGGTGAAGATGCGTTCAAAGGCACTGCCATCTCGGGAACGGTAGACAAAGAAACCGTCCTCATTCATCTTCACATACCCCGAATCGGGGGGATCGTAGAAACCGCCGCCGATGCGCAGCTTCACATCGCACTTGGAGAAATCCCCCTGCAACTCGGGCGCGTTGGGCACCGCGGCCGGGTCTTGGCCGGCCGCACTCTGATCACCGCCGGGCTGCGCGCTTTCCACCTGCTGGAGCTGGAACTTGAAATTCCAGGCATCGAAGATCGTTGTTCCCTGCCCCGACGGCGACTCTTCGCCCGATCCTGCGGGTTCGGCTGGTGGATTGGCATCCTCACTGTCCGTTTCAGGCAGCGGTTCGATGATCTGGTCGTTCACGATCGGGGCTGGATCGTTGGGTATGAAGATCTGCTGCTGCGGGTCAAGCGACTGCAGCGGGTCGATGCCCGGGTTGGATACCTCGATCCACTCCAGCGGAATCCCGTTGGTTCCAGCAATTCCCGCAAGCGTCTCGCCGGCGTGCGCGCGGCGAGGCGAAGTGGTGTATCCGGCCGCTATGGCCCTGATGCGTGTCGGATTGGAGAGACTGGCCGCGCCCGACTCGCCAACCACCCTGGCAGACACCACAAAATCGCCCGCCACTCCCGGCTGCCACATCCACACGCCGCCGAAAGTCTCGAGACCACCATCCTTGGTAGAAAGCAGGACATTGTTGATGTAGAGCTCGACATGCCGGATTGGCTCAGCCCCGTACGCCGTCACCTGCATGGGGATAAACGAATTCAGCGGCCATTCGGAGTATGGAAGCGGATGGACGATCTGAGCGGAGAGCCGCGAACGATTCTCCGCCAGCTGGACGCTGATCGGCGGGACCGACAGCGCAGTCCACAGAAGCCCCAGGACCCCTACCAGGCAGCCTGCGATCAAGACCCCCGCGATGATCCAATAGTTCTTCTTGTTGCGTGCCAAATGCTCTCCCCAAGCATGCGCAGCACGGTGCGCGCGGCTCACGCCCTCCTGATCTGTTCTCTCCCACTGTACACACGGCGGCCCCCTGAGTCATGTGTCATTTGTCACTTATGGAGAAGGCGACGCCGGGCGGCGGCGGACTCACGCCATTGGCCGCCCTCAAGATTGGATCCAGACAGCGTCGCCTTTCCTGTTTCGGGTGTCCCTGAGGCACACGCCTCAGGGACTTGCGATGGCCGCTTGATGCGGCCTCGCGGTGCAAATCGGGTGCAATTGCAGTGGCCCCCTCCGCCCTCCGGGCACCTCCCCAAAATCGACGTGCGGGGCGAATCTGTATACCCTGTGTCCGGTCCATACACCGGGATTGCATTCTCGTACGTCGATTTGGGGGAGGCCGGGAGGGGGCGCAATTTCAGCAACATGCCGTGCAAGCGGCACACGCATTAGGCCGATTCGTCTGCTTTTGGGGTGAAACCAGGCACTGGGTATTGACAAATGCAGTAGCTCAAGCTATTCTCAGTGTTGCAGCCAATTGCGACCGTATTTAGACAATTAAGGGGGTGGGTAATCAAGCCAGAAGCCCCCATGCGGAAAAGTCGCACTGAAACACAACAGCGGGCGTTTCGCCTGCAGATCGTGGCCATGTCTCGAAACACCGTGAGGTGGCAAGGGCAGCCTCCCCGCGGCAACTATCAGCAGCCCTGAGGAGATCAAATGGACGCTTGGATTAAGGCCAATCCGAACCTTGTTGTTCTGATCATTGGTGGTGTCAGCCTCGCTTTGGTCATCTTTGAGATCTGGAGAGGCGTGGCAACCGAAGCAATCGTACTTGGGCAGGACCAGCA
>JAZDHO010000099.1:0-8047 GCA_043805815.1 Chloroflexota bacterium
CCCATAGGCGCGTCTCGGCCGTCGTTGGATCATTGCGCATGTGCGTGGCGCGCTGCATCAGCTTGCCGGTTGAGCGCGGTGTGCGCGGCATGATGGGATTCTACAGGGGAAGGCCCCCTCTGTCCCTTCGGGACATCTCCCCCGGATGGCCTCCCTTCGCCTTCGCTCAGGTCGGCAATCCATGGGAGAAAGGGCTGCTCCTCCCCTGAATTCGCCGCAGGCGCATTCGGGGGAGGCCGGTCGCGCAAGGCGGCCTTCGGGCGAGCGAGCCTCCAGCGAGCGTCGCCCATGCCGCGCCCATGAGGGCGCGGTACCAGTCGCCATTGCGCATCCTTGCGCCAAGGGGCGCAAGGAGTGGGGCCCTACGCCGCTGGCACCTTCTCCCCCTCGTGCAGCAGCTCCTTCAGCGTCGTCCCCAGGCGCGTGATCCCCTCGCGGATGACCTCGGGCTTCGAGTACGAGAAGTTGATCCGCATCGTGTTCGCGCCGCCGCCCGTGGCGTGAAAGGAGGCGCCGGGCACGAAGGCCACCTTGCGCTGCAAGGCGACCTTGAGCACGTCGGCCGCGTCCATGTGCTCGGGCAGTATGCCCCACAAGAACATGCCTCCCTGCGGGTGCGTCCAGCGCACCTCCGGCGGGAACATCTCGTCCATCATCTCCAGCATCACGTTCCGGCGCTCCCTGTAGACGGACTTGATGAATCGGATGTGGTCGTCCATGAAGCCGCCTTTGCCGACCTCGTAGGCCACGTACTGGTTGAAGGATGCGGTGTGCAGGTCGGCGGCCTGCTTGGCGACGACGAGTTTGCGAATCACTTCCTCGGGCGCGATCACCCAGGCGAGGCGCAGTCCGGGCGCCAGCAGCTTGGAGAGCGTACTCATGTAGATCACGTTGCCGCTGTAGCACTGACCGTCGTAGCCGCGGTATGCGCTGTCGAGCTGCACCAGCGATGGGATGTGCTTGCCCTCGTAGCGCAGCTGTCCGTACGGGTCGTCCTCGACGATCGGGACGCCGTATTTGTCGGCCAGCTCGATCACCTTCTTGCGGCGCTCGAGGCTGAGCGTGGCACCGCTGGGATTCTGGAAGTTGGGCAGCACGTAGATGAACTTTGGCCCTTTGCGCAGGGCCTCTTCGAGCTGTTCCACGATCATCCCGTCCTCGTCCATCGGCACGGGGATGTACTGCGCGCCGTACGCGTTCCAGGCCTGCAGCGCGCCCAGGTAGCTCGGCGACTCCACGACGACGTAGTCGCCGCGGTTGACGAATAGCCGGCCGATGAAATCCAGCGCCTGCTGTGAGCCGGAGGTGATCAGGATGTTTTCGGGCGTGACCTCGACCATATAGCGTGCAGTGTGGCGGCCGATCAGCTCACGCAGCGGCCGATAGCCTTCTGTGGTGCTGTATTGCATGGCCTGCGCGCCTTGTTCGGCGATGACGGTGTTGCAGGCGGCCTGCAGCTCCTTGAGAGGGAAGACGTCGGGGGCCGGCATGCCTCCGGCGAAGGAGATGATGTCCGGCTGCTCGGAATACTTCAGCAGTTCGCGTATGACCGAGCTTCCCATGCTCTTCATGCGGTGGGCGTATCGATATTCCCAGGGTGTCTGCATTCACACTCCTTGTCGGCCGAGCCGACTTCAAGTCGGCGTCGGCCATCCTTGCGCCATGGGGCGCAAGGAGCAGGCGAGCGGGCGTCATGCCCGCATCGCCCATACCGGGCGCACGAGCGCCCGGTGCCGGGCGGCACGAGCGCGCGGGAGGCGGCCCTTCGACTTCTCCGGACGAACACCGGCTCCGCTCACTTGTGCCTGCGGCACAGTGCAGGCTGGGCGATGGCGATGGATAATAAAAGCCTGAGGGTATGGTGCGACCCGTCAGGCCCGTGTTCGCCGACTCATGGCATTCGCATGCCCATGAGAAATCGTCCGAAAGCCACCATCATGGCTGATGAATCTTACATGCTTTTGGCAGGACCGGCAATGCCTAATGACCCGTAAGTCGCCAACATTTGTCATATTTGACCTGCCCGGGAACCAAGTCCAGCCCGTATGTATACCGGTGCCCGAACCCCGCAGTCGTCGTTGTGCACGGAGCGCAGCGACGTCGGGGCGTTCTCCCCCATGGAACGCTTCGACTGCACCCTGTTGGGGCTCCGCTCGGCGCGACGAAGCAATCTCCTCCTTCATCCGCGAGCGCGATATACTTGCCGCCTCGCCCAAAGCGAGAGCGTATGAAGACACTCTGGCATGTCGTCAGTGCTGTGTTGCTCCTGACAGGCGCCGTCTGGTTCCTGCAGGGCATCAACATACTCCCCGGAAGCTTCATGACGGGTCAGATAGAGTGGGCGGTCTACGGTGTCCTGACCATGGCCGCCGCCATCGCCCTCTTCATCCTTGCAGGTCGGCGCTAGATCCGGGCCTGCAACCAGGCACCGACGGCGGAGCGCCCCGCAGCCTCCGCCTCCATCAGAGCATGCGCGAAGCCAATCGAGGAGCACATGAGCGAGTCACAGGTCGAGACCCGGACCGAGTTCTCGGTCCATCCGAAGACACTGATCGGCGAAGTGTCGCTGAACGTCGCGAATCTTGAGCGGCAGATCGCCTTCTACCGCGACATTCTGGGATTCAGCCTGCACTGGCAGAAAGGAAAAGAGGCGGCTCTGGGCGCCTCCGAGACTGGGACCCGCGGCGAGGCGACTCTGCTTCGTCTGACGGAGGAGCCGGCCTTCAAGCGCTACCGCGGCGTGACGGGGCTGTACCATTTCGCGGTGCTGCTGCCGAACCGGCGCGAGCTGGCGCGGGTCATCGGCCGGCTGATCGCGTTGAAGTATCCGAACTCGCCGACCGATCACATCATGACGAAGACCACCTACCTCGACGATCCCGAGGACAACGGCGTGGAGCTTTACGCCGAAAGCCCCGAGGACGGAGGCTGGAGCCTGACGGACGGGCAATTCGTCACGCGCAGGGCGGACGGCACGTTGAGCAGCGGTCGCGAGCCGCTGGACGTGGAAGCCCTGCTGGGCCACCTGATGAAGGACGACCGGCTGGATGTGCCCGTCCCGGCCGAGACGCGCCTCGGGCACGTGCATCTGCACGTCCGCGATATCGATGAGGCCGTGGACTTCTATCACGGCGTGCTGGGCTTCGACCTGATGGGCGCGGCGAAGGCCTTCAAGATGGGGTTCGTATCGGCCGGCGGCTATCACCATCACGTCGGCCTGAACACCTGGCAGGGTGAGGGCGCCCCTCCGCCCCCGCCGGACGCGCTGGGCATGCGGCACTTCAGCGTGCTGCTGCCGGGCAAGCCGGAACTCGAGCGCGTCGTGATGCGCGTGCGCGAGCGCGGCATCCGCACCGAAGAGACCGATGCCGGCGTGCTTGTCCGTGACCCCTCGCAGAACGGCGTGATGCTGGCCGCGCGTGCGGACGGATAAGGACGACCGAGTTCAGGCATGTCAGAAGCGATGATGCAGGCAATACGGATCCATGATTACGGCGGCCTGGAGGCGTTGGTCTTGGACCAGGCGCCGCGGCCTGAGCCGCAGCCCAGCCAGGTGTTGATCCGCATGAAGGCCGCGGGCGTCAATCCGTCCGATTCGGCTGCCCGAGATGGCGCCTACAAGCAGCTCATGCCGCTGCAGTTTCCCTGGACGCCGGGTCTGGAAGGGGCGGGAGTGGTCGAGAGTGTGGGGGCGGAGGTCAAGTCGTTCATAGCCGGGCAGGAGGTCTACGGATTTCTCACCGGCGGCTACGCCCAATACGCGGCCGCGAATGAGAAGGACCTTCAGTTGAAGCCGCAGGGCCTGACGATGGAGCAAGCAGCAGCGTCGCCCATGGGGGCCGCCATGGCATGGGCCGCCGTGATCGAGACTGCCAGGGTGGAAAGCGGGCAGGCCGTGCTAATCCATGGAGCCGCCGGCGGTGTCGGCGCGTTCGCCACGCAGCTTGCGCACTGGAAGCAGGCGTTCGTGATCGGCGTCTCATCGAAGGAAAACCTCAAATTTGTGCGATCCCTGGGCGCGCAATTGGCGGTGGATTACAACGAGTCGCCCTTCGAGGCCGTCATCCAGGACGTTGACGTGGTGGTGGACACTGTAGGCGGCAACATTCCCGACCGGTCATGGCAGGTGATGCGCCAGGGCGGCATCCTGGTGACGGTCGCGGCGATCTCTGAGGATGCCGGGAAGGCCCTGGACTTGCGGGCCGCCAGCATCATGCGACCGACATTTGGGGATCTGACCCAGATTTCGGAATTGCTGGAGTCCCGGGCGCTGGTGCCGACGATTCGCGAGGTATTTCCGCTGTCGGAAGCACGGCGGGCTCAGGCGTTGAGTGAGACAGGCCACGGCCGTGGACGGATCATTCTGAGCATCCCGTAGCGGACCGCGCCCGGTGGATGCGACTGCCCTGATGGGCGCAAATGAAAAGCGAGGCTGGTACACCAGCCTCGCTTCTTTCCTGCTACTGTATGCCGTACTCTCGCAAGAGCGTGAGCATCTCCTGCTTGCCGGTTTCCTTGGCGATGGTCAGGAGGCCCTTGCCCTCATAGCTCTTCCACGAGAGGTCCGGCTTGGCGTTCTCCAGGAGCCAGCGCGCCATGCGGGCGTCGCCGTGCATGACCGCGTTGCCAAGGGCATGCGACGTGCCTGTGGTGGCGCCGCGCGCATACAGCATCTTCGCCAGCTGAACGTTGCCGCCCAGTGCGGCGTGCGGCATGAGCGGGATGCCATGCGCGCCACGGGCCTCGATCCGCCGGGGATCCTCGTCCAGCATTCGCTGCACGTCGTCCTTGCGGCCGAGCATGGCGGCGGTGCAGATATCCAGCGGGGCGCCGCGCTCCAGCAGGTACTCGACCACCGGCACGCTGCCCGTCTGCGCTGCGGCCTGGATGGCCGTCTCCGAATCGGACTCGCTCCAGTAGTGTCGCGCGTTGAGCAGTCCGGGATGCTTGATCAGCATCTCGCGGACGCGCGGCAGGTTTCCGTGCGCGGCCACGATGAAATCGCGGATTTGGTCCTCAGCAAGGACTTCCTCTGCTTCTTCTTCTGCCATGCTGCACCTTCGAACGGGGATGAGTGCAGTCGATTGTAGCTTCGTTTTGCCGGAGTGCCAAATGCCGGGGTCGTGCCGGTGGCTGTCAGATGCTCACGGCATCGAGGCGCGGCGGTTCGAGCGCGCGACGAGGGCCGCGCGCGCCAGGTCCCAGACCGTCAGTACCCCGTGCGCGGCCGCCATGCTGAACGGGGCGAGGACGATGAGCGTGTACTGCGGCCATTTGGTGGCCCAGATCAGCAGGAAGGTCAGCCCGATCAGCAGCCAATAGAAGAAGAACGGCTGCTGCTTGTGCAGGCGCGGCAGACCGATGATGGCGGACACGAAGAGGAAGGTGTCGATGTCCACGAGGAAGGCGCTGGCGGGCCCCAGGTTGTAGTACGCCGGGAAGGCGGAGAGCCAGCGGAGAGGCTGCCAGAACGGATAGGCATACATCTCCACCAGGCGCGAGTCCTGGAAGTCCTGATGGAAGAGCAGCGAACTGGAAAGGCGCGCGATGGGGTGCGGCCAGAGATACGGATCGAAGACGACGAACATGACGAGTGACAGCAGCCCCCATCCGGCTATGTACGGCAGGACGCGTCGCGGTACTTGTTTCCGCAGAACGGCAAGCAAGAAGTGGAAGAGGACTGCGATGCCGGCGACGGCATGCACGTACTTGCTGGCGGCCGTCATGCCGAGGAAGACCGCCGAGAGGCCAAGCCAGGTGAGCGCGCCTCGCCTCGAGCCGGGTTCGCCTCGAAGCGAGGCGAACCATCTCAGGTAGGCGAGGGCGCAGAGCAGGCCAGTGAGCAGCGGCAGCGCCTCGAGATAGACCTCGCTCGTGTACTTGACGCTCAGCGTGCCGACCGCCAGGAAGAGGCCGGCGAGGGGATTGACCAATGCCAGCGCCAGGGCTGCCAGCGTTCCGAGGAAGACCGAGAGGTGCCGCGCGGCGATATTCCATCTGCCGGCCTCCGTCGAGGCGATGGGCGCCAGGCGCGGCAGATCGTCTTCCGGCAGCCGATCGAGCGGAGTCTGGGTGAGCAGGACCACGCCATAGAGGATCTTGTGGAGCGCAGGGTGCTCGTACGTGTGCTCGCTCCACGCGAGCATCTTGAGATCGCCCTGGCGCATCGCCCGCGCGTATTCCACCGCCGCCGACAGGTATACCGGCTCGTCGTAATCGACATTGAGGCGCTGCGCGGCGTACAGGCGGAGTCCGGCCGCGAGCAGGACGACCAGAAGCACGGCAGCGCTGAATGAGACGCGTTTGGACATGCGCTGAAGACCGTGTCGGCTGACCCTACATCCTCAGATCTTGAAAATGGAAGGTCAATATGATTGTGACCAACTGCACCACGCCCAGTCCGAGGAGGAGCTGCGGCCGCTTCTGCAGATGCGGTTCCAGTTCGAAGGCTGCCAGCAGAACCACCATCGGCAGCCAGAAGAGCCACAGCCGCGGCACTTCTCCCTGCGCGGTGCCCGCCAGGTTGAGCACCAGGAAGCTTGCAAGCAGCGCCAACAGGATGATGTCAGCCGAGGCCACGCTTCCCTTGATGAAGCGCCGAACGCGGCGCACGGCCTGGGTCAGGAAGAGGATGTAGACGGGGAAGCCGATGGCGGCGGCGAAATCCAGGTTGTTGATCCAGGCGGCGTTGAGGATCTGCGCGAGCCGGACCGCAAGCGGCTCCGGTCCGCCAGGAGGCTGCTGCCCGACGCGAAGGTAGAAGTCGAAGTTGTGATTGATGGTCATCGTGTGTTCGAAGCGCGGCAAGACATTGTAGTTCAGCAGCGCAGCGCTCAGGAAGTGCAGCAGCAGCGTGCCAGCCGCGATGGCCAGCGCGGCCCACAGCGCGCGCAGCAAGCCCCTGCCTGATCGATCGTGCCAGTAATGGAGCAGCAGGTACAGGCCCGCAAAGGGGTACAGCGGCAGCATGGTGAAGGCAAAGAACACAGCCGCATACAGGCCCGCGCCCAGGAGCAAGGCCCAGGCGAGCGACTGGCGTCGGATGGCTATGACCGCGAACCAAACTCCAAGGAGGAAGACCAACGGATAGATGGCTTGGTCGGCGAAGAACGTGAACAGCGCCACGCCTGGAGTGAGGACGTACAGCAGCGGGCCGGTGCGCTGCACGATGCCGGCAGGATCGTCCAGAAACCGGCGGGCGAAGGAGTAGAGGAGAGCCACCATGCTGATGGCCAGCACCGGAAAGAGCCAGGTGACCACATTCGAGAGGCGCTCATAGCGGATCGCCTTGTCGTAGGGCGATGGGTAACCATTGACCAGCTGCTCGAGGCCGATGTAGAACGTCATCAGGCCCGGAGGCTTGGTGCTGGTGAAGGTGCTCGAGCCATATACTGCCTCGTACCGCCGGATGCCCTCGATGATGCCCAGGTCGTTCGCGCTGGCCCTGGCAATGTAGGCCTGGTGATACGTAGTGAAGTAGCGGTCGCGCAGCGTGGCCATCCCGCCGCCTCCCATCAGACCGACTCCGATCTGCAGGAACCAGCCCAGGGCGGCGACCAGGGCCAACCCCGCTGCCAAACGATGCTTCACCATCAGCACCCAGTACGCGAGGCCCAGGAGGAACAGCGCGCCGAGGCCGAACCACACATCGCCGGCGGTGAACGGCAGTGGAGCGAAGATCCAGTACCAGGCCGGAATGTTCACGAAGAAGCGGAGCTGAAAGGCGAGGACCAGCCAGTGAAACGCAGTGACGACAACAGCCAGCAGCACAAGCAATGCGGGGGCGATGCGATCCCAGGCCCAGACCGGTGACGTGAGCAGCACGCGGCGGTAGCGGAAAGCCACGAATGCAGCCACCTGCAGACATGCGCTCACGATCAACGCCAGGAGAGGCAGGAGGGCGCTAACGACCGAGCGCAGCAGTGGAAAGGTTTCCGGCGCCCAGGACTTGTACGCATCGTACTGCGGTGGAGTGAGGAGGACGGCCAGTGCACCGGCCGCGATCAGCAGCGCCAAGATCGAGAGGGCGAGGAGCGACGGGGTGAGC
>JAZDHO010000100.1:0-2416 GCA_043805815.1 Chloroflexota bacterium
AGGCGGATGCGTGGTACCTAAACAAGAGTTGAGCGGAAGACACAGGTTTCCGTGAGCAGCCTCTGGGTTTGGCTTCGCCACCGCTGCCTTCCCAGTGACAGGAGGCTTTCCTGTGTCTGGTGAAGACTCGGCGACGGAGACGGCAGGAAACGCTGATGCGCTGGTGGAATCTGTTGAAATGCAGGACTTCCTGGCTTCAAGTCCTTGCCAGGGGAAGACTTAGCCCTCGCGGAGGGGCTTCGAGGGTACCAGTACTCACAAATCATCCTCAGGCGACTGAAAAAGAACAGGATGGGACTATAATCGCTCTTGTCAGGAAGTCATAACGGGAATTCATGGCGGAGGGATTATGAGACTGAGACATGCTGCGGCTGTCCTCGTGTTGTTCCTTGTGGCGTTGCCACTGAGCGCCCAAACTTGGGTGGTTTACGATGACTTCAAGCGGGCACCTATTGATCCTGCTCGCTGGGTCGACTATCAACCTATTTGTCAGAACGCGCTGGACTGCGTGCGTCAAATCCAAGGCGGCCGGCTCTGGCTATGGATACGTGGCTACGGGCTGACCGAAACTAACGAAGGAACAAGCTGGTCGCGGAACGGCCTAAACGTGCCCCCGTCAGCGTGGGGGATCACAGGAATAGGGGCACAACTGACGGTGACACGGGCAACAGGCAACTTTTGCCCTGGTATAGGATCAATGGTTGGACAGGTGGGGCTGGGGGCTGTATTCTTCAATACCGGGGCGCAGGGTACAGACGTTGACCAGCTTAACGACGTCGAGGCGAACCTCTTCATGTATCCCCATCCCGACGGATCTTCGAGGGCCCGATTCAGGTAAGTAGTCGATTTTGCTGTAGGGTAGGTCGGTTTTGGTCTTACTTTTGTAGGCATGTAAATGTCGGAGGTTGCTATTGCTTTATCGCATGTTCTGTGATATCGTTGACGCATGTATGTCGCCACGATCCCCAACCGCAATTCCCCTCCCGCCATCCTCCTCCGCGAATCCTATCGTGAAAACGGCCAAGTCAAGAACCGCACCCTCCTCAATCTCTCCTCCTGGCTCCCGGAGCGCATCGAGGCCTTCCGACGCCTCCTCCGCGGCGACTTCGATCACCTCACTCATGTCGATCCCATCAATGGCCGTGTCTTCGCCCTGCTCTACGTCGTGAAACAGTTCGCCGATTCGCTTGGCATCTCCGCCGCACTCGGCAAGCAACCCTTGGGTAAGCTGGCCCTCTTCCTGGTGCTGGCCCGCCTGGCGCACCAGGGTTCCCGGCTCTCGGCCGTCCGCTGGGCCCAGGACCACGCGGTGGCCGAAGTCTTGGGCTTGACCGCCTTCGACGAAAACGATCTCTACGCCGCGCTGGACGACCTGTGTGCGCGCCAGGAGAAAATCGAGCAGGATCTCTATCGCCGCTACCTGGAACGCCGCGGCGCGCCTCCGCTGCTGTTGCTCTACGACGTCACCAGCAGCTATCTGGAAGGCGAGCACAACCAACTGGGCGAATTCGGCCACGACCGTGACGGCAAGAAAGGCAAGCTGCAGATCGTCATCGGACTGCTGACGGACGAGAGCGGCGAGCCGCTGGCGGTGCGGGTGTTCGCGGGCAACACCAGCGACCCGACCACCGTGGCTGGGCAGATTCTCATCATCAAGGAACAGTTCGGGGTCCAGGAGTTGGTCTTCGTGGGCGACCGCGGGATGGTGAAGAGCAAGGGCAAGCAAGCTTTGAACGCAGCCGGTTTGCGTTACATCGGGGCGCTGACCGACCCTCAGATCCGCAAGCTGCTGGGGGAAGGGAGCTTGCAATTGGCGCTGTTTGCCGAGGAGGTCTGCGAAGTGGAGGCGGAGGGGATCCGCTATGTGTTGCGCAAGAACGAAGATGAGGCCCGGCGGCAACAGCACCGCTTGGAAGACAAGTTGAAGAAGCTCCAGCAGAAGATGGCACAACGCAATGCGGAGGTGGCCGCCTCGCGGAGATGTAAACCCGAGGCCGGCATCCGAAAACTGCGGGGCTGGATCGACCGCCACAGATTGACGGGACTGATCGAGCTGCGGTTGGAGGCGGGCGCGCTGGTGATGCAGAAACAGGAGGCCGCCATCGCCCGCCATCTGGAGTTGGCCGGCTGCTATGTGGTGACCACAGATGTGAGTCGCGAGCAGCTGAGCGCCCAAGCCGTGCATGACCACTATCTGGACTTGCAGAAGGTGGAGCGGGACTTCCGCACGCTGAAGACGGGGTTGTTAGAAGTGCGGCCGGTATGGGTGCGCAAAGAGACCCGTACACGGGGACACGTGTTCTGCTGCTTCCTGGCGCTGAAGATCGGCCGGGAGATGGAGCACCGGCTGCACGCGGCGTTTGGGACCACCGATGCAAACCCGCAGGCCATCACGCTGCCGGACGCCTTGGCAGCC
>JAZDHO010000101.1:0-2112 GCA_043805815.1 Chloroflexota bacterium
TGTGGTACATGCCCGCAGGGGATAAGAGTCTCGCCACGCGCATTCGGCAGGAGGCGCACCAGTTCGGGGAAGGAGGCCGGGGCCAGGGTCTGGTCGCGCGGCCCCCAGATGACCAGAGTCGGCGCGGAAACGCGCGGCAGGTCCGAGGTCAGGTCGCGCATCGTGCGCGGAACGTTGTAGATGCCAGGGTCAGCGCGCTTGTAATCCAAGGCGGTCTGGATGCGCACAACTTCCGGCAAAGTATGGATCCCATCCCCGCCGCCGCCAAAATGCAAGCTGGTGACGTCGATCGCAACGCGAAACAGCCAGTACGGGGTACGTTCGATGAGCGAAGTGTTCAGCAACTGGCGGTGGAAGATAAGCTGCAGGAAAGCCGAAAGCTGCCGCGTCGAGTAGAAGGGATTGACCAGGATCAGGGCGCGAACGTGATCCGGAAAACGCAATGCGTAATCGAGAGCCAGGTAGCCGCCCAGCGAATGGCCAACCAGCACCGCCGGTTCACGCAGGCCGAGCGCCTCCACCCAGGCGGCCATGTGGAGGAAAACGTTTTCAGCGGTGTAATCTTCGATGCGCGGCGGATGGGCGCTCTCGCCATGCCCAAGCAGATCGAGGGCGCAGGCCTGGTAGCCGGAAATGACCAGGGGCGGAGCGAGAAAATCCCAATCGTGCAGCGAGGCCGCCAGCCCGTGGATCATGACTACGGGCGCGCCTTCTCCCTGGCAGGTGTAATTCACCACCGAGGGAGCGGAAAAGGCGGAGTAATCAACGAAATCGCCGCCCCTCTCGCGATGCTCGCTACGCTCGCGATTCACATAGACTTCAATCTGCATGGGATTGCTCGTACCGTTTCGCCAATTCACGCCGCAAAACTTTTCCGATGAAGGAGCGCGGGAAGTCATCCGCGAAGATGACCAGGCGCGGCACCAGCTCGGGCGGCAGGCGACGCTGACAGTATGCGACCAGCGACTCGGCGGTCGGGTGCTCGCGCTGGGCGATGACGAAGGCAATCGGCTGTCCGGCAATGGCGACCACGGCGGCTTCCTTGACCTGCGGCACCTCGTAGAGCACCTCTTCCACGTCGCGCGGGAAGGCCGGCTTGCCCGGCCTGGTCGGGTACCACATCTCGGCTTTGCGGGCGATGATGCGGAAGTAGCCATCCGCGTCCATCTGCGCCACGTCGCCGGTCAGCAGCCAGCCGTCGTCGGTCAGGGTGCGGGCGGTGGCTTCGGGGTTCTTCCAGTAACCGAGCATGACCTGCGGCCCGCGCACTGCCAACTCTCCGATCTGCCCGGCGGGCACTTCCTTGCGACCCCGCACCAGGTCCACGACGCAGGCTTCGGTGGATGGCAGCGGGATGCCGATGCTGCCCACCTTGCGCATCCCGTCCAGCGGATTGGCATGAGTGACCGGCGAGGCCTCGGTCAGGCCGTAGCCTTCCACCAGCCGCCCGCGCGTCAGCTTTTCGAAGGCCTCCTGCACCTCCACCGGCAGCGGCGCAGAGCCGCTGATGCAGGCTTTGATCGAACCGATGCCGTATTTCCGCACGCCGCGGAAGTTGTTAATGGCGACATACATATTCGGCACACCGGGGAAGATTGTCGGGCGATAACGCTTGACGGTCTTCAGCACGTCCAGTACCTGGAATTGCGCTTTGAGAACCAGCATGGCGCCGAAGGCAACCGGCACGTTGAGCGCAGTCGTCAGGCCATAAATGTGCGAGAACGGCAAGACTGACAGAGCGCGTTCGCGACCCTCGCGGGCGTCCGGCATCCACTGACGCGTCTGCAGCGTGTTTGCCACCAGATTGCGATGAGTCAACATCACGCCCTTCGCATCCGCGGTCGTGCCTCCGGTATACTGGATGACTGCCAGATCATCCGGCGAGACGGCGAGCGCAGGCGAATGCCGGTCCTGACCGGCCAACCAGCGGCGGTAACGGATCACGCCCGGAACGGTCAGGCCGCGGTTGCGCCAGCGCGAGATCATTAGCTTGGGCAGAGAGAGATAATCCGCTCCGTCGGTCAAGACGATATGAGGCAGATCGGTTTTGGTCTGCACCTGCTGCGCCAGGCCGGCCCAGGCTGTCAGCGTGACCAGCACACTGGCCTCGCT
>JAZDHO010000102.1:0-52457 GCA_043805815.1 Chloroflexota bacterium
CACCTGGAGCAACTTGCATCACGGCACCTTACGGGGCAGTCGGGTCTTTGACGTTGACTTTCCAGGCCGGAACATCAACCGTTCCTGCGGCGACCAGGGCTTGGCCTGTGCAAGTGGTCACAAACCAGAGCTTCGCCGACCCGTCAGTCAGTGCGATGTGGTCGGCCGTCCCGCTCACGGCGATGGCATTGCCGGCCGCCGCCGAGACCGTGCATTTTCTTCCGCTGGTGTCGTCGGCGACGGTGAGGGTCGGGTTGGTCTTGGTGGCCAGAACCTTTCCGTCGCCCGTGCCCTTGTTCTGGCTGGCGTGCGAGTAGGTCGTGGGCTCGCCTTCGCAAATCACCATCGTACCCGCAACGGCATCCACGGCAGCTTTCATGCTGTCAAGCCCGTTGTCGAGAACGTCGTCAGTAGCGGATCGTGCCATGGTCTATCTCCTAAACGGCGAGTAAAAGCTGTTGCTGGAAAAGGACGACGCTCCCGGCCTCCACGGCAAGCGTCACGTTGTCAGAAGTGACTACGCACTCCGAATCGGCCACGGTCAGAACGTGATGCTGAACTAAAACCACGTTGTCGGATTCAACAACACATGCCGAATCCGCCACGCCAAGAGTGCTGTGCTGCGTGAGAACCACGTTCTCCGACTCGACCACGCACGCGCTGTCGGCAAGCGCCAAGACTTGATGTTGTGTCAGACTTGGGGATTCCGACTCGACAACACACGCGGAATCTGCAACCGTCAGAACTTGGTGCTGGGTTAGCGATGGCGACTCAGATTCGACCAGACATTGCGAATCCGCTACCGTAAGTACCTGATGCTGTGTCAAAGCAAGGGATTCGGAAGCAACGATGCACTCGGAATTGGCAACAACCAGGACATGGTGCTGCGTTAGCGCGACATTCTCGGATTCAACCAGGCATGCGGAATCCTGAACGACCAAAGCCAATGTCGGCTGATCCTCTTCCGCCCCCCAAGTCTGTTCCCAATCGGCCTCGGCGATGTTGTGGTATTGAAAGTTCAACCAGGCAACGGAACGGTCCCCAACGGTCAGCCGCTCCTCGTCGACCAGGCCGTTCATCCAGTCAGCGGCACTGTCAGTTCCG
Source organism: Chloroflexota bacterium (assembly GCA_043805815.1). Lineage (GTDB taxonomy): Bacteria > Chloroflexota > Anaerolineae > Anaerolineales > Villigracilaceae > Fen-1038. The sequence goes on from JAZDHO010000102.1 coordinate 1,105, forward strand.
AATCTACTGACAGCATCAGCCACCGACGTGGCAATGCTGTAGGTGTTGCCATCGACGATCCCGTTACGGTAGAAGTAGACGACCCCGCTGCGCCGCACGGCGGCGAGATGCTGCCAGTCTGTAGTGGCGGACGTAGCACTCGGTTTCTCAGCTCCCCAGTAGAGCCCGTATTTGCCATGCTGCGTAGGAACGTAAAATGCTGGGGCATAAGCACCGTTCGACCAAATCGTGTTGTATATAATCCCTTCTGCAACGGAGTCCGGTTTAACCCAAGCGTCGATGCAAAAGTCGCCCGTCCCGATCCCGTGTGCAATGCTGCCGGTGATGATGTAATCGTTGTTCGCAGCTATAAAATCCTGACCCTTGCCGATCATCCCCGTGACTTGATCCGGCACTTTGGCAGAATCCCCACCGCCGCCCTGGCCGTGGTGGGCGTTTGCCGTCGAGTCGGCAAACTCGTTTGCCGTCCCGTTACCGCTTTCCGCCAGGTGCCAGACCGCCTCGTAGCCGGCGTCCCAGACGTTGGCCGCATCCTCGCCGTTGGCGGCCGAAGCGTAGCCGTAGTACATCCAGATGGTGTTGTCGTACCCGGCGGGCGACGTGTAGAGGGCGGGCTTTTTCACCCAGATGCGGGCCGCGCAATCCGTCCCGTCGATCTCGAACCACTCGACTTCGAACTTGAGTAGGTTGCCCGAGGAATCGTAGAACCGAACATCGTCGAGGTCGGCCTGCACCGTCCCCGTGTTGATGTCGATGTCGTTGTCAATGACTACTAGCAGAGGAAAGTTGGTCAGGTCGCCAGCCAGGTTCGCTTCCTGGATGGTGATCTCTTTCCGATGTGCGTAGTCGGTATCCCGCCAAGCCTCAGTCACAGCTTACACTCCCTGGTGCTTATCGCGGTACGCGACCAGCGCCGCACGCAGCGCCGCCTGGTCGTCGAGCAATCCCTGCACAGCGGCAATCTTCATCAACTGCACAGCCGCCGCTTCAATCTCGGGATCGAATGTCTTGGCGGTCAGGCCATCCTTCCACTTGGCCACCATCGCCGTCAGGTGGTCAATGTGGGCGCTTGTCTCCTGGACGGAAGACAGAACGCGGTCCACGGCCTGGTTGAAACTCTGAAAGTCAACCAGGAACGCCTTCACTTGTTTCTGTTGGTCAGTCGGCATGATTCACTCCTGCCAGTCTTGTTCACCCATTGCAGCACCAGCGCCCTGGGGAAGGCCGCAGCCAATGCCCCAGAGCGCTTCAGGCGCTGCACGTCGCCTTACCGCCACTGCAAGCAGCCGACAAAGCCCAAATCCAAGTAGGCGTCATCCGCACTCGCGTTCTTCCCGCCCACGATGACGTTCATTTCCTCGGCGTCCGGGAAGATGTCCGTCGCCGAAGCGATGTCCGTGGCCGTGATCTTGTTGGCGGTGTCCTCGATCATGGCCGTGGCGCCAGTCCCCACGCCGTAGTAGGGCGTGATCGTCTTGGCGATCTCGTTGAACCGCAGGCCGACCTTGTACCACGTGTCCGCAGTCAAGGTCATCCAGTCCGCCTTGTGAACCACGGCCGTCTGGCCGGCGAGCTTGTAGACGATATCGAGCTTGTCCCCATCGCCTTCCAAGCGATGGAACCCGAGGTAGTCCTTGTCCGCCAGCGTGCCCGCGTCGGCGATCGTGTCCGCAGCCGCACAGCCCTCTTGCATGAGGCCCATGAACCAACCGGACTTGGAATCCGTGATGGCGTTGATCTTGAAGACGAACTCCAGGATCAACTCATGCGGCGCGGAGTCGCTGATGCAGAACGGAGCGCCGGTAATTCCGCCCCACTGCATCCAGCATTCCTCGTCGTCGGCGGTGTTGAAGAGGCGGACGCCCCCGCCGATCAAGCCCGTGATGGGCGCGACCGTCGAACTGGCGTCGATGTAGATCCTCTGTCCGCCCGATCCGTACCGGACGGTAGCCGCTGCGGCGTCCACGGCGGAATCGAAGGACACGAAATCCTCCCAGATGCCGTAGCCGACGTTGCGGTCCCGTTCGATGAAGATCTCCGACCACTTGCCATTCTTCCACAGGTCGTAAGTGTGGCCGTACCCGACCTGATCTTGATGTTTCGCAAAAACTCCCATGAGCGTTTTTCCTTTCTGAAAAGCTCACTTCAGGTCAGGGCCCTTACGACGCGGCGTAGTAGCCCACGAAGTTTTCCCGCCGGCACTTGCAGCGGAAGTTGCCCCAGTTGTACATGTAGCGCATGCGCACGGTTGGCTGAAGGTTGACCTCCTTCGGCTCCAACTTGCGCATGTTGCGGCCACGCTGGAAGAAGTATTCCATCGTGAGCCAGTTGACCCCGTAGATCGGGGCGGTGCTGTCGTAGGCCGCCGAATCGCTCTCGGAGAGCGCCGGCACCCAGGTCAGCGGGTTGGAAAGCATCATCACTTCCCGGTTGGCACCCCAGGCCAGTTCGCGCCCCAGGTTCTCGTTGTTGCTTTCCAGAAGAGTCTCCAGCGTCTCCAGAACGGAGAGCACCGTGTAGGGACCCCACGGATGCTTCCGCCAGTCGTCCTCCTGGCCCTTGACCAGGCTGGGGAACGGCCGGGGCGCGATGAAGCGCGTCTTGCGCATCGCCCTCACGACTTTCGTGATGAAATCCGCACGGTTCACGCTGGAGTAGGTGAACGTGTAGTTCTTCCACTTGGCATAGGTGCCGGTGGCCACGTTGCCCGCCCCATCGCTCCAGCCGGACGGATCGCCGCCGTTGAACCCTTCCGTGGCGTTCTTCTGGAGCCAAAACGGAATACCCGAGGGCGGCATGGGGTCCTGGCTGCTGCTGGTGGGAGCCGTCCACATGGCCGTCTCCATCAGCGTGAAGAAGTCGCGGTAAAGCCCATCCTCCAGAGCCCGGAGGTAATCGATGATGGTCTCCGCCCCCGACATGAACTCGCGTTCGTCGAGGTCGTAGGTGTAGTGAACGTCCTGCTTGCTCCAATTTTGGTACGCGTTGGTGAAGACGTTCTTCCGGCTGGGTTCGACAACCGCGAAGAGTCCCGTGTGCCGTGCGGTGTCCTGCGTGGTATGGACGAGTTTCCACTCCATGCGGGTTCCGCCGTCCACCGGCTTCTTCTTGGTCTTGAACCACCGGCTTGCGAAGTGGTACTGCTGGAGCACCTGTTCGATGTCCACCCACTTCCCTTTGTCGTATTTCGCCAAGACGTTCTCGGCAAAATCGTCGAGTTGATGCGGATACAGCGATCCCATAGCTGCATCCTCCTTTCTTTTCTAACGGTAGCGCCGTCAGACCTAATCAGCCCCCTCGTTCTCCTCTTCGTACTGCTTGTACATCGAGAGAAGTTCGGGGTCCTTTTCCGGGTCGCCTTGCCAAGCCTGGCCGGAAACCTTTCGCCCCCGGCCACCGCCTCCAAGCCTTCGCTTGTCGGCCTTTTTGACGCGCTTCCCGTGGTCCTTGGCGCGCTTGATGTCCAATTCGCTGACGAACTCCTGTCGCATCGCCCGCTCCACAAGGGCGCGGGTCAAAGCACCGTCTCGCCCGGTCAGGACCAACCCGGCGGTCAGAATCTCCTTGGCATCGAACAACCGTTGCCGCTGCTGTTTGTCCTTTGCCGAAAGCCCCTTCGTCTTGTCCTCGGTATTTCCGAAGAGGTCTTCGTGGCCAAGGGAATTAACGATCTCGTCAAACCGGGCCGATGCCTCGGCGTGACGGCGATGTTGTTCCATTTGGTGGGCCTGGACGATCGGTGCGACGGCTCCCATAACCTCGTCCAGCTTGCCCTGAAAGTGACTGGCGTGTAAGGCCGCCATCCTGCCCAACTCGTTGGCGAAGTCCTCGCCGTACTCCTCCTTGATCTTGGGGTCCACCTCGAAGGCGAAGCCCCCGGGCGGTTCCCTACGTTGTTCCGGCTCCCTGCGCTGTTCCGGCTCAGGGACAAAACGGCCGGCGTCGTCTCGCTGGCGATCCCTGGCCGCGCGACTGCGGGCGCTTTCCTCTTCCTGGCCCTGCTGTTGCTCGGCGTTGCGAAGGAACTGCTGGGCCTGCCCCATCAGAATCCGGTCGTTGTACGACACCAGCCGGCCAAACTCATCGGCGTCGCGGAACCCATGAAGGTCATCATCCGAAAGCCCAAGTTGCTTGCCGGTTTCCTTCACTTCATCGGTGATCCATGCGTCCGGCGCCTCCTCTTCCTCCCCCTTCTTCTTGACAGTTTCTTCGGGCGGCTGGTCGTCGTTTTCGCCTTCGCCCTTGGTCTCGTGTTCGTCGCGCTGGGCTTCCGCTTCCTCCTCCTTCCCGGCCTGCTTTTCGAGCTTGCCGTAGTCCTTCAGGAGACTGTCATCCTGTAGGGACGTTTCCTTCGTTTCCTGTTCTCCGACGCTCATTGTGCAGCTCCCTTTCAATTTAGTCGCCAAAACCGCCGTCGTTATCGTGAAGCCCCCGGGCCCGCAGCATTTCCCTCCGAGCGCCGCGGGTGTCAAGCTCCAGCATCCCGTCGGGTCGGTGGCGTGCCCCCGTGATGCCGTTCTGCTTGTAAAACTCGTTGTATTCTGCGGCCTGCGACGGATCGACCGCCGCTGCCATTGAGACCATTGGCCAGTTCGAGGGAGGCGCGATCATCGGCGCGCCACCCTCCAAACCTTTCGCGCCGCGCATGAACTCCTCGCGGCTCACCGTCCTGCCGTTGATCTTGTACGCGACCTTCATGGGCTCATTACCCCTTGCTCTCTCGGAGGTGCGCCAGTCAACATCGCCTGCTGCATGGCCTGCGCCTGCGCGTCGGGAGTGCCGCCAGTCGTGACGTTTCGCCGCACGTTCTCCCGGCTGGTAACTGGGCTCTGCCGTGGCTGTTCGGCGCCAGGCTGCTCGGCCACGATCTGCATGATCCTGTTCAGTTCCGGCAGGCTGTTGTACTCGGCTGCAATCCGCAACAACTCCTCCACGTCCGGCGCTTGATCCGTCATGCCGCTCGTGACCAACGGCAGGACGAGTCGTTCCAGAATGGAAACCAGGATGCCGAACCTCTCGGTTGGAGACCGGTAGCGCAGTGAGTACGGCTCGATCGAGAACTCGTAGTCCTCGAATTGTGCCTCCCTGGAGCCAGGAATGTGGGCCGGAAGCCAGTGGGATGGAAGTTCAACGCGCGGACCGGGACCTTCGAGTTCCTGGTAGGACTCGATGAACAGGTTCTCGTCTATCCACATCAGGTATCCGAGGTCTCCGGCCACGTCCGAGACGAATCCCAACACCCGTTGCGCCATGGCGTCGTCGCTGGCCTGAATCTGGCCCTGGATGATCTGCTCTTGGCCCAACGTGCCGGCCTGTGCGCCGAGTCCAGCCCGCCCCTTGAGGTTGCCGGCGAAGCGATCGTAGAGGTTCCCCGTATCGACGCGGAACGACAGGCTCCCCTGATCCACCCCTCCGTACTTCCACACGCCCAGCCCTTCCTTGCGCGTGACGCGGGTATGCTGGCCGTCCGATGCCTTGCGAACCCGATTCGAATCATCCTCGCTGCCGTCCTCGTAGATCGGGACGTCCTTCTGCGAATAAGCCTGCCGTTGGTTCTTGCGGAGCATCGTGTTGTACTGCTTGTGAAGCTCCACAAGGTTGCGTGCCGGACCGGCCGGCAGGATGTTGTCGGGGATTTTTCCCAGGGCAAGCTGCCGGTACGGACCATTGGAGCGCCCGTACCAGTCGATCACCGCAAGGGGTGGCGTGGCAAAGCCCCAGGCGAAGGTTGCCACCTGCCCCAACTCCGGCAGCCACACGTCCATCAAGTCGATCATCGGCTCGTACTCGTCGTTGTCGATGACCTCGCCAGCCGCGATCTTCTTGGCCGCGTCCGAGTCTTGATGGTCCCGCTCCGCGTCCCCGTACTTGCTGGTCGGAGACAGCATCTTCACCGCGTCGGAGTCGAAGCGCGTTTCCTCGCGGACCTTCTCCATCGACACGCGGTAGATGTCCCCGATGAACCGCGTCCGCTGAAGCCGCATCTGCCCCAAGTCGATGAAGAAGTCATCCCAACCGATCCGCTCCAGGAAAGGCTGGCCGGGATTGTAGGTCGTGTCGTCATCCAACTGCACCGGCTCTCCATCCGCCTGGTAAACCTTCACCACACCCGATGGACCGATGAAGCTGTCCAGGAGCACCTCGGCCAGGACCTCCTCGATCCGCAGCCGGTCGAACAGCTTGTTGACGTTGAGTTGGAAGTGCTTGGCGAAGGAGTGGTACCGGTCGCTCTGACACGTCACGAGACAGCGTGGCCGCGCGCCCATGAAGCTGGTGAGAAGCTCCTGGGCCGTCTGGTCGAGCATGTTGGCGATGACCTTCTTATCCGGCCCACCATCCGCGTAGTTCGACCCGGCCAACTGCTTGATGATGTCGGTGCGCTTTTGGCGCGGCGTGCAAAGCTCCCGGTAGCTGAGTTGGATCGCGTCCAGCAGCCGCGTCCGATCCTTCTCGCGGTAGAGGTCGAGTGCCATGTCAGCCCTTCTTGCGGAGTCGCTTCCGCATCGTCCGCTTGACAGTCCCGGTGGCCTGCGCTCCGGAACCCGTGCTCTCGTACACGTGCTTCCACTGGCGGTGTTCCTTCGCCGTCAGCTTGTGACCCTTGATCTTCCTGGGCATCGACTTTCTCCTCGCGTTGTGTCCCCGCCACCAGGCCAAGTAAAAGGGGGCTGGCCCAAGCGCAACAAAAAAGGCGCAGCACGGTGGTACGGCACCGTACTGCGCCTTGTGTTAGGCTTGGGCCCCTATCTCCGTGGTTGGCCGACCTCGGAGATGGTTGCCCGTGGTTCGATTGTCAACAAGCGGCGGCCCCGGGAATCGAACCCGGCTTTTCTTGGTTATGAGCCAAGCGAGACGCCTTGCCTCCCGACCGCGTTATCCTCTCCCTCCCGGCAAGATCAAGCCTGGCCGCTTCACCTCCGCGACCTTCTCGATCTCTTCCGCCCTGAAGTGCCGCGCCACGTTCGGGTCCAGCCGCTTCCAGGCATTCTCCACCTGAAGCTCGACCTGGCAGCAAACTTTGGTCCAATGCCTGAAAGAGACAAGATCATCCTTTGCCGGGCCGGTCATCTTCACCACTTGGGACATCATCAGGTGCATCAGGAACACCATCGTCTGCGTGCTCTCCCAGGCCGTGATGTCAGTCTCGGGCACGTAGCTGAAATTGTGCAGGGAAGTTCCGAACCCGATCTTCATGGACTCGGGGTGGCCGTTGGAAGAACCTGTCATGCGTAAAGCTCCTCCTCGTCCTTGTTTCTCTTGGCCTCTTCCGTCTCCCAGATCATGTGGGCCATGCTCATCGGTGGGGCCTTCTCCCATGACTCCGGAGCCTCTGTCCGCTCCTTGTCGGGCTTGGGAAGTGGTCTGCTCCGCACCCCCTCCCATCCCAGCATCGCAGCAATCACTCGGTCGCCATGACTCTTCCCCTTCGCAGCGTGGTCCTTCGTCTCCTGCTCTCCCAAATGCACGATCTTCCCGTTGCGAAACTCGAACTGCCGACACTCCTTCGTCAAGTCAAAGTCCCGCGGTCGAAACGCCCTGTCCTCCATCGCCATCGCCAGGGTGTCCATCGCCGCCTTCTTGTTCGCGTCCGACGAGAGGTTCCACCAACCCATCCTCCGGGACCGCTTCTTCTCCCCCTTCAAGGCACCATCCTGAAAATAGACATTCCCGTACCCAATGTCAAGAAGAGTTCTCGTAAACGTAACACCGTTGGGGCCGTCAGCCTCCCATACCAAGTAGGCCCCACCGAACCAACGGCACACCGCTACGCACAAGTAAGAGAACGGGGCTGGCCGTACAGTGTTCGACGCAAACGACGCCACTTGCTCACCCGTCTCCCGGCAAATCACCACAATCGCCGAGTTCGAGCTAAAGTCCCCGCCCGTGCCCGATGCAATGTCCGCCCCCAGTACAAACGAGTAGCCAAGAATCTGCGGACTCCCCGTGAAGTCCAGGTCGATCCACAACCGAAACTCCCCACCATCCGCAGGAATGAACCGCTCCGGTTTCGCGGAAGCCTCCTCGTAGCTCAACCTTCCCTGATGCCACGGGTGCTGACAGCACTCCGCCTCCACATCCTCCAGCATCAACGTGTCAAACAGCTTCGACACCGACCCGTGCGGGTCCCGATCCACCTCCTCTGCCATCGCGTGCGGCGTCACGCCCAACCTGGCACACTCTCTATCGTACCACGGCGACCGCTTCCGCCCCTTCTTCCAAAACCCCCGACGCCTGAGCCTCTGAATCTCGACGGAGCTGTCCTTCAGGTACGTCCCCAACCGCTCGTGATCGACAGGATCAACAGCCTTCCCGCCCGTCTCCGTCGCCGTGTACAACAGATCGTTCTTCGTCGGATTGTCCGACCAGTCCAACGTCACGATCAAGTTCCCCTGGCTGCTCTCCCCACGTACCGCCTCAAAAAACGCACCACTCGCCCCGTGAAACGACGAGCAAAACAACCGACAATTCGTGACGTGCTGCGTCGATGCCATCGCCTCCACGTCCTGCCCACGCTTGAACTTCGCCAATTCGTCCAGGAACAACACCATCAACCTGTCACCAGACGCCACGTCGCCCGTCGTCGCAAATCCGCTGATCTCCCCGGAAAGCTCAGGGTTCAACAGCGTGTGCCGAGCCAGACTCCTGTGCTCCCGCCAGCTGAATCCCTTCGGCCGCATCCAGAATGGCAGCCTCTCAATCTGCCAGTCCAACTTCGGCATCAACGTCCCCAACTTCCCCGGCGTGTCCATCACGTCCTCGGTCCTCGACACCAACCCCCCAGAGAACATCGGCATGAACAACCACGGGTGCAACAGCCCCACGTACAAACAAATGTACGACGCCCCTTCCGCCCGGCTCTTGTCGATCCCTATGTCCCGCTTCCCCAGGTTCTCCGCAATCACCCGTATCGCCGGCTCCTGATGCGGCCAAGGAACGAACGGCAATACCACCGGCTCGCCCTTCCCCGATACCTCCGGCCGCGGCTCGTACAACCAACAGAAGCCAGCCAAGAAGAACAGCACGTCCTCAGCACAAGCCTGCCTTAAGTCCCGCTGAAGCCCAACATCCCCCATCGCCAAACGACGTACCTTCTGACGCCAGCGGATATTCGCCACCGGGTCCTTCGGAATCAGGTCGTAGCACGGACTACCCACTCGCATCCGAACCCTCCAAACTCCTCAATACCCGCGCCACCTCCTCCAAACTCTTCCGCTCCCCCTTCACCTCCTCACCTTCCCCTTCCCCCTTCTCCCGCTCCCGAGCCGCCAATGCCTTCGGTAACATCTGCTCAAAAAACCGATTCCGATACTCCCGCGCCCACTTCAACAACGACCACGCCCCAGCACTCGGCGCGTCCTGCACCCGCGCATTCCTCCAGTCCAACCCCCGGTACGCCCACATGATGTCCCGCACCAAGTCCGGCTCCAACTTCTCCTTGTCGTGCCGCTGGATCATCCGGTCAATCGCAAACGTCTCCTCCCTCGTCAGCCTCGTGTCCGCCTCCTCCGCACTCTCAGGTCCAGGAAGCGGCACGCTCATCGCCTCGCTCCGCTCCAACGCCCGTTCTGCCCTCAACTCAGGCTCCATATCGACTTACCTATCTTAACATGCGGTGAGGCATTGTGATCTGCGACATGGTTAACCGTCACCGGGACGCCGCGCGGGCCGGGGGTCGCGGTTCCGATTCTACCTCGATGGGGCCCCCTGGTGCAAGCACGATCGTTCACGCGCATGCGCACAGCGCGCGCTGGGCTATCGACGCAACATGTTGATACACACACACTTAGCGCATGTCTGTGGGTGCCCACTGACATCGCAGCCATGCAGCAGGGCGAGCTGACCAGGCTGCATACTCGCGAGTATACTCGCACACCAGCACGCAGCATACTCTAGAGTATGTTGGTTGGCGAGCTATGCCCGTATGACTTTGTAATACCGCGGATCGTAGCGTAGGAGAGCAGAGTAGCGGCGTGTGTAGCGTAGGAGTATGCGGGCTGCGCCCTTCGGGCCTTCTGCCCTCTGTCCTACCTGGTGGACGGCCGATGGGGTCGCGTGCGTGCGAAGGAAAGCAGACGGGCGGCGTCGGCTTCAGACGTTCGGCCCGCATCCGCACACCGGGCAGTGCTCCCCGGCGACGACAGGCTGCGGTGGATCGCAGCCCAGGCAGCCGCCCATGACGGGATCGGCAGGCGGCCGGCCGCGTTGCGGGCGACGGGCCTTGACGGATGGCTCTTGCCCACGGGCAGCGGACTGGGCGGCCAGGCGGATGAACTCAGACACGCTTCGCCCAGCGGCTTCGGCTGCGGGGGCGAGTTCCGCCCACAGGTCCACGGGGATCGCCACCTTTCGGCCAGGCTTGACGCTCATGTCAGCAGTCTATCGCCGAGTGGCCCAGCCAGTCAACGCCACAATCGGCAATCGTCATTGCGGAGTGCAATCGCCCCAGTATTTGCAAACAAAATGGCAAGTTTTATCTCATTGCTGCGTATGGACTTAGCTGCGTTTCGGGCAATCCACACCGAAAGAATGACCGTTATATCCGTGCTGGAATCCCGCCTGAGTCTATAGCCGCGGCATCTAACCCCACCGCGGCCAACCCCTTCTAAATGGAGACCGAACCATGCAAGCCGCAACTCTTCGCGTCGAATTGATCCATGAGCCCGAACACTACAATCCCCGTTGCGCGTGTATGATCCCCGGCGCATGGGTGGCTCATTTTTCTAATGGTCAACCCAAGTGGCCCTGCGGTGACACGCGAGAAGAAGCCGCTCACAATGTCGCAGCCGAGTATCCTACCGCGGTCTTGGCCAAGTGACCTCCCCTCCGTCCACTCACGGGTGGGCGGTGATGTTGGCCACTAACCCCAAACAAGGAGACGAACGATGACAATGCAAGAAGCGTACGCTGAATCCCGAGTCGAGGCATTGAAGCGCCTCTATGTCTCGTTGAACGCCGTCAAGACGGCCCTGCGCGAGACCGCACCGAACATGCGGGACTATTGGTCCAGTTCGGACTTTGAGCGCGCCCGGCAGACCTTCAATGATCGGATGGAAGGGATCGCGCGTTTTCAGGTCCAGATCATGGACGAAGCCAAGTCGCTTCAGAAAGGGGTGGGAGCATGAACATTCAAGCTGCTATCATCCGAGAGAACGGGATTCGTCGCGCGGCATTCATCGACGCCGATACGGGGGACGAAGTTTGCCCGCAATTCGAGATCGACAAGGCATGTCTCGCCTTTGAGAACGCCACAACGCGAATCGTCACTTCGCAAGCGCCGATCGGCTATCCGGGATGCAAACGATTCCACTTGCGGCTGGCATACGACTACGCCAAACTGCCGAAACTCCAAGAGATAGTTGGCTTGGCCAACCGGGTAGCGACGAGTCTCGGTCTTGCTTTCCTTGCATCGGCTGATCTTGGTCCCCACTACAACGTGACATTCGAGGTACTGTGATGAACCGCACCCGACAAGCCGCCCTGAATGTAGACCGTTTCACCGCTCTGCCCGACGGCGCTTTCTTTGAGCTTTATGGCTGGAGCCCGGTTTACGGCTACATGCTTCACAACCGCTTTCAGAAGGTTGACGCCGAACACGTTCGGACGTGTGGAGACGGCAGAGTATGGCCATTTGCCCACACGGAAGGAAGCGGTGCTTCCGTAGTGTTAGTTCCTGAAGGCGATTCCTCAATTCGCCCCTTCGACGCCCGCGCTAACAATCAATTCGTGGAGGTGGAGCGGTGACTATTACCAGAGAAAAGGACGTTCTGTCAATCGGGCAGGACTTTGTTGATTGCATGATCGGGAAATACCGATCAGCCGGCGAAGTGACAATCGACGGCCGGAAGTATTGCTGGCGCGCCGTTGTTGACTGTGGCGCAGCGGAACACTTCATTCGGCGCGCGGCAACTGGCCACAAACTGACCTACTTTTCCGCTCAGGCGCTACCATGACCTACGATGAAGCAATACACTTCTTGCGAGAGTGCGAACGTCGCGGAAGTCCCGAACTTGACTTGCCTCTGTCGGCAATTCAAAAACACGTCGCGGAGCTACGCCAGTCACGCGACGACGCGCACCACGTTCTAGTGCGGCATGGCGTTGTTCCGGGAGCCGATGGAACGTGTCGGTGTAACCAATGCAGAGCCGTTGCCAAGGCACACGCCAAAGCCGGTTATGCGTTCACAATCAAGGATCGTTGGTGGGAACGAGGGGAAGAGCAGTCGCCCCGTTTTGTACAAGGACATATCGAATGAGCGAACGATTCAAGCCCGGAACGGTCGAGGGAACGCACATTTACTTCGATCCGCTCCCCGATGATCCTAAGCGCCGCACGCGACGCTGGTTTGTGCGTAGCAAACACGAAACGGACAGCGACGGCGACGGGCTAATCCTCACAGACATTGCTTGGTTCGGCCGGTGGCGCAAATACGCCGCCCAACCGCGCGATGGAACCATTTACGAAGAAACGTGTTTGCGAGAAATCGCGGAGTTCTGCGAACAGCGAACGCGGGAACATCGTTTACGACAACGGAATGGTGTAACAGAACCGGGATGGTGCTAATATGAAACGCCGTTGCGCTTGTTGCGGTTGGCCTACCCGTTCACAATCGGGGATTTGCCGAGACTGTACGGCGCAGCAAATGTTCGCCTACAAACTCGACATCCGAGACAGACTGAAAGAGGCGGCCGACAAGTGGATTGCGGAACATGGGCATGTCACGCCCGAAAACCTAGCGGAGTTCCGCCGCGCAATGAAAACCGTAAGGGATCAAAGATGAGCCTCCACACCAATTACCATCCAGAATCCGACTTTCCGCGAAAATCCATGCGGTCAAAGGACTTTGCCGACTTGGTAATCAATCGCCCGGAACTCGGCAATCCAACCTTGCGCAAGCAACTATTCAATGCCGCCAGCGCCGTCTCTGGCTACTTCGACGCGCAGAACATGCTAAACAAGACGCTGCCGTATGACGAACAGTTGACGCATCTTGCTCGGCTGATCGCACGGGAGCTTGACGTAGAGGAGGCAATTCAATGACCAAACGAGATCGTACACGGGTGCGCGCGTTGCAAAACAAGTTGCTGAAAATCTTTGACTTCCTGCGATACGGTGCGGAGGTGCGAATCGGACTTGAGTGCTGCCCAACATTGACCGTCGGGGAATTGCGGGAGTTCATTTATCCCCAGTATGAAACGGGGTTGCGAAACCTACTGTCACAATTCGTGGAAGAGTAACGACCATGACCCTGAAGCGCTGGCACAAGTTAATGTGCTCCCTCGGCTTGCACAAGTGGATATGGACGCCCTGCGGTATTTGGTGCAAGTGGTGCGAGAAAATCGTGGAGGATGATAGACCATGAAACGTCGCCCCGTTGCTCACAACCCAAACACGTTGACGCTTGAAGACGGCGACGAATGGATTGCCGAGAACGCCAATCGGACGTTCACCCATCGGCATATTTTCAGAATCGGTCGCGGTGTAGTGAGTTGGCATTATGGTGACAACTTCCGCATTCGATCATGCCTTTTGATTGAGTTCCGCGTGTGGATTTACCGGCGAAGCGCCAACCTTGTTTATCGGAGAGGATTATGACCGAACAACTACAATCTGAAATCGAGCTTGCCAACCAACTGTACCAACAAGTGGACGGCAAATCGTGGGACAGCTACAGCGGCTTCCTCTTCCACCAAAAAGTCGCGGCGATATGGCCGTTGCTCTTGGCGGAATTGGAATTGGTAAAACAACTCCGAGCAGCCAACCCCAATCTAATGGCTTACGAACGCGACCACGAGGCAATGAACATCCTTCGTGCCGACGACGGCTACAACGCAGCGCTAGACCAAGTGGAGGATACAGAGGGAAAACCGTTTTGGTCGGCCGAAGTCGGCGCATGGGGGATTGCAGAAGCTACCGATCCCGCCGAAGCGATTATGAAGGCGTACAAAGTGAACGCCGAACACAAGATGTTGAACCCAATCAAAATGGAGGAAAAGTAAGATGATCCAACCACCCGGAAGCAACGAAGAATACATCGACGACATGGAACACGGGCTGATCGACCAAGCCAAACAGATCGGACGATTGGCGGAATTGATTCGTACCTTGCGACACCAGCGGTGGCCAGAAGGTGCCGCACAAAACTCCGTAGCACGCGAAGAATACGACATAGAAACAGAGCAACTGATTCAGGCTGCAATAGATGGATGACAGCGACCGCTCGAACCTACCCCGCTGGGCAACCGGCGGGAGTGGCCCGCGCGGTTGCGGGATCAACCCCCAAACAAGGAGACTGACCATGACCACCGAAGACCTCGCAGACCTGGAAGATGCACGCGACGATGCAACCCACCTGGCCGGATGGCACTCCCTAATGGCGGACACGTCCCCCCGCGGATCGGCTGCCAACCGGGAGCACAAGCGGCTTGCCCGGCGCTACAGCGCGCAGGCCGACGACATCCGCGACCGGATCGAGCATGAAATGAGCTACGACCTGGCCGAGGTGACGGCATGACCCGCCCGCTGATCGACACGACCCCCTTGCAGTTGTGGGCCAGCAGCGAGACGCCCCAGGGGTCGCCCGCCAGCCAGACCGAACCCTACGGCTGGGACCAAGCCGGGAATTGCGTCTGGTGCGGAGAAGCTGGCCGGTGCCAATGCGACCACCGAGACCCAACACCGCCAGCCCCCAAGCCGACACAGCCCCCAGTGAAACACTGTCTCAAGTGCAACAAGTCCCACAGACGCCCGAGCCAATTCTGTTCGGCCAAGTGTCGAACCGCCTGGATGGCCAGTATGAACAAGTGGGCAGACCGGTTTGCGAAAACCAAGATTCCTGGACAAGACGACCTGTTTATCAAGTGACCCCCGGCGGCAATGCCGCCAGAACAAAGGAGCCGAAAAGATGAAACCCCATGAAATCGAGGAGAAGTTGAGCGATGACCTCAGCCCTGGAGCTTTGTCTTGGTGGAACGGCGCGAGCCGAGAAATTGTCGATGAGTACGTGATCCTGGCGCAGCGCGAAGGCATCGAGGTCGCGCGGGCCGAGATCGAAGATTCCGCAAAGTAGCTTGACGCCCCCCAGTTCGCCGGCGGTAGCGCGCCGGCCTGCTGGTGGACGTTGACAACCCCGTAGACAGGAGACGAGACCATGAGTACAGAAACCGAAAGCCTGAAACACCAGTGGGACCGCCGCGAGTCCAAGCAGAACGGCGACACGTTTGCCGGAATCGAGTACGACAGCGACCTTGTTAGCTCCCGGGGCTGCGCCATCACGTTGTACGCCCCCGAGAGTGCCGACAGGTCGCAGATCGCCAAGGCGAAGCGTGAAGCCCGCAACCAGCGCGACGTGGTGTGCTTCTACGTCGAGCGCGTGCCGGATGCCTGGTATCCCCAGGACGACCACCAGCCAGCCAAGGCTGCGGGTAGCGGGTGGATTGATGCCGCCAGATGGATCGTGGCGAACGGCCAGTGTCGGCGGGTAGTGCCCGAGACTGGCGAGCTGGTCCCCGAGAGCAAGCGCGGCGGAATGCTGCTGGACCTGTTCAGCGCCGGCCGCATGGTCGCGGTGTACGACGCTCTGAACGAGACGAACCGGGCAAAGTTCCACGCTATGGACGTGCGGGTCGCCCATCACGTTGCGTTCGCTATTGATGCCTAGCCCCCGCTCCCCTGCGGGCAGGCAGGGGGAAAGGGAACCTCAAGACAGGAGACGATGAACGGCAATCTAATCGATGCTCAAGACAACGTACTAGAGGCGGATTGCACCCTCGATGAAGCTGTTGAGTGGCTTCGGCGGTTCAACGCCGGCCGGGGTTGGCGCGGCGGCGAAACTGCGTGGTGCCCCGATGACGCCGGCCCATGCACGATGATCCAGGATGCAGATGCCGATTTTTCGCACACCTAATTCCAGGCGGCAATGCCGCCAGAACCCCAGAAAGAGGAGCCGAGACAATGCCGACTATCCTGGATTACGCCGAAAGCATCCTGAGCCTTGAGAAACAGGCAATCGAGCAGACAGAACGGGGGAACCGCGAGGGACTGCGGGCAGCAGCCCAAAGTCTCCGCGATCTGATTACCGACTGCGAGAAGGCGCTACGCGTCTGCGACGACCTGGCGGATGAGGATCGCGCCTGGCTGGAGGCCAAGCGCGACAAAGCCGCCGCAGCAATGGTTTAACCGCCGCCACGCGGCCGAAAGGGAGAATGACCGTGTACCGAATTTGGAACAAGACCGAAGAGAAATGGCTTGCCGATACGAGCCCAATTTCTTGGACTGACTGGGAGCCTCATGCCATGCACTCCGACCGTAGCACAATGGTCATGTTACTGCGGTGGCTCAAATATAAAAACTTCAAAGTGGCCGAGGTCGAGGTTGTAGAATCATCGCCGGGCTGTTTTGCCGCGGGCGAATCGGATCGGGGCGGTTGGCGGTCCACCCAGGACCGCACCCATGCCGCCAGGGGCTTGCCTGGAACCTGGCGGCCATCGTCGGCGGGTGCCTGTGGATTGTGGGAATCAGATTCGACGATTGACATTTGCCGGCCTGCCTGAAAGGGGTTTCAGGGATCGCCCGGTTCGCGTCTCGGTCTCCGCGCGCCGGGCTGGCTGGCTTTTGAAAGGACCACAATGCCCATTCAATGCGTGACCTACGGCCGAGTCAGCCCCAAAGGACACGGCGATTCAGGCGAACCCTCTTTGGAGGTACAGGCTTCAGAATGCGTCAGATTCGCTCAGGAACGCGGCTGGGAGATTGTGGCCCAGGA
The DNA here is from genome assembly GCA_043805815.1 of Chloroflexota bacterium. Taxonomy (GTDB): domain Bacteria; phylum Chloroflexota; class Anaerolineae; order Anaerolineales; family Villigracilaceae; genus Fen-1038. The sequence continues at coordinate 17,867 of JAZDHO010000102.1, forward strand.
GTCAGACCAGGGGGCCAGCGGCGACGACGACGAGCGCCCGGGCCTGTGGCGTGCCGTCAACGCCTTGCCCCAGGGCGGTATCCTCCTGGCCTGGAAACGCGACCGGCTTTTCAGGTCGGACTACTTCGGGGCCTGGCTGGAGATTCAGCTTCGCAAGAAGGGCTGCCGGATACAGACTACCCAACGAGAGGGGAGCGAAGGGGATGACCCCTATTCTGAGCTACTGCGGGGGATCATCGACCTGTTCAGCAGCTTCGAGTTGAAGATGATCCGCTTGAGAACCCGGACGGCCATGCGCCACCACCAGAAGAACGGCCGCAGGATGTCAGACCGGCCGCCCTACGGCTGGAAGCGAGACCCGGCCGAGCCCTCACGACTCGTCGAGAACGGACCGCAACAAGGCTGGTTGTGGCATATGCAACAGTGGGCCAAGGAAGGCATCAGCCCTTGCATGATCGCTGGCCGGCTGGAAGCCATCGGAGCACCCACCGCATCTGGGATAGGCTCCTGGACGGCCACTACCGTCCGCCGCATCCTCAAGCGCGCCCTTTGACCAAGTGCCCAACGATCCTCTCTGCGGCCGATCCGTCCCCATAGGGGTTGTGCGTGGCCTGGCGCTTGGCGTAGTAGCAAGGATCGTCGATCAGTTGGCGAACCTCTGTGACAACGCGAAAAGGATTTGTGCCAACGATCTCGGCCGATCCGCACTGCACCGCCTCCGGGCGCTCGGTCGTGTCCCGGAGCACGACCACCGGCTTGTGTAGGCTGGGGGCTTCTTCCTGAACACCACCAGAATCAGTCAGGATCAGCATGGAACGGTTCATTAGCCACACCATTTCCGGGTAGGCAACAGGCTCGACCAGATACACGTTGCCCAACCCGGTCAGACGTTTAGTCACGATGCCCTGCACGTTCGGGTTGGGATGCACCGGGAAGACGAAGCGAATCCCCAGGTAATTCTCGGCCAGCATCTTGACGGCCTTGCATATCCCCTCAAGGCCCTTGCCGAAACTCTCCCGCCGGTGGGCCGTGACCAAGATCATCGGCTCACTGCCCAAATGGGCGTACTTCTCGGACCAGCGGGGATTCTCAGCCTCGCGCTGACGGGTGTAAAGCAGCGCATCGACCACTGTGTTGCCGGTGACGAACACGCGAGACCTTGGCGCGCCTTCCTGGAGAAGCGCCTCGGCCGCCAACGCAGTGGGCGCGAAGAAGAACGACGAGACCATATCGACGAAACGACGGTTCATCTCCTCGGGCCACGGCGCCAGCAGATCGCCGGTTCGCAGCCCTGCCTCGACATGGGCAACGGGCACCTTGCGATAGAAGGCTGCCAGCGCTCCAGCCCACGCCGTAGAGGTGTCGCCATGCACCAGCACGCAGTCAGGGTTTAGCGTGGAGATTGCCCGATCAGCCGCCTCGATAGCTCGGGCAGAGAGACCCGCCAGCCCTTGGTTCGGGGTCATCAGATCGACGTGGATATCCGGTTCGATCCCGAAGTAGTCCAACACTTGGGCCAACAATTCCCGGTGCTGGCCCAGGGCGCAGACCAGCGGCGCGACGTTCGCCCGCTGAAATGCCCAGATCACGGGGGCCAGCTTGATGGCCTCGGGGCGAGTGCCGAAGATGAGAAGCGGGCGGAACACGTTAGTGCCGATGGTGGTGCCTCAGCGACTCGTGGTACCAGTACCAGTCCGAGTCCCTGTCCCAGTCTCGATCCCACTTGCTTCGGTAGGGAGCGTAGCCCCGGCCGTAGTACCCACCGTAGTAGCCGCCGTAGTAGGGCAACGGCACGACGGGTTGTGCCCAATACCATGTCCCCCCGTAGGGCTGAGTCATGTTCGGCACGAGGAATTGTCCCTCTGCCGGGGCCAGCCAACTCAGCCAGAAGACACACGCGAGAATCAGCCTTCTCATCGGGATAGCCTCCTCTACTTGATCCACTGAACGACTGCTTGCGCGGTCGAGGCAATCACGCCGGCCGTAATCCCAGCCGCCATCACCACCCACTTGATCGTTGCCCTAGCCGTCTCAAGGTCTCTCACGCGATCCTTGATCCCGTCCTTGCCGTTTCCGTACACGGCATCTTCGAGATTCGAGGTCCGCAAGAAGTGCCCCTGGCATGCGCTCGTCTGCACCGCGTGGCAGGTTTTCAATTCCGCCAGCAGGTCGCGGATGCTCTTGAGTTCGGCGTGAATTTCCTCGTTTGTCACTTCCGGCTTCCTTTTCCGGCCTTCTGGCTCTTGTAGCTGCCCCACTTCTTTTCGCAAGCGGCCTTTGTTGCCGCGGCGTGGCCCGCTTTGACCATCGCCTCGTTCAAGGTGACGCTGCCGGAGAGAAACAGGTACGCCGGTATCCTATCGAACGTGATCGACCGGAGTAGGCGCAGAGGATCGTGCGGCGCAGGAATGAAGATCGCCAGGGCTTTTGCCTTACCGATCAATTCCTCGGCTTTGGCCGTCGACTGCTTGCCGGCCGGACAGTTGCTTTCCGGTGCCCAGCAGTCAATCAATCGCAAAGCGTAGAGGCGATCTGACCCGAGCACTGAGACCTCGACCGTATCGCCGTCGCGGACGCGGCGTAAGCGACAGGGTAGGCAGATTCCGTACGGCGGTCGGCGCATTGCTCCCTCACTTTGGCTGGCTGGGAAGGAACTTTTCCACGTCCAGCCCGTAGCCCGCCGGCTGCACCTGTTGCTCTGCCGGCCAAAGGGCCTGGTAGGCTGCCGGGATGCCAACGCCGCCGGTAGCCCCGGCTCCGACTAACGCAGCGGTGGCGAGTGCCTTCTTCCAGAGCGGGGTAGCCGCGGAGGGGCCGGCTGGCTCGGTCACTGGCGCCGGTGCGGGCGTGACCGGCGGGGGCGGCGAAGTCGTCGGCACGGGGTTGGGCTGGCCGTAATAGATCGTGTTACCGATGCTCACGCCCATTTCATCGCCCTCCGCGTCTTCGGGTTCTGCGGTGGCCTGGCCCAGGGTTCCGTCTTGGGTCTTCCGCGCAAGACGGCGGATGAGGCGACCATCATGCTGGAGCTTGTCGAGCATCATCGCTTCGTGGGCCAGCCTCACATTCGCCCAGTTCTGTTTCAACTCTCCGCGCCAATCCCCCAACATCGTCAAGCTCCTTGTGGGCCTGCTTTGCTTGATCTTCCACGAACTGACCCACGCCCCCGCTTACGAGGGCGCGGTCAAGTTCGTGATTGTCGGATACGAAGTCGTGGATCATGGCTTACGCCGGCTTCTTGGGGCCGCCGGGGCTCGTCTCAGCCTGGACCTCGCGGGCACCCAGGGCCTCGGTCAAGCTGACCATGTTCTTGCCTTCCAGGTAGTCGTAGTCGAGCACCTTGGCAAGAGTGACGAAATTGGCCTGGGCCACGTTGCCGATCTGCAACAGAGCGTTCGCAGAGTGCTCGGCAAACTTGTCAGTAACGTCAGCCATTTCACTGGCTCCTTCGGAAGAAGAGGAAGGGGTAACAACATCAACTGTAACGTCGGGCATGGGTCATGCCTTTACTTCTTGGATTCGGGGAAGAGGCGATAGGTGAAACCCTCGCCCAGAAAGACGGGGATGGTCTCTTCTTTGCCTGTGCCCTGGTCGCTCTTCTTAACGTAGATCGGCGGGAGATTCCGGGCAACCCCATCCGAATCAACCAGCGATGCCCGGACGGCCGCCACGATCCGCACCATGTCGGCCTCGGACAACTGATAGGGAGGCCCCGCAGGGCCAGGAGGACCGGCCAGACCAGCCTTTCCAGGGGCACCGGCCGGACCCTGCATCTTGGCCACCGCAGCGATGGCGCTGGTGATGTCTGCCTTGAAACCGTCAAACTCAGAACGCTTGACGGCCTCAACCTCCAGCCGCTCGATTCGAAGCACCAGTTCCGTAATGGGGGCTGGCGTCGGCTGTTCGACCACCGGCGGCCCTGGATCGGGCGGCATGGCAGGATCGGCAGGGATCGGCAGGGGTGGCGGCTGGTCTTCGGGCATGGGCTGGACCTGGGGTGGCTGGACGCGGGCTCGGATATTGGCGGGAGGCACGGGTGCCATCGGCCGACGGATCACCATGTTGCCCTGGGGCGTCCGTATCCGCTCGACCATCGTAGGGCCAGGGGGCAGGCCGGTGATAAGCGACCGCAACCGGGGGAACAACTTGCGGATGTGGGTTGTGCTTGTGCCGAGTGTGTTCCCGCGTGCATCCGCGCCGGAGATCACTCCGCAGACGCGGCGGTACTGATTGAGGATCGGACCGCCCGACTGCCCCTGGCTCGCCTTGGCGTCGGTGGCGATTGTCCCATCCGTCCACTGGGCGTTAGGTTCTGGACCTACAACATTTCCGGCGTCAGATGCGAAACCACCGTTATTTGAAGCAGCATAGCCAGCCGTCCATACGCGCTGGCCGTCCTGAACATTCAAATCAGAAAGTGCGATCGGTGTGATTCCAGGCGGCCTTGGTATGACCAGCACCATCACGTCCGCCCCGGAGTCGTATTCCAGAATCTTGCCCGGGTAGACTCGCCTGGGCCGCGTGCCTTCTCCGAAGATGCAGAAGTTCCGGCCGTCTGCGAGATTCGCCCCGTGTACGCACGTCATCACAAGGCCCTCGCCGTCCCGAACGCCGATCAACGTGCCGCTGCCCACGGCCCACTTGCCAAGCTGCTCATTGAAGGTGGCCACCATGCAAACGGCCTTGTCGGGGCTGCCGTCGAGTTGAACCGTAAAGTCTGGGATGGTCTGGGGGTCGGCCGTCGCGGGGACTACGCGAATGTTCTGTGGGTTCCAGTTCGGATTCGCCACCGACCGGCCGTCCAAAACGTCGAACTGCCCACTCGGCGCGGTGAAGCAAGTCGGGCCGCACTTCCCGCCCTCACACTGGCCGCGGCACGTCCCGGCAAGCAGCACACAGGTCAGCAGCCCGGCCGCCGCCAACAGGGTCAGATAGAACGCCGTCCCTTGCTGTCGATGCCTTGATTGGTCTTTCATCACAGTTTCCCTCGTTCTTCTGTGACCATCGTGAACTTCTTCTTCAGCAAGCCGCTCGTCTCCAACTCGGCCGGCTCCGTGTCGCGGTCTGCTCGGCCGTGAACGAGGTCCAAACCACCGCCCAAATGGAATGCAGCGGCGACGTAGGCCGTGCAGAAAAACTGCTCCCTCCCGTTGGCGGCGTCGTCGGTGTTCGGCCGAAAGAACCACCGCAGAAACGGCAAGTGGGTCAGCAGGCTGCGAAGCATTCCCCGGCTGTCGTAAGGGATACCCGGCCCATGGTCCAGCGCCCACTCGACAACTTGCTTCAGATCGCACTTGATTCCGGGGGCCAGCCGGTACACGTCAACGCAGCCCGAGGGTAAGCCAATGAGGTAGTTTTTGAAGGACACTTCGCGCCCTTCGGGCTTGATCTGCTCCAGCACCTTCAACCGCCGCCGGCCGAAATCCGTCGTGGACCAATAGGCTATGGCCCAGTGGCTCCCCTCTGACCGACCCAACGCCCAAATCCACCATCCCACGCGAGTGGAAGGCCGGAATCGGAGAAGATCGCCAGAATGAATACGGCGAAGAGACTTCGAGATCGGCAGCAGCTTTTCAGGCATCGGGGCGTCCCTCCTCGGTAAAGGCTTGGACACCTACCCAGCATACAGAGGGGGACGGTGGCGTGTCAAGTGGAATCACAGCGGCCACTCCTCTCCCAACAGCCGTTCCCAGCCGGCCCCTTGCTTCTGGAGCATCACGAAATGAAAGACGGCTCCGTACCGCTCCGCAGCCGCCTTGAACTTGACTTCGGCATCCCCCCAAACGTGCCTGCCCTTGATCTCGACGACCCACGGCCAACCATCGGGCAGCACCACCACGAAATCCGGCGTGAACCCCATCGCCCGGTGCGTCTTCGGATCGGCCTCTGCCAGCTTCATCTTGAAGGGCTCGAACCACCAGTCCAGCACCCGCCCATCGGACTTGTGCCAGTCCAAAAGAGACGCCCACGCCGCCTCCGTCTTATTCATCCCCTTCGGCAGCCAAACCGTCTCGACCTTGGACTTGACCTCTGCGACCGGCTGCCCGTCCACCGTGAGCCTGTCCCACAGCGACTCAGGGATTCCGGCCTGCTTCAGTTGCCGTTCTAACTTGGCATCCATGCGTCAACCTCTTCGGGCGTGATCGCTCGCGGGGCGTTGGGGTGAAACTCTGCGAGGTACTTTTCAAGCGAATAGTCCTCGGGCCTAGATCGCCTGAGCGCCCAGAGTTGGCGACTGACCGGCCAAGTGGCCTTGTCCGTAAGGACCTCGTGGTTGCAGGGCCAGCAAACGACCAGCAACCCAAACGCCTTGTCCAGGCACTTCTGACGATTCGGGCCGTTCGCTATCTCATGGCAGCAAAGTTCCCAAGCCACCCACCCCGGCTTCACTCGATTCGGATCGTCGCCACAGACCTCGCACCGGCCCACCTGAGCGATGAGCGCCCGACGAAACGCCCGAACCTCCCTCGCCCTCGCGGCCGTCCTCTGCGACATGCGCCTCATTGCTTCTCCTTCGCCGCTTCGGCGGCCTCTTGTGCTTCCAACTCCGCAATCTGGTCTGCCGAGAGCAACGGCAGGACGAGTGAATCACTCATCGCGGCCTTGAGTTGTGCGTTCTCGGCTGTCAGCCGCTCGACCTCATCCCGCATGGGGCTGTAGCCGCATTGCCGACACCACACGAAACCGTCGTCGCGGATTTCCAACTGGTGCTGGCCGGTGTTCGTGCCTGGGCACTTGCACGCCAGCGATGTAACGATTATCGGGCCTTGTTGCATTGCTCCTCCTTCGCCGCTTCGGCGGCTTTCAACAGATCGAGCCGTACATTATCAACATCACCACGCGCGGCACCGCGTAGCTCGTCATCGTATCTCTCAAGAACCTCACGCAACACAACCTCTGCATCGACACATGCTGCCCGTAGCCGCTCGACCTCGGCCTCAGCAACCTCCAACTCGTCAACCGTCTCCCGCAAAACACGAATCAGCCACTCAGCGTCTCCTTGAGCGATATCGCCATGGATTATCGCCGAGTTAGCAATTCTGTCGATATTTGCGTCTTGTTTTTCAGTCAACATAGTTTTTCCTTCGCCGCTTCGGCGGCTTCTGGGTATTTTCTCTCGGCTGCTATTTCGGCAAAACGGCGCTGTTCAGGCCAGATCGTCGCGCCCGTAACCTGGCGCTCCCACCACGCAACTCCATCCACGAAGGCTCTGCGCAGGTCACATTGCGGCCACGTCCCGGTAGCTTTCAATCGCTCTACCTCTGCCCGCAGTTCGGCCTCGCGGCCGGCAGAAGCGTCAAGGGCGTGAATAGCCAACACTGTAACTTTCTCAAGTTGCACGGTGGTCAATGGTACGGGCGTATTGTCCGGCCCCACCAAGAATGGCACAGGTTCATACTCGCCGCTCAGACGTGCCACGTGTATGTTGTTCAATGTGATTTCACTCATCGGCTTCCCCTTTCGGAGTCTCATCAATCGCACCTCCGTCACGTTCCTTCGCCTGCTTGCGGGCAATGGCCATCGTTGGCCAATGTGGCGCTGGCAAGTCTGGATTGTTATGCTTCCATTCATCGTTCAGCATTTCGCACAGCGCCTCGATCACGTCGCAGGCTTCTGAAAGGGCCTTACTCATGGCTTGCCCTTCTTCTTCGCTTCCTGATAGACCAGCCGCCCATATTCAATGACCGCTTCGTACCGAGCCCTGCGCCGGCACACGCCGTACTCCTGAGTCACGATCTCCAACGCCCTGACCATCTCAATCCCCAGCAGCTTCGCCACCCGCCGGGCAAGCTCCACGGCGGCGATCCGCGAACCAATCGGGGCGTTGTCGAACGGTTCCGCAGCCGGGAGCTTCGACGCCGCTTCCTGTAACGCCAGCTTCAATTGCTCCGGGTCGCCGTGCTCATCGATGCACCGCAACGCTTTGATGAACCGGCGAATCTCATCGTGCGAGAATGGCACGGGGACTCCTTTCACTCCTGATCGGCATCCTCTTGCTCCCCAGCCTGGTTCTTCACGCACTCCTCGCACATCGTCAGGCCGTCAGGGATGCAGGCGACGGGCCGCGAACAAACCACGCACGGGCTTACGTCCAGGCCCGCGGCATCAAGTGCGCCCGCCTTCTCGTGCCACGCCCTGATGATGATTACCGCCTCCGTCCAATTGAATTCGAGCCCCTCGTGGACATACTCCACAACTTCGCGCCTGATTTCCTCCCTCTCCTCCAGCAGCAGCTCCACAAGCTCATCCAGGATGTGGTGGGCCAACTCTCCACCGTAGAGGCCGTATAGCTGTATCAGGTCTTCAAGGCGTTCGTCGCTCATGATCTTCCTTTCCTTCCAAGCTTCTTCCCCCGCCACGCCACAAGGGCCAGCTTCTACAGCAGCAGGACTACCCCAGCGCCTCAACAAGGCCGGGTTGAACCCACCGCAACGTTTGGCACGCCGTTCGCTTTCTTAATTGGTTCTTGTTCGGGGTGCTGTGGTGTCACCACCAATTTAGGAGGGGTTGGTGCTGTGGTGTCACCCCTCCTAATGTGGTACAAGGTGCTGGTTCCATTTCGGAACGTTTGCTTGATCCATCCAGTCCTGACCAGCTTTCGCAAGGCCCGCTTCACGGTTCTTTCTGACAGCTTGGTCATCCGAGCGATCCTCCCGACGCTTGGCCAGCATCGTCCGTCCGGGCCTGCATGGGCTGCCAGAGCGACATAGACCAGGATTGGCGTAGCACCGATCTTTCCGCATTCCTGTCCCAGTTGGTTTGGGAAGGCAAAGTAGCCAGGTCGCCCCGGGTCTGGCCTGTCCGGGATGCTGGCGAGAATCGCCCGAGTGGCCATGATTCGGCCTCCCCAAAACGAGAACGCCAGTCGGTTGGATCGTTGGAAAGGCGGGGAAGTGCCTCCCCCTTGCGGGGCAATCCAACCGACTGGCGTTCTGGCTTCGGAGCATCCTATTCCCCTTTCTCCGGAGGGCAGTTTCCCATTTCATGCCCCGCGTTGTCAACCCCGTTTCGGGTTCACGGCTCGAATCTTGTCCCACGACACTTCCTTCACCCAGTACAGCCGACACCCGTGAGACAAGCACCGGCACTCGCTGCACACCGGGATCAACTTCCCGTCCGACCGGCGCTCGAGCATGGCGCTTGCTGGCTCTGGGCAGAACTGGCACCAGGTAACGGGGTCAGGCATCGCTGGCCTCCCTAGCTGCGGCTTGCAACCGATCAATTTCGGCAGCGATTAGGGCACCGGCCTTGACGAGGTTCCGTATGGTGTTCCTCGCTGGCTTCCACCACTCGGCATCCCAGGGCCAGTCGCCTGGGGGATGTCGCTCTCGGGGATGTGAGAAAGGGCCACCATTACCCATCTGCGCGTAGCAACAAGCCGCGCTGGACAATTCGTAGTTTCTGTGGGTCGTGTCATGGAGCGGCGTCCACCCCTCCTGCTCGACTTGCCGCTGTCGTTCGGCAGCTATTAGTTCCACTCCGGTCATTGGCTGACCTCCTTGCTGCGGCCTCGGCTTGCTTCAGATTCCCGGCAGCGTCGGCTGCTTGCCCTCGGCCCGGTCCTTCGCGGATCGCAGCCACGCCTTGAGGTGCCGCCGCTCGGCGTAGAATCGCCCCTCCAGTACGTCGAGCATCGCCTGGATTTGCTCCACGGTTGGTTCGCGGTAGACGACGGTTTCTTTCGGCTCGGTCATGTCGGCTCCTTACTATTGAATCAAGTCTTCTCGTGGCACGTCCGCGACGCGCCTAAACCAGTCACTCGGAGTTTTGGGCATCATCGCCAGCGTATGCGGCGGCCAGTGGTGGTGCTTCTGGAAGAACCATGCTTCGGCTTGTCGGAAGGTCATGCCCTTTTTGCTGTTTCTGGCGGCATAGTAGACGCTCTGCCAGTTCTTCACCGTGTCGTTTCTCTCGACACGGCCGCGCTTCCGATACACGTCCCCGGTGATCGGTCGCAGCGTGCCGTCCACCTGGACGACGACGCGACTGGAGCGGTGGGCGACGAAGTGACACTGCGGACATTCCTTTCCGCCCATACGCACCTTGCCGCACTTGGGGCAGCGTATCGGCTCCTTTTCCTTGGGGCCGTCATCGCCGCGCAGTCTGGACGCTCTCCCACCGACAGCCTCCCGGTTGGTCAGGCCGAGTTTCCAAATCCGGTCTTCCCCAGGCGAGCCGTGCCGGTGCCAGTTGCCTCCATGATCTAGGAATAGGCACTCCGTCTTCCCCGTCTCGGGGCAAGCTCTGAGTCCGCGGCCGGTTGCCTGGAGGAAGCTCGACAGGCTCCCGAAGACCGTGGCGAGTATCACGACCTCGACCTCGCGGATGTTGATTCCCTCGCGGAGGACGAACCTGTTGCAGAGAATCTTGACCTCGCCGGCTTTGAACAGCCTCACGATCTCCTCGCGCACGTCCTGCTTGCTCGCGTAGAACTCCCCATCCAACCAGCAATCCTCTCCGTCGATATGGGCGGCGCGGACACCGACGGCGCTGAATTGCTGGGCGAAGAAGATCGACCCGGCCACGTCGGGACCAAACAACAGTGTCGGCTTCTGCTCTGGATTGTACGCCTTCCAGGCTTCCAATACCCGGCCGACAACGCCAGGCCGCATGATGGCCTTCGCATTGTCCTTGTCGGTCAGGTCTTCCCCGACTTGATACTTCTTGATGTGGCGCAGGTCGGGCTCGTCCACGCCGATCGTGTTGGGACGCACCAGAGCCCCGCAGTTCCGACACTCGGACTGGTTCCCCGCAATCAAAAGCTCGTCAACACCCACCAAATCCAGCGGCGTTGCCGTATAGCCCACGGTGATTATCGGGTTGTGGCGTGCCAGCATGGCCTGATACTCGTCGCCGCGAAACAGGTGCATCTCGTCCACCAGCAGTAGGCCGGCGCTGAATGGATGCCAATTAGCCTTGCGCTTGGCGTGTGACAGCAGGGTTTGCACCATGGCAATCTGGATAGAGCGTGGTAGCTCGTCATCGTACCCAGAAGCGACTTTCGAGTAGCTGATGCCCTGGTCGTCGAGTACCCTGCAAGTCTGCTCGAAGAGCATGCGCCGCTGAGTGAGCACGAGCGCCGTCATTTCTTCGCTGAACGCCCAGTCCAGCATGTCGGTGAACATGAAGGTCTTGCCGGCGCCGGTCGGGGCCGTGATGCAGAGGCGTTTGACGCCGCGTTTGATCGCGTCGAGCGCGCCGTGAAACGCCTGCACTTGATGAGGCCAGCGGGTAGAAGGTAGCTCGATCATCGCATCGCCGCCTTCCATTCCGTGACTCGATCCATGGCCTCCTTGATCGCCGAGAGCGTGGCCCGGTGCAGGTTGCCGTGGGAAAACACCCGGTTCAGGTCATCCGTGTTGCGAAGGCAGTGCCCGAGCTTGGTGTGCAGTTCGTCGAACATCGACTTGCTCTTGCCGGCCCGCTTCCCTTGATCGGGCGGCTTCACCAGCGCCTTGGCGGCCTTCTTCAGCTTCTTGGGATCGCTGGGCAGGCTCTTGAGCTTGGAAGCCGAGGCCGTGGCCAGGGCGGGGACGATGCCGGCCGGAATGTCCCCATGCTCGATGGCGTGCTTCAGGTCTGGGGCTTTCTCAAGAATCTCCTGCGCAGCAGCAGCGTATTGGCCGTCACTTTTGACGGTTCGGGCGCTGACGCCCTCCTCCCGAGCGATGTTTTCTGCGGTATTTCCCGAAGGGCAAAATTTGCCCTTTTCCGATTTCTCGGGGTTTTCGGCCTTTTTCAGGTTGTACCACCGGCCCCGGACGAGCTTTCTTTGTTCAGGCGTCATGTTCCGGCGGCCGTGCTGGTTCTCGAAAATCCAGATCATGGCGGACGGTCGATCTGGGAATGACATCCCCTTTGTGGGGTACTTGAGCCCTTCGTTGTTGCAGACATCGAAGCGGTGCATTCCGTCCAGGATGGGGTTTCGCCCTTCGGGATCGTCTGACCAGTAGATGATGGGATCGTGGCAGCCACCCTCCGCGATGATGGACTGCCTGAGTCCCTCTTTCTCGTCGTCGGTAAGGTCGGGAAGCAGGTCTTGAAACTCCGGGTCGATGGTAAGGTGGGTGGCCATGGTTTTCCTCCCGTGAAACGTCCCCCGAACCCCCGGCGCGTAAGAGACCCCGCTAGGAATCAGAAACGCGCTTCAGGGGGAACGGGAGGACGCTACTCGTTGGCTCCTAGCGGGGAGTGTTGAACTTCCCCAGACCATACCACACTCCCCTACGCCGTGTCAAGGCCAGCTTCGCGCTTAATCTCCAGGTACACCTCTTCCCGATGAACGGGCAGGCTCGGATCGGCTTCGATGCCCAGCCTGACCTTATCTCCTCGAATCTCGACGACCGTGATCGTCACCAGCCCGTCGCCGATAATGATGCGCTCACCTACGTGTCGGGACAAAATCAACATGCTCGACTCCTTTCATTCGTCCTCGGCAGCCGTCGCGTACAGTTTCTCGATCCGCTCGTACAACGCCGGGCCCTCGTCCTGAAACTCGTTGCAGCGCACGGACAACTTCGCCAGCGCCTTCTTGCTGCCCTTGGCCTCCTCTATCTCGGCCTCGAACGCTTGGAGCGCAGACACGGGGGGATTCAGCGCCTTCAGCCTCTCCTTGTACGCCGGTCTGACTGCATCCTGTACCGCCTTGGGCCGCTGCTTCAGGACAAAGCCAACTGCCTTCAGCGCCTCCGCCGTCTCTGCCGCGGCAATCTCGGCAAGCGCTTCCTTGATCTGCGCGTCATCCTTGGGCGTCTGAATCGGGTAGACTGTCACCTCGGATCGCTTGCCGCGCGTCTTGGTGAGCAGCAGGGTTTTCGGACAGTCGATCCCGCTGACATGGCTGACGCGCAACCCGCCTATGCGCACGCCCGCGTACATTACGGATGGGTCGGTGTAAATCGTGAGTTGCTTTCCGATCCAGCTTTTCGCGTCGTCTGACCAAAGGGCGATAAGACACCGTCTCACGGTCTTGCACGGTCGGAAAAACCGTTCGTCCTCTACGAGCGCTATCTCGATGGGTTGTTCCTTTGAACCACGCTTTACCGACTTCACCGTGAACGTGATCGGTCCCGTCGACTCTAAGTCCTGTGCGTTCAACTGGTCTGTACGGCTCACTATTGACGCCAAGACTTCCTCCTTGGTTGGTTCATTGCTCATCGTCCCACCTCCTTATTGGCTGCGACAAAGCCCTTTCGATGGACCATCCAGCACGAAGACGGCCGTACAGAGTTCCGTAGGCCATGCCAGTCTTCTCTGCCCAGTCAGCGAGGCAAAGGGTTTCGTCGCCGTGCGTCACGAAGACGTTGCGCCTGGTGTTTTGGGCTTGTTCCTTACGTGTAGCCCAGCGGCAATTGTCCTTTCTGTAGCCGTTGTCATTGTCCACCCTGTCAATGCTGTGTTCTGGCGACGGCGTTTCTCCCATGTCGTCCAGGAATGCCTCGAACGATTCTCGCCACCGGTTACACACAGTTATTCCTCGACCACCGTAGAGTGGATACCGTTTGCGACGCGGGTTGTAACACCGTTGAATCATGTCCTGCCATGCCCGATATGTCGGCGTCCCGGTGTAGCCGTGGGTGGCGTTTCCGTGCCCAGCAGCCCTCTGGACGCACCCGCAGGAGGCGGTGTGCCCGCTCCGCAAATTTGGAAGGGCCACCACAGACTGGCCTCCACACTTACATTGGCACAAGACTCGCCGCCGAATCACGCCGTTGGGCTGCCGATGCCGCTCCACTTCCTTGACCACCGTGAGTAGCCCATACTTGTCTCCAGGACTAACAGAAGCTCGCGTTCCCATTTGCATGTCTCCTGCAAACGGAGCCCCCGCGCCCGGGAGACAACGCAGCGCAGCAGGCGCAAGCGACCGGGCGGGGGGCTCGTGTTCGGATGTAGCGTCGTCTCTGGCAAGCATCCTAGCACCTCATGGCCTGCGTGTCAAGCCTCATCGTCAAACCTCACATTGTCTTTCCTGGTTCCAACGGACACCAACTCGTGCCTCTGTCTCTTCACGCACGACTCAATACTCTTGATCTCTTCCAATAGCAGCAGCAAGCACTCGGCGATCTTGGTCTGGTATTCCAGGTCCGGCCAGGAACGCACAAGCAGCGGCGTCAACTCGGGATGAAAGACGAAGAAATCGCACCACGCCCGACCGCTGATAAGAAGTAGCGCTTGCACTTGTGGACGGTACTGAATCGGCAGTTCTCCAGCGGCATGGTACGCGATAAGCGTCTCGGGGGCCGGGCACTTGATCTCGATGATCCCGTCGTCGCCCACCAGCCCATCGGGACTGCCACCGTAGGCGTCGGTGTTGTCGGGAAGGATGAAGCCCACGTCCACGATCTCACGCCCGGTCAGCTTCGTGTAGGCGTGCTTGGCGTTGGGCTCGTGCTCGATCCCCCACTCCATCCAGAAGGTCGGAGGCGGCTCCGTGTAGACTCCCAGCCGCTTGGCAACGATCTTCGCCGCGTAGGCTGTCGCCTGGGCGGAATACTGCCCCTTGGCCGGCGTGACGAACGAACCAAACTCGCTGGCTGTGGGACGATTGCGCCAGCGCTCCCATTCTTCGCTCTGCTGTTGGCAATCAATGATTCTCACTGGAACGCCTGCTCACTAGGTCAATGTCGTGGTTTGCCCTCGCCAGCCACCCCGCGTGGAAGGCCGTGGTATAGACCGTCCGCAGCGTGTCCTCGTCAGGCACCATGACAATCAAATCCTCCCAATCCTCGCGCAGGTAGCGAGCGAGGGCGGCGTGAAAGGCGGGATCTTGACTGGGGAGCATGGCAACTTCCTCGATCTTGGGCATGCTGCCTGTTTCATATTCGCTGCAATCAGGGCATGGCTTTTGCCTGCAATACCTCCCGGCCGGGAGTGTTCCGAGACCACCGCATCGGTTGCACGGCTTCAGTACGGGCATCTCATTCTCCTTGCGAATCGTGCCGCCCTTGCGTCTTGCTCAGGCGGCGAAGTCCTACGCGCCCCCGGCACCGTCCATGCTCCGTGCCGGTCCTTCGCTTGCCGGTTCCACCGGGGCGTCCTTATTTCGCAGACACCTTGGCGATCTCTCGAAACACGCCGCCGAAAATCTCCTGATACTGCTTGTACCGTTTCTTCCAGCCTTGCAACTCTCGTAAGGCCCTTTGAATCACTTGGTTGGACAATGCCGGCTGCTTGGAGATTCGCACCGAACTCATGTAGAAGGATCGGTCAAATTCCTCTTCTTCGGTGCGAATGGTAACGTGATGAAAAGCCCTGGTCGTCTCCCCATCCACAACGATCTCGATGTGGCGAATGAGCCATCGCGCTTGGGCCAGACGGTACTCTTCAGCGGCAACTGTGTCGTCCCACTGGAAGTAACAATGCCCGGGACTCCGTTTTGGCCGTGCAGCCTCCACGATTTCGGCAGCCGTGACCTCTTCTCCCAGACCGTCAATCCATTCACCCACAGGCTGGGCATCGCCAGGGGCACGTACTCCTTCACTCCACTGATAGGCGATTGGCATGACTTGTCCCTTCCTTAACTGACCAAACCAGAACCGACCGGAACCAATCGGAACTCACCAGACCCCAGCGGCCAAACCTGATCCCACCTAAATGTCCTCACCATCCGTCCCAGACCGTAGCGGCCGAACCGTAACGCATCCACCGCAACGGACAAGACCGGACCTTGCCGTACCTAAGCGGCCATACCAGAACGCACCGCACCCGTCAGACCTGTCCGCCCAGACCTAAGCGGCCGAATCGAACCTGACCTAAACTAAACCGATCCTCCATACCGGAGGCAACCGAACCTTGCCGGTCCCCATCGTACCTCAGCGGCCCCACCAAAACGCCCAGTCCTCAACACAGGTCAACCTACCGGACCTAAGCTGTCTCCACCGTGAATGTCCCGTGGTTTCCTCCTGGTCCCGACTTGCTCGACGGCCGGTCTTCCAGCAGCCCGCAGTGAAACCCACCCATCGCCATCAAGCCCACGATCTGCTCGGGCGTGATGATCTCTGCGTTGTAGGTGATCTTGACCACGGCGGACCATTCCGTGAACTCCGGGCGGTAGCGCAGGTCCAGGTTCCCGTTCGGCAGACGCACCGCATCCGTGCGCATCCGCATCTCGGAGAACTTCAACTCGATAAGATCGGGATCATCCTCCCCAGCGATCGAGAAGGCCCCGCGGCCAAAGGTCATCGGGAGTCCGCTGATGAAACGGCACGCCCCGACAGTCGCCGCCTTGACGCATCTCGCCGTGATAGCGTACCGGCATCCCTTCTCCCCAGGGGTGCTTCCTGGAAACACGTAACAGGCTGCGAGGTACTCTGCGTTCGGATCGCGGGCCTCCCTTGCCTTGGCGGCCTTCTTGCTCTGCTTGTCTTGGATGGACCGCTCGGCCTTCTCGGTGAATCGGTGGACGATGATCGGTGCCATGCCGACGAGCTTGACCCTGAAGGAACTCAGGTTCATCTTGGGAATCGTGATCTGGAAGACCGGTTCAGCAGTCTTCCTCCCGTTCTTACTGATTCTCGACTTCGACGCAACTGCCATAACGTACCTCCTATGTTTCAAACGCGCCCCTGGCTCGCCAGGGGCGCACGAGAACGCCGCTGAAAACGGGAGGCAACCCAATAGACAGCGGCGTTTCGTTGGTTCAGTTTCACGGGTTGCCTCCCAAGGATGCTGCGAGAATAGCATTCGCTCAGGAAGGCGTCAAGATCATTCTTGGGCCGGCGGCGCGGATTTCGGCAAATTGCCTCTGCGGCGGGGGGCATGACGCAGCCGATCTTCTTCCGCCCATGACAATGCGCTGGCCATGTCCCGCGCCGCCATCTCGTCATCGTGGAAGATCAGGGCCGCCAACTCCGTCTCGTCGTGCAGGACGATCCAGCAGCCGCATTCAGGGTCTCGTTCGGCGCGGTAGGGCATGGGAGGCTCACTTGCGCTTGGTCTTACGCTTCTTCTCTCGCTTCTCGTAGGTCGATCCGCCTTCGCCTAGCGTCATCAGGAGACCGAGAGCCGATCCTTTGAGCCAACCTTGGTCTTCAATCCCTTCGGCGACTTGTACCACATTCATCGGAGCGACGTTCTCTCGCAGGAAGTTGGACGGCGTTATGGGGTCTCCGTTGTAACCCTCCCCAATGAGCAAGTCGATTGCCGTTCCGGGTGCCGGTGCCAACTTTCCCCGGAAGTATCTGGCGATCAACATTTGCTTCTGATACCCGCTGAGTTTCTCCGCCTTCTCGTCCGGCGGCTTGACTTTTCCAGTCCGCAAACGAGCCAGCAAGACCGGCAATTGTGTCATTCCTGCGAAGATGTCAATGCGAGTGTTCCCCATTCGTATCTTGCCAAAGTCCGATGATCTCGGGTCCCAACTGATGCGCGGCCGGTTCTTCTCATCGTCGCTGGGCCACATGGAAGCGGCCAAGTAGACCAAGCCGAGATAGCCGGCCATGCCGCGCATGTACCGGGCGTACTCGGCAGCGATCTTCCGACGTACCGCCCAGGTCCCAGGCCCGCGTCCTTCCTTCGATGTGATTCCCCACCAGAGTGGTTGCCCCGTGGATAGTTGAAGTCGAGATAGCCAATACCGAGCCGAGAAGAACACGCGGCCGACCACCTTAGCGCTTGTGTCAAAGTCGCCCCCCTTGGTCTTGAAGGGCAAGGCGTGCCCACGGCCTGTGGCAACATTGACGTAATTCGACAGGAGTTTTCCCATCGCATCGGTAATGCCCTCCGCCCCACCGAAACCTTCGACCATCAGCTTCAAGTGGTGCAAGCGAATCCAGTTCAACCCGACGACATAAGTTCGCTGCGAGGCACCTATGCCCGGAATGTGTCTCTCTGCCAACTGGGAACCCGCATAGGGTTCTTCTTGGCGTGCGTATGGACCCTCGGTGGTTGTGAGATCGAGTCCCCATTCCTTCGCCTTGCCGGACTTCACGAGGGGATCGTTGTCGATTTCCCGCTGGAGATTGAACGCCCCCCGTTTACTGGCAAGTGCCTTCAGCGCAACAGGCAAAGCGCCTCGCAGTGCAATGGGATGCGAGGCCAGTGAAACCTTCGCTTGCCGTCCCAAGTGCCCGATGTCGTAACTGGCCACTATTGCCCGCCAGGTGTCCATCAGTGCGGGAATCACACTGGCGGCTATTTCCAGCCTCGTCCGGTTGGCGCGCTCCCAAGCGCGCTCCATTTGACGGAACTTGTCTCGCAGCTTCTGATTCTCGAATTGCAGGTTGGTGATCCGATCGTTGTGCTTCTTTTTCTCTTTTGATGTCGCGGCGAACGCTTTTTCTGGGTCCAACTCTCCTTGAAGTAAACGATCAAGCCATTTGCCGCGAGTCTTGCGCAGCGCCCGCTCGTAGGCGGTCTCTTTTCGCCTGGCCAGAAGGTCTTGATAGTCCGGGTTGTCGGTACGGAGTTTGTCGCGCAGCGCCCGTAGTTCATTGAGTCGCGCCTGCTTTGCTTCAATCTCCGGCGTGGATGGGACGGGCGTGCGGACTTTGGGCATTACCTTGCCGGCCGCCAAGTCCTTTTCGAGTTCTGCGATTGCGCTGTCCAGCGCCCGCAACTTCGCAGCGATCCGCTTCTCGTCGCTTACGGGCCTCCTCTCCAGGCGTTCTACTTCCTTCTTGTTCTTGCCCAAGTCCGTGGCGATCTTCTCTGTTTCCGCCTCTTCTTTTGTAGTAAGCGGCTCCTCGTCTTTGGCTTCTCTCGCCCGCCTCCGCAGACCCGCCAGTGATTCGTCACGGTGAAGTTCGATCTTGCGAGCCGCCAAGGATAGCCCCGCTTGGGTGCCGGCACGTCCGGGTCCTCTCGCGGCCAATTCGATCCGGTCCAACTCCCGGTCGCTCAGGCCTACGTCGGTTTGGGCTTGGGCTTCGGCAGCAGTATCCCCTTTGGCTCTTGCCACCCTACGCCGCTCCAAGGCGACTTCGTTCACATCATAGGCACGACGATGGTGGATCGTCAGGGCCGCAGATTCCCAATCCTGTAGCGTACGGGGCTTATCCAACTGCTCTGCGACGAGCCGTTCTGGAAGCCCAGGGTCTTTCACGATCGCATCATGGGCCTGTTGCAGCATGGCCTCCAGTGTCGTGGGCTCGACGCCCTCGAACAGAGGTTTGCCACGTCCAGTACGAAGTTCGTCCACGATCCGATTCTTGATGCTCGTCACAGGGGCCTCTGGCAGCGCTTCGGCCAGCGACCCCGCCATCTCCATGCCCTCCGGGTTGAACTTCTGTCGATGCTCCTCCCAAGCTTGCCGTAGCCCTGGGGCCAAGCGCTCAGCCGTGTTCCGCCCGTACAGTTTGACTAACTCCTCCATTGCAGCCCGAAAACTCAAGATGCCCGCTTTGACTAATTGAACTGTGTCTTTCGCCAAGGCGACCATCAATTCCGGGTCCAGAGGGTTGGCATAAAGACCCCGCTTTTTGAGCACTGCACTGATATTAGAAAAAACCTGGGAGCGAGCTTCTGCGGCCCGCTCGGCTGTTGACGGTTTTGCGGGACCCTCTTGGACCGGCTCCTGGAATCCTTCCTCCATCCCCGGCAGTTCCCGCGTGCCAGGGGGGGCGGCTTCCTTCTGCACTTCCTCCCACGGCACCACTCTCCGCTTGTCCCCCTCGGGCTTCTCTCGCCTGTACCAATTGCCTTCTGGGGTGTGAGTGACTTGCTGGCCGCGCGGAAGGGACTCGCCTTCGGTTATGGGGGTCCATCCGGCAGGAACCCCTTCAACCGGCCCTGGCGCTCGCTCTGGCGCCGCTGGAGGCGCTTCGGCAGGCCTGGCGGCTTCTGGGGCCACCTCGGGCTGCGTGGCCTCAGGCGCGGCTTCTGGGCGTCCTGGGGGCTGTTCTACGGCGGCCGGTGGTCGCTGCTCCAGCCGCTCCGCGATCTGAATGGCCCTGGGCAACTGCTCTCGGGGGGCCTGGGCCTCCCGTAGCTTGGCCGCGATCTCCTCCCGCTGATCCGCTCGCGTGTTTTCCAGCCCGGCATCCTTCGCGGCGGTTCGAGAACGCTTCTCCACAAACGCGGCCACCGTCTCAGGCGTGATCTTGGCAGGGTTGAACTCGATCGGCTTGTTGTCTATGCCAGGTTTCCCCTTGTATCCCTCCATCGCCGACCGAATCACGTTCGGGGAAGTGGCAACGCCCATCGTAATGAGCGTCTGTACGGTCGTGTCGAGGGCCGTTTGCGTTAGGCGGTCCCAGTTGGCGGCCGCTGGGTCAACTCCAGAAACCGCAGCCTCGACGTTGTGCCCGATTTCTGTAATGATCTCTTCGGGCACCTCTTGGAGCGTGACGATTCCTGCCCGCTTTAAGCCACCCATGATCCCGCCGGAAATGGCGGCCTTCCCGGGCCGTCCCACGGCCTGTTCAAGTCCGCCAAGGCCAACTCGCTGCATAACCGCGGCGGGTATCCCCTCGATCAATCCCTGTTTGGCTGCATATTCCGTCAGGGCAGCGCCGGACAGCCCGGCATCACGCCCTTCCGTAATCGCCCGGTCGCCCTCTTGGCCCATCGCCGCCACAATGGCTCCGTAGGGTCCGGCGACGGCGCCCGCCACGACCATCGTTGGAAGCGTCGTGCCGACGCCGCGGAGTCCGCGTTTGATGATCGGTGGGACATAGCCGTCCACATCCCGCTCGGACGCGGCTTGTTGGTAGGCTCCAGAAAATCGGTTGATTTTGTCTGCCGCCTCGCCCTGCCCGACGAGTCTCGCAAGAGGAGCGGCCACACTTGCGCCAAGCCCAACGCCCGTAGCCTTGAGGTTGGGGAACCACGCTTCGTGGAGTCGTCGGCGAGCGTATCGAAGCATTTGATCCCGCTCCTCGTCTGCGGCCGTAGGTATCGCTGCAAGAGCACGCTCCTCTTCCTCCTGCTGCGCCCGCTGGGCCTGCTCGGCCTGCTCCCGCCGCCGTCGCGCGAAGACCGACTCCTGCCCTTCTACGCCCCCCAGCCCTGCTTGAAGCTGTGGGTTCTGTTCGGCCAACCTCCGTTGCCTAGCGTCCATCACTTCCAGCCGCCGCTGTGCCTCGGCGCCAGTCAACTCTGGTTCGGCCTGCACCGGATGAATGAGGTCCAGGGGAGGCTCGGGAAGTCGCTGCTCGGGGGAAGGTAGCAGCAGATCGCTTCGAGTCGGCTCCGGTTGGTCAATGGAACCGACTGCCTTGTACTCCGACCACCACTCCTCCTGCTTGGGAGCTTCCGGGACAGCCACAGTTCCCACAGCTTGGTAATCGTCCCACCAGTTTGCCATCTCGGCTTCCTATTTGACTCGGATAACCCCATCGGGCGTGACAAACCGGTCGCCTTTGTCGAGCGTCTTGAACAACGGGGAGGACTTATCCGAAATTACTGGCAATGGCTCTCCGTTTGGCGCGATGGTATACTTGTTGGGGCCATACTGGATCACCGCACCAACTGGAGCACCGGAGAGGTCCTCGGCCCTGATATCAGCATCCTCCTTCACCACCACATCGGGGGTTTTCAATCTTTCAGAAAATGATCTGCCGGGGACTTGCTGCTGCATCCGGTCCTCAATCGCCCCCATGTCCTGCTGAATCTGCTGGGGCGTGAGTTGCGGAGCGGCTTGCTCGGGAATGCCCTCCGCTGGCATGACCTGTTGTTCCGGCGGCGCAAGGCCAACTGCCTCGTCTGGGTTCTGGGGATTCAAAATTGGAACGCCTTGGGGCTGGACGGGGCGCTGCTGCTGTTGCGGCGGCCGTGGAGGAACAAAGCCCGATTCTCGCAACATTTCAATCGCCTCGGCGCGGTATAGATTGAAGGTCCGCAAGGCGTAGGGAAATGGTTTTGTTACCGTTCCATCTTCACTGGTATGGGCTTCGTCCCAGGCTTTCCGTGCATCCTTCAACTGAGCCAAGTGCTCCTTCTTTAAGTCATTCGCGGTATCAAGCACCTGCTTGTTGTACTTCCCAAGGTTTTCCGCGTAGTCGTCAGCGGCCTGCTTCTGCGCCTTCTCGGCTTCCTCGGCAGCCTTGGCTTCTGCTTTCTGTTGCTCGACGGGACCCTTCGCCTGTGCCGCCGCTTGAGCCTTCATGGCGTTCGTTTCGATGGGATTGAATTGCTCGACCCCATTCCTCACCTCGCTGTTCCACAACATCTCCGGCGGGTATAGCTGGCTTGACGGATGGTCCGGGGGAAGTCCCTTTTTCTCCAGCATCTCCGCGGTTGTGAACGTGCCCTTGGCTGCTCGTTCCGGCGCGGATGGTCCAGTCTTGTCCGGCTTGTGCTGAACACCAGCTACAAGAAAGTCTTGCTTCTCGTCCAACCTTGCCAGTTCCGCTCGCAAATCCTCTGGTTTATGGAATCCGTCGCTGAACATGCGTCGAAGTTGTAGCTTCTTGGCTTGGATGCCTCTCAACTCTCTGACATCCTCGGGATCGGCACGCTTCTGAAACTCCTGAAGTGAAGCCTCGCGCTGCTTGTCTTCTGCATTCGGATCAAGTCCCGACAACTGCGCAGCGAAAGCCGCATCCCGCTGCCGATATTCACCCAGACCTGTTTGCCCGGACAGAAATGCATCCCGGTTGGCCTTGCGCTGCTGCTGGAGTTGCTCAGTTTGCCGTTGGCCCTCTTGTGTCTGCCACTGCTGCTGCTGCTGGAGTTGGGCCATGCGCTGCTGCCCTTGCACGGCCTGCTGCTGCATCTCCTGTTGGCCCTGCAACTGCTGGCGGTAGGCTTGCTGGCGAGCGTGGAACTCTTCCTGCGCCGCCTTGAAGAGCATCTCTTGGCGCATTTCCGCTGCTTTGCGTGCCGCCGCGCGATCTTCCTTACCTCGCTCGGCCGCGCCTACCGCGCCACCACTCTGCAAGGCCAAGAGCACATCCAGGCTCTTGGGAACATCGTATTTCACTGTAATGGGCATAGTGGATTCCTCGCGTTACGCCGGCGGGCGCAGTTGGTCAAAGCGAACCTCGCCCTTGATATAGGCGTTGATCTGGGCTTCGGTGTATCCCTGCGCTCTCATCCATTGTATCTGCTGCTTCATCTGGGGCGTCCAGGTTTTCGGGTCGCTGTAATCCTTGCCCTGCGTTGGGCCCTGCTGTCCGCCACCGTATGAAGAGCCGTAACCGAGCCCCATACCATAGGCTGCACCGGGAATGTTGTAGCCGAACTGTGCCGGGCTGGCGTAACCGACGCCACCGCCGCCACCACCGCCACCCTGCCCCTGGGCCTCTGCCAAGCGGTACAACCTATCCAGGGCGGCCGCGTTGTCCTGGTAATCGTCCGTCCGCCGCTCCATGTAGCCCAGCGTGTTCGTCCCAAGGGCAGCCTGTGCGTTGGAAAATCGCTCCAGATAACCCAAGGTATCGCCGGAAAGTCCGGTGTGGCTTGAGAGCTTTTGGCTCAGCAACTTGTCTTCCAGGTCCAGACGTTGCTGACTGGCCTCTCGGTCCACAAGGGCCTGGTTGCCCAGGGCGACCGTCGAGTTGTAGAAGCCCCTGCTGGCCGCCGCTGCATCGGCGCGGCCGAGTCCCGACAACCGATCCCGCTCGATTCTGGCCCGCTCGCCCTCGCCCATCTGGTTGACAAACCCCATGCCGATGTTGTAGCGGTCCGTGTACCCGCCCTGGATTCCTTTTCCCATGGCTGCAAGCTCATCTTCGGTGCCCTGGGCACCGGCGAGAAGCTCCTGGTATCTCTTTTCGTTGGCCGCCTTGGCTTCGTCGTAGGCTTTCTGCTGCTCATCCATGATCTGTTGTAATAGTTGATTTTGGGTGTAGCCGCCTGCTGCGGTGTATTGGCTGCTGCCCTTGTTTTTGCTCGCCTTATATTCGGCGCCGCCTCTCGTTGCAGCCTGGCCCGGTGTCGTCCACACCAGACCTGGCTCACTATTAGCGTTCACCGGAACTTCGCCTTTTGAACTCCAGGTTACTTTCCGGCTTTTTGGCAGCGCGGTCCCTAGGTAGCTCATGATCTTCCCTCCTTTTTCTAATCGTTTAGAGACCGCCCATCATCGTGCCGGTGGTGGGATCGTAATGATAAGCGTTCATCCGCCGGAGCCAATCGCGGGCTGGAGTCTGGCCGTAACCGTAAGCTTGCTCCCGTAGCCAGGTATTCGGGGCGTTCCCGCCTTGGTTGATTGTCGGCCCTG
This sequence comes from Chloroflexota bacterium, assembly GCA_043805815.1. Classification (GTDB taxonomy): domain Bacteria; phylum Chloroflexota; class Anaerolineae; order Anaerolineales; family Villigracilaceae; genus Fen-1038. Next base: position 41,970 of record JAZDHO010000102.1, read on the forward strand.
GCTGACCAGCCGGCGTCTGGGCAACGCCGCCACCCCCATAGCCGACAGGCTGATACCCGATGCGCTGCCCGAGTTTCTGCCAGAGTCCACGCGTCATCTGGCCAATCCGCATCCCAGGATCGAGCGGAGTCTTCGTTTCGGGCGTCGTGCCCGTCGGTGGGTTGAGCGGATTGGTGCTGGGAAGATAGGGCGTCGCGAATGTCGGAAGCGTGCCGCTGGGACCGCCGCCCCCATATCGACCGACCCGGTGCGTGGTGCCCTCCGATACTCTCCTCCTAACAAGGCCATTGGTCCCTGCATCGCCCACAGGCTGGTAGCCACCGAGCAAGTTGCCACCGGCCGGTGCCCCAGGACCAGCCGCGTAGCCTGGTGTGCTGCCACCGCCCTGGTTGATGCTTGGTCCCGCCTGGCCCACCGGAGTCTGGGCAAAGCCGCCACCCCCGGAGCCGACCGGTTGGTACGCAGCGCCCCCGCCACCCGTAGCGTTCCCACCCTGATTTGATCCATACCAGTCCGCAAACTGGTTTCGCTTCATTCCCGTTCTGGCTTCCCAGTTCGCCCAGTTCTGCTCGCTGGGTGGCCGGAACTCCATCGTCGTAAAACGGTTTGGGTCAGGTGGGAGCAAGTCCTGCCAACTAACCTGTCCCGACCGAATGTCTTTCATTTTGTCATATGCCATGATCCACCTCCTTTACGGTGCCGTGATGTCCCAACTGGTGATGATCCCAGTCATAATGTTGACGGTGTGAACATTCCCATCCGCGTCGGTGAAGGAAAGGCTCTTCGTGACCCCGGCGGGTTGGACGCTGGTGACAATATAAGAAGTCAGTATGCCGTAGATGAAGGTCATCACGTGACGGTAGCCAGATGCGTCATAGGCGATGTTGACAACCACGGGGTCGCCCGTCTCGCCCCCTCCTCCAGTGAGCGTCTGCTCCAGCTTGCGGAAGTTCTGCGACACCTTGTCGATGAACTGCCGCATCGAGGAAACGCTATCCGGCGTCCCGCCAGTCAAGATCAATCCGTAGGCCATCAGAACAACCTCTGCTTTCCACCCTTGAGCAGCACGGCATGGACCGATTCCAACGCCCACTGGCCACTGCCCGAGAGTTGCAGGATGAACGCCCCGCCTCGCTTGCGGGGATGGTCCCAGTAGTTCCGTCCGGCGCTCCACGTCCCCGTGGAATCTGCCGTCCCTGAAGCGGCGTCCGCAGCCGCCTCCGCGTCCGCACCCACAAACAAGTTCCAGGTCACGTCCGCAGAATCTCCGGCCAAGGTCGCGGTCAACTGCTGGACAACCCCGTCGCTGTATTCGTCGCCGGAAATGCGAATGGGTCCGATATCGAGGTAGGCCGTGATGTCCGTGCCGTCGTCGTCCGGGGCCGTGTCATCGAACGCCTTGAGGTAGCTGTCGTCGCAACCCATGAACAGTGAATGATCGTATCCCGTGGCAAAGGCGAATTGCTCGTAGAACCGCGGCTCCTCTCCAGCCGGGAACTGTAGTTTCCAGAAACTCTGTGTCGGCCAGTCGATCCACCAGTGCTCCCCCGCTCCGAGTTCGCTGGAGCCGGTGATCGGCATGATGGCCAGCAGCATCCCGTTGTGCTGGGGATCGAAGCGGAGCACGCAGTCATAGGTGACGGGATCAATGTTGCGCAGGTCGCTGGGCAGCTTCTCGCGGCTGAACGGCACAGGGTCGCCCGTCCCTCCCGGAGGGATCATGTACATTCCAGACCAGTCCAGAAACAGGAAGTACCGTTCTGGCGTGAAGCACCAGGCATCCGGGCCAATGACCCCGATCTGCCGGCTGACGGGGAATAGCTTGCCACCGTATCCCGGATCGCCCGTCATGTTCCAGATCGAGTTGTCGCAACCCATCAGCATGAACTCGTCGCCCCAGGGAGCCAAGGCGTTCAAGGGTTCCTGGAGTTCGCCGATGTCGCTGGTCGCACCTGAGAACGCCCGGACGGGATCGTTCGGATCGGCTCCCGTGTCCCAGTTCGTCCAGTCTCCGACCTTGGATAGGTTCCACTGGTGGCCGCGGCGCTGCGCCATGACCAGCCGACCGGCATACGCAGCCAGAAGATTGCAGTTGGTAGGGATGGTCCCAGCACTTGCGACCACGTTGTCAATCGACGGACTCGCATCCCAGGGGTCCAGCGTCCTGAGCGTCGTTCCGTCCAGGAGGTAGATGATCGAATTGAAGACCGCCCACGGCACCCGACCGGTCGTGCTGGTCATGCCGTCGAGCTTGAAGGTGGTCATGCCAGCACCGGCCACGGGATAGTACCAGTCGTTCGACGTGCAGCACATCAAGCGGTAAGCGTAGTTCTCCTCGTCCACGGCAGGGACGGGGATCACCGCTCGAAATCGGCTGCTGCCGGCCGCAGTGGTGGCCTGCTTGGTCAACCCGGAGCGCCGTCCCGTCCGTTGCCGAATCTCGAAGGGCTCGATGGGCCAGACGTTCAGGCAGCGCGGTGTCGTGTACGGAGGTTGCTGCTGGTAGGTGTAGCGCTTGACCAGTCCGCCGACCGGTGGGTAGATCGTGATTTGACGGGAAGACGCCATTACCATAAGTCTCCGACAGCCGTCGAGAGCCAATCGAGGCTCTGTGTGTCACTGACAACGGAGGTGTGGGGCAAGACCTTGCAGGTGAAGCGGTAGGTGAATGCGTCCAGATCGGGCTTCCAGAGTTCTACTTCGGAGTCATGAAACACGATCAACTCGGCGTGACCCTTCAGCCGGGCAAGGTCGGGTGCTCGGCTGTGAGTAGCGTGATCGACAAGTGCCACCGACCACGGCTTGTCCGTGATGTCTGCGGCGGCGTAGTCTGGCGTCCAGATGATCTCATGGTCGTGATCGTCAGCAGTGCCACGGTACAGGGCACTCAGGCGTTCAGCCCACTCCTTGTTTTGCTCGTTGGTTCTGGCGTAGCGGTTCTTCCGCGAAAATGCGTGGATCAACGGCGTGGAGAACAGCCCGGCGCCAAGCTCCAGGATCGGACCATCCGTCGCCCGAAGACAGGCCAGTAAGACCCCCAAATGCGTGGCGCAGAGGTTTGGATGGCTCACGATCATGCCCTCACAACTTGGTCTGTGTGATTCAGGACGGTTTCCAGTCGATTGGCGTAGGTGTGCTCCTTGAGAACAAAGGCTCGCCCACGCTCCGCGATCTCCGCCGCACGACCGGGCTTGGAAAGCAGGTTGCGCCCTGCAATCAGAGCATCCTCTGCGTTGTCCACCCAGACGAAGTGGCCGTCTACTGAGAGGTCGGGCATCGCATTCACGAAGCCCAGCTTTTCGTAGGAGTCAGAGTGGTAGGACAGCATCGGCTTTCCACAGGCCAGCACCTCGAAGGTACGCATGGAGCACATTCCGGTGTTCCACGCCTGGTTGTTCATCCCTAGCGCCACTCGGCCCTCCGGATAAAAGTCCGCCGCCGTCGCGTAATTGCTCGGCCCGCGATAATACTTGTCGTACTTCTCGGGCCACCGCCAGCCCTCGAAGGCGTGAAGGGAGAGACTGTATCCGGCATCCACCAAAGGCGCGAGCATTTCCGTTTCGGCCGACTTCCTTGCATCGCCTTGGTAGAAATTGGCCAAAAGCACGAAGTCGGCGGGATCGTCTACAAGCGGCAACGGTCTGTGCACCGCCGGCTGGGCGGCGTTGGGCAACCAGATGACTTGGGCATCGGGGTACAGGTTCTCGTAGTCCGGGATCAACTCGCAATCACTTGTGGCGATGATGTCGTAACCGGCCGCTTGATCGACGAATGTGGTGAAGCTATTGGGGTCTTCGATCGTGTGCCAGACGGTCGGGATGCCCATCTTCTTGCAGCGGTCACGGCATTCCAGGAGAGGTCCGAGTAGTTCCGGGCCTTTAGCCACCGTCCCGAAGTAAGCGAACGCCGCGTCTGGATGCGCGTCGATGTCGGGAGGGCCGATAAATGGGTCCATCCAAACCGTTTCCGTTTGCAGCTTCCAGTAAGGGTACAGGAAAGATGCGCCAAGGATGAGGATTTTCTGCTTGGTCATACCAGAGAGTCCTTGGGATGGAGTGCGTTGAAGAAGGGCGCGATCTTCCGGTAGTGATCCAGGTATCCGCGCCGGCCGCGGAGGCCATCGGCGTTCAGTGCGATCCGTCCATCTAACAAAAACGTGGCGGCATTTCCGAAGTCAATGCCGATTTTTCCCAACGATTTTGCGTAGGCGCAAAGCGGTTTCGCCCAGATGGACATAGAGATCAGCACAATCCTGCCGCTGTAGCTCGCTATTCGCCCACACAAAGCCTCGAAGTCTTCCATGGTAAGCGGGTGGGCAAGCGCCGTATCGAGGATTTCCACGTCGCTTAGAGATCGGATGGGCGCCAGACATTTTTCGGCCAATTCCGCCATCAGTCCGCCCATCAACAGCAGGCGCTCTCGTCTCAGCACAAGGTCCACGAAATCTCGGTACATTGGTAAGTGCACGTTGACCCATGCGTACACCTGCTGGAGCGGCGTGCCAAGGCCGCACAACTCAAAGCCCGCAGCAGCCGACGCATCGTTCATGAACACACCCGTCCAGTCCGCGACTTGATAGGAGGCCACAAATCGCTCTCGAACGGCGGGGAATGAGGCAAGAGTAATGCGAGTGTCGTAGAACTTCCAGTCCGTTTTCATCGTCGGACATTTCATCAATAGAACTTCGCTGTCGCCGACACGCGCCAAACTCCATCCCCGCCCCTCCAGCATCGCGCCGTACAGGTCTGCCAGAAGACACTCGACGGGCTGGAGTTGCGACAGGTTCACTGCACACATTTCAGCGCCCCCACATTCCAAGTTCCGCACATCGTATAGGGCATCCGGCAATTCTCGCTCGACAGCAGCGGTGGCTGGCGCTCCAGTGACCGCCCACACCAACCCTCGATCTCCGTCAGCGAGTCGCACGGATAGTCGAATGTCACCAACAGCACACCCCGCGTTTGCTGCCAGAGATTTCCGAGAATCTCGCCGGCACCCTCCAAGTGCTCCAGCACGGAGATGCAGAGGACGTTATCAAAAGGCACCCCACCCCACGGCTGCTTCAAGTCGTAGACGACCGCCCCTGGAACCGCCTGTTCCAGGGAGATGTCGGAATGTACCGCCTGGCCGCAGTCCTCCAGGGCCCTGGCAAAGTCGCAGTGGACGGGATGACAACCGCCACAGCCGGTGTTGTGAGTGCTACCCGGCAACAAGTTCGCCAGCACCCAGGGGTACTCGTACTGACGACTCCACCAGCACCAGCGATCTTCGCACTGGTCATCAGTACGCAAGAGGCGAAATTCTTCCACAGTCATGGCGACACCCGCTAGCAATAGTCGAAATTCTCGTAATCCTCGGCAAAGTGCTGTCGCACGCGCTCGCGCAACGCCGGGTTGTACAACTCCTGATAGTCCATAGGCGGACCACTGGCATTCACATGATCCAGTGGAACCTCGGGAACGCCTGCCCAGCGAAGCATCTCAAGCCAGTCTTGCTGCAAGTTCTCGAATTTGCCTACGCGATCGACCAGAAGCCGGCCTTCATCGTAGAGGTGCCTGGTCTGGGATACCCCCACATCCCAGTAAATCACGCGGTCAGTTATTTCTCCCCCGCAAAGCTGCTCGACGAAATCAGGGAAGTCGCCTACGCAAGGCACATGATTGATACCTCGCAGCCATCGCCAGCCAGACGCCAGCCGCGTCTCTGGGTGTCGCACGAAAGATGCCCGGCGATAGTCCTTTACGAATGGGCAGTCTTCCATGCAGCGGGCCACCATGCTCGTGTGCTTTAAGTCCTCAATCTCTTTTACGGGGGAGTACCAAGCGAAACCTGCCGACCCGAGGGCCCTCCCAATCGAATAGGTGCAGACCTTGGGCACCATGAAGACGGCCAAGCGGTATTCCTTAGAGTACATCATGGCTGACCGCCTCTTCGTAGTACGTCTTCACCTTGTCGAGTCCGCCGGCCAACAGCCAATCGTCCAGCCGGTTGATGAACCGCGTTACCGTCCCCCCGTGTCCCCAGCGAAGAATGTTGATCGCCGTGCCGTCCACATCCCCGTTCTCTGGAGCGCGCAGGAGATTGTCCCACAAATGCGAGCGCACAAACGACGTGTCCTCCCATCGCTCCTCTGTGTCCACGAACCAAGCCCGCATCGCTGGCGTCCACGACTTCCAGTGCCGCTCGTGCCACATATGCAGGATGCGGTTGACCGACATGGGCATCCGCACGACCGGTGGCGCTACCCCGTAGTTGCCCAGCTTCAGAATCGCCATCGCTATCAGATCGTACACGTCCTGAAACGCCTGGCGCTCCCCGTGCTCCCAGAACTCTACCGCGTCGAGCCAATCGCGCCGAACGAAGAACACGTCTTCTCGCCAGTCCTGCGGACCCGGCCGGTTCTCGCCCAGCCAGTGAACCCAGGCGGCCGTGGTAGCAGCGTCCAACAGACACCCAGCAAGATAGTAGTCCTTCTTTTCGATCAGGTCCTTGAGCCTGCCGTACTCCTTCTCCCCGAACTTCCGGCCTCCGCGTGAAGGATCGGGGCGTCCCAAACGACGAAGGTTTCCCAGGGCCAACACAGGTTTCTGCTTCTCCAAATAACGGACAGTCCTTCTCAGCCGTCGTGGGCACCAGAGAAACTCCGTGTGGGCGAAGGTGACGTACTCGCCGCGCACCATCGGCCAGCAGTCCCGCATGGCCTCGCACAGGTCCCAGACGGGGTAGCCGTCCACCGTGGGGTGTTTGGCGAAGATCACGTCGGACCGAAAGGGCTGCTTGGCGAGAGTACGCAGCGTGGCCGGATCGCGGGGTTTCTGGCACAGTACCAGGACTTGGGTGTCGTCCAGTCCGGCGCGGTTCCACTGGCGCAGGGCGGTGAAGAACCAGTCCGTGTAAACGGGGTCCTTCTCGGCGTCCACCACGACGATGACCGTCAGCATCGGACCGCCGGCCCTTGAGTTCTTCACAACAACCTCCGGTTCCTTCGCCAGATGCCCGTTTCCGAACATCCTATTTCCAACCCGCACCAGGGCCTCCCAGTCCTTTTCGCTGGGAGACCCGAGCCCTGGAAGCGCAAAGCAACGATGAACCGCGCCATCGAACGCGGCAATGTCTTCCGGCGGCACCCTCGGCACAGAGTTGGTCCGCTTCATGGTTTAGGTCCCGTAGTAGGGACCCATCTGAATCCAGCGGAACGTCCCCGACGTGCTCGTTGGGATCGAGACCAACTCGGCGGTTTCACCCTCGGCGTCGAAGGTCATTGTCGTATCGCCGGTCATGTTGATCCCGCCCGTGACGGTCACGACGCGCGATCCACCAGCACCTACGCTGGCCGCCACCAAGTGCAGCCGCAGCCCTTCCTGGACCGGCCTGCCCAGCGTGTTAGTCTCGGCAACGCCGGCCGCGATGACCAGCGCGATCATGCCCGTTTTCCCGGTCGGAATGGCCCCTGCATTACCGGGGTCGGAAATCCTCCAAGGGGCCCTCTTCCAATCTTCAAAGAACCTGTGACCAGCCATAAAAGCTCTCCTTTCACTCGCGGGTCAAACCCCTACATCCCCGTCCGCGCCGCGGGGAGGGTATCAGCCTTTGAGGCTGACGTTGACGGTGCCGGCGGCGTTACCGATCATCTTGAAGGCGCCGGCCCCCTCCAAGGCGGATTGAATGCTGTTCACGCTGAGCGGGATCGGGTAGGCCCGACTCGCTGCGACGGTCAAAGCGACTGCCGCGTTCTGCTCGGTGTAGGCAGGCAGATAGTCGCCGCCGATCTTGTCCGAGACATAGAACGTCAAGGTTGTGATGGCCGAGCCTGCCGGGACGTGAATCATCCCGCACTTGGCCTCCCGGAAGTCCACCTCGCTGGCAGTGGCGATGTTGGCCACCACCGGAACGGTGCAGGACTTGAAGACGGTCGTTCCAATAATCATGGAATCGCTCCTAGTAGTAAGTGTTGCCTTCGTACTTGGCTACGGTCGAGGGCGTGATCGGCAGGACTTCCCGGTCTTCCCCGGGGTCGTCAGAGCGATCCGTCGAGAAGCCGAGGAAGTCGGGAGCCCCCGCTGATCGGTCGAGGTCGATGGACGCCTGGAGCATTTCCATCCAGTGGGCGTAGTTCTCTCCACGCACGTCGTTGACCATCAGGTCGGCCGCGGCGATGCAGGCGGACAGCAACGTCTCGGCGTGTTCCTCTCCGCCGTAGGGATAGGACGAGCCGCTGGTGAGCATCGGAGGAGCGACACGGTAGCGGTAGCCAAGCTCGTAAGCATCATCAGGGGCCGGCTCAAAGGTGATCTGCCACCGGGTGCCCAGCGTGGCGTCGTGCGTCTTGACCCGGATCGCGGCATACCGGGGCCGCCCGGTCCACTGGCCGGGCTGGCGGATGGTCCGCAGAATGTCCTCCCGCGTAATTTCGATGGGCCGAGAGCAGTCTGCCGAGCCGGCCCGGTAGGTCAGGGGTCCGTAGATGGCCGAGAAGTCGCTGGGCAGGTCGTAGGTCGGCCGCTCCAGGCTGTAGGCGCTCAGGGCATCCGCGTCAACCGTCGTGTCGGTGAGGGTCAGTTGCGTGTCGCTGTCTCGGCTGCTGACCTCGTAGGTGTCTCCGCCTACGGTCAGTTGTCCGCTGGCGGCCCAACTGGGGAAGGTTCCCCCGGCCAGCGTGACCACGCCATCAACGATCGTCACGGTACCCGTGCTGTACGATGCGCTGGTGGTCAGGGTCGTGTAGGGGCGCATAAACGTCCACTGGTGAACCGGGGCCGCCTCAGTGCGCTTGGGCCGGTAGAACCAACCCAGGCCGCGCTTGAGAATCCGGTCGAGTTGGGTGCTCTGGATAGTTCCCCAACCCGAAGATGCCCAGCCCAAGTGAACGGCTACGTACTCCCGCAGATAGTCGTAAGTGAAGGCCATCACCGCCGTCGATTCGGCGGCCATGTCCACTTCCTGCCAATACGTCGCCCCGTCGTACACCACTTCCACGTAGGCGGTGTACTCCAGATCGGAGGCAGGTTCGGTGAACGAGTATTGGTAGACGCCGGTGGACTGGTTGGTCATGGCCGTGCCATCGGCCACTACCACCGCATCCGTGTCGTCCCGCTTCACGCCGTAGGTGGCGGTCGGGTCGGATAGCTTGACCGAAGTGGGATTGGTCAGAACATTCTCGACCTCGAATTGGTGCGTAATGACCCTCGTAGCCATGTCAATTACTCCCCATGCGGGTTTCGGTGGTCTTCATCTCGACGTTCTTGATAGCCCCGCCAGCGGCCGAAAGCGCAGCGCCCGCAGAACCAGCTATGGCGTGTGTTGCCAGGAGTTCGTCCAAGACGGCATCGGCAACGGCTTCTGCCGAAGGTGTGCCGCCACCAGCATCTATAGCGTCACGAATCTCTTTCAGCGTGTCAGTTGTGTCACTCCAGCCAGTTCCCTTGATGTCGGTTAGTAAATTCTCCTTTTGCCGACCCAGATACAAGTCGTAACCAGCACCCGCGCTTAGGACAAAGAAGCCATGCGCATCCGTTCCTCCCGTCGCAAGAATGCCAGCACCATCCGAACCGGCTCCAATCCCAAGAATTCCCCAATGGCCCGTTGCGCGAATTCCAGCAAGACTAGCGTGGTGCGATATGGCGTTGATACCATACTCGGCGCCTTCGCAAACCAGTCCATTGCTATCGACACTGCGCAGATAGGCTCCGTGGCAATTCGCACCATTGACGAGAGCGTAGATGCCGTGGCCCCCCGTCGCTTCGAGAGTGATTGCGTTTCCGGCTGAATTGACAAGTCTCAGATTCTTCAGTGTCAGTGTAGCGGCGAGTCCGCCATGGTATCCATCAGCCAAGAACACATCGTTGTTGATGACCACGGGGGCCGACAAGAGCACTCCGCCGTCTACGGTCCCCCCGATCGCCGCCCGGTTGGCCCCGGCCGCAAACGCCGCGTCCGGCACATCCAGGCGATACCAGCCGTCGCCGATCTCCTTCAGGCCGCCGTTTGTGTGAGCCGTCGTCAGCGCAGCCAAGTCCGATAGAGCGATCGCCATCTTGGCTCCGTCGCGTCGATACCAGGCGGTGAAGTCCGCAGCTACCTTGCCGGTAAGGGCAACGCCGGCCGCGGTCATGGCCCGGATGTCCACGGACACGTCGGTCGCACCTGGAGCAACTTGCATCACGGCACCTTACGGGGCAGTCGGGTCTTTGACGTTGACTTTCCAGGCCGGAACGTCCACCGTTCCTGCGGCGACCAAGGCTTGACTACTGCAAGTCGTGACGAACCACAGTTTGGCGGAGCCGTCAGTCAGCGCGATGTGGTCGGCCGTCCCACTCACGTCGATGGTATTGCCCGCCGCTGCCGAGACCGTGCATTTTCGGCCACTCGTGTCGTCGGCGACGGTGAGGGTCGGGTTGGTCTTGGTGGCCAGAACCTTTCCGTCGCCCGTGCCCTTGTTCTGGCTGGCGTGCGAGTAGGTCGTGGGCTCGCCTTCGCAAATCACCATCG
>JAZDHO010000103.1:0-9977 GCA_043805815.1 Chloroflexota bacterium
AGCGGCCGGCGCCGAGGCACACGCCGGATCAAGGGCGGACGGGCCTCCGTGCGGCAGGCACTCTACATGGCAGCCATGTCGGCGGCTCGTTTCAATCCAGTGATCCGCACTTTCTACCAACGCCTGCTGGCCTCCGGCAAAGGGAGAAAAGTGGCTCTGGTGGCTTGCATGCACAAGCTGCTCATCATCTTGAACGCCATGATCCGGGACATGACGACCTGGCAAGCGCCTCTTTCCGCTTGACTTGCAACACAGTTGCTCATTGCTTGGGCATCGGCGCGCTTTCCGGGCGAGCGGGTCCCCAGCCCGCATCGCCCGCACCGGTTCCAAGGGGAACCGGTGCCAGCCTGAGGCGTACCGTCGGATCAGGCGCTTATCGCAGGCCTTTCACGGCCGGGCCGTCCACCAGCCAACACGCTGCCCCATGACCGTCGTCACCCGTGATATAGGGCGGATCCTCACGGCTGCATCGCTCCATCACCACGGGACAGCGAGGGTGAAAGCGGCATCCCGCCGGAACATCCGCCGCGTTGGGCGTCTCCCCCTGCAGGATGACGCGCTCGCGCCGCAGGCGCGGATTGGCCACAGGAACAACGGACAGCAGAGCTCTTGTGTAGGGATGTTGCGGATGCTCCAGCACCGGGCGCGTTGGCCCGATCTCCACTAGGCGACCCAGGTACATCACCGCGATCCTGTCTGCGAAGTGCGATACGGTCCCCAAGTCGTGCGTTATGAAAAGAATGCTCACTCCGCGCTCGGTGCGTAGTTGACTGAGCAGATTGAGTATCTCGGCGCGGATCGAGACGTCCAGCATCGAGACAGGCTCATCCGCCAGCAGCAGCTCCGGCTTGAGCACCATCGCGCCGGCAATGACCACCCGCTGGCGTTGTCCTCCGGACAGCTCATGAGGAAAACGCTCGAAGAAGCTCTCCGCGGGCCGGAGGCCGGCGTCCTCCAGCGCCCCCCGGACGCGGTCCAGGCGCTCCTCGCGCTTCCGCGCGATGCCGTGAACTTGCAGTGGCTCGGCTACGATCTCGTACACCGTTGCGCGCGGATTCAGGGATTCGTACGGATCCTGAAAGATCATCTGGGCGTGCTGCCGCAGGCGTTTGAGACTCATCTGCGGCAGAGTCATATGCTCACGCGTGCCCACCCGGCCACTGTCCAGTGAAAGCAGTCCGGCGCGCACGCGGCGCCTCGACGCGCTGACGATTTCACCTGAGAACCGGATCTCGCCGCTGGTTGGCTCTTCCAATCCGATCAGCGCCCGGGCGATGGTGGTCTTGCCGCATCCTGATTCGCCCACCAGTGCAAGCACCTCGCCGCCCTCTAGGATGAACGACACGTCATCAACGGCCCTGATCTCCGTGGCCGGCTTGCGCTGCAGCGCAGCCAGCACGGACTGCCGCATGGAAAACGACTTGACCAGGTGGCTCACTTCCAGAACAGGAGCGGATGCAGGAGTTGACATTAGAAGTTCGCAACCGGGCCTTCGCACAGATGACACGCGGCGCGGTGACCGGCTGAGGTCTCAAGCATCGGCGGCGCCGTAGTTGCGCAGATTTCGATGCGCCTATGACAGCGCGGCTCGAATCGACAGCCGGGCGGCAGGTCCGTCACCCGCGGCGGCGTACCGGGAATGGAAGCCAGGTCGCCCGACGGCCGGTTAAGGTCCGGGAACGACTGCAACAGCTTGTCTGTGTACGGGTGTTGCGGCGAGTTGTAGATGCTGTCAGCGCTTCCGGCCTCGGCCACCTTACCACCGTACATCACCGCTACACTATCGCAGACTTCGGCCACGACGCCGAGGTCGTGGGTGACCAGCACGATTGCCAGCCCAAGCTTCTCCTGGATCTTCTTCAGCAGAGCCAGTACCTGGGCCTGGATCATCACGTCGAGGGCTGTGGTGGGCTCGTCTGCGAACAGCAGGCTCGGCGCGCAAGCCAGAGCGAGGGCGATCATGGCGCGCTGGCGCATGCCGCCGGAGTACTCGTGTGGATACTGCCCGACGCGTTCCCGCGGAATGCCGACCATTTCCATAAGCTCGCCCACGCGCCGCGTGGCCTGCGACCAGTTCATCAGGTGGTGCAACAGGATGGCTTCGCGTACCTGCTCGTCGATTCGCATCACGGGATTCAGGGCGTTCATCGCGCCCTGGAAAACGATCGACATCTCCTTCCAGCGACAACCACGCATCTGCCGCTCGCTCAGCGACAGCAGATCCTGTTCGTTGTAAAGCACCTGCCCGGCCGTGATGCGCGCGTTCGCCGGCAGCAGGCGCATGATGGCCATCAGGGTGGTGGTCTTGCCGCAACCCGATTCGCCAACCAGACCCAGGGTCTGTCCCTGGAAGACATCGAAGGACACGTCCTCCAGGGCGTGGCCCATCTTTCCATCATGCATGATGAAATCCACGCTCAGGTGGCGGACCGAAAGCAGCGGCGATTCAGTCACGCGCAGCCGCTTCCAGGTTTCGAGCAACCATCTTCGATTCGTCCTCCAGGTGGTGGATTGCGAGACGCGGATTCAGCGTCTCCTCCAGCACGTTGCCCACCAGCACGCAGCCCAGCGTCACCCAGACGATGGCGAGCCCGGGAGGCAGGTAGATCCACCACGCGCCATTGGTGATGGCATTGCGGCTGAAGGCGAAGTTGAGCATGGTTCCCCACGAAGGCTGCGTCGGATCGCCCAGACCGAGGAATGCCAGCCCGGATTCCACCAGGATGGCGGTGGAAAGGATCAGCACCGTATTGGCCACGATCAGCGGCATGATCTGTGGCAGGATGTGCTTCCGGATGATGTGCGCGTGGCCCGCGCCGATCGCCCGGGCGCGCGCCACGAACTGCCGTTCCTTGATCGTCAGCACCTGCGACCGGATCAGGCGCGCGGTGCTGGTCCAGTACAGCAGTCCGATCACCAGCACCAGCACCACCAGGGGTGAAATGTGGAGCTCCAAATTGCGCAGTGTCGCCACCAGGATGATCATCAGGGGCAGGTCCGGGATGACCAGCAGGATGTCCGTGGCGCGCATCAGCAGCGTATCGACAGCCCCGCCGAAGTAGCCCGCCAGGATTCCAAGCAGGCTTCCCACGAACATCGCGATCGCACCGGCCATGAAGCCCACCAGCAGGGAGATTCGCGCTCCGTGCGCCAGCTGCGTGAACACGTCGCGCCCGGCGTCATCCGTGCCGAGTGGCGGATGTACCGACGGCGAGGCGAAGGTCATTCCGCGTCCATTTTCGTCGCGGATCACCTCTGACGGATCATACGGACTCAAGGAGGGCGCAAGGATCGCCACCAGGACAGCCGTCGCAACCAGCAGGCCGCCGAACAAGCCCATGCGGTTGCCGCTGAACGTGCGCCAGAGCTTTCGGACTTTGTGCCTGAGTTGAGACCAGGACTCGTGCATACGTTTCCTGTGGACGTGATGGCCCGCTGCGCACGGTCGGCAGCCTCGGGGATTCACTTCAAGTCCGTCAGCCTCGCATCACGTTGCCCGTACCCGTGGATCAAGGTACGTGTACAGCACATCCGCCAGCAAATTGGCAATGATGACGCTGAAGGCCAGCAGCAGAAAGGCCCCTTGCAACAGAGGATAATCCTGCTTGACGAGAGCTGTCTGGAACATCCGGCCCAGGCCGTCGTAGGAAAAAACAGTTTCGATGTAGATCGCGCCCGATACCGTGAAGCCCAGGTTGAGGGCGATCAACGTAACGATCGGCAGCATGGCGTTCTTGAGCGCATGCCTGCGCAGCACCTGCCAGTGCGACAGTCCCTTGGCTTTCGCCGTCAGGATGTAGTCCTCGCTCAGCACCTCCAGGATCGACGAACGCATGATCAGCATGTACTCGCCCAGAAACAGGATGGTCAGCGTAAGCGTAGGCAGGACCAGGTGACGGGCAAGATCCGGGACGACGCTATACAGGGGCTTGCCAACGTTCGCGGGGCTGACGATGCCTCCGGTCGGCAGGCCGAGCCATGTGCTTCCGGCCGCCAGGAGGATGATCCCCAACCAGAACGTGGGCGTGGCCCAGGCGATCAGCGAGAAGGTCAGCGCCGCCATGTCCACCGCGGTCTTGCGCTTCCAGCCCGCGACCAGGCCCAACGCGACACCCAGGATGATCGAGAGGACTTGCCCGAGGCTGATGAGCAGAAGCGTATTGCCGAGCTTGGCAACCAGGATGTCGGCGACCGGCCGGCGCAGCGACCACGATATCCCCAGGTTCCCGCGCATCCATTGCCCCAGCGTGTCCAGGAACTGGTCCGGGAATATGGGTTTATCAAGGCCGAACTGCTTGCGCAGCGCCAGCTGCGTCTCGATGGAGATGCGCACGTTTCGGCCGATCACCGACCGCACCGGATCGCCCGGAAGGACGCGGAACAGCAGGAAGTTGATCACCAGCACCACGAGGATGGTGATCAACGCCAGCCCGATCTTGCGGGCGAGATAGCCGCGGCGCGTCATGGGCTCCTGGCATACGGATTGAGGCGGGCAGCAGCTGCCCGCCTCAATCCACAAGGTAGTCGTCCTACTGGACTGGTTTCACTTGCAGCAGGGATTGGAATGACTCGATGCCGATCGGCGACTCGATAAAGCCGGTGAACCGATCCGAGCGGTATGCCCGCAGCAGGTCCTGATAGTAGAAGACGATGTACGGCCGATCGTCGAATACCATCTTCTGCATCTCCCAGATGATGTCGCGGCGCGCATCGCGGTCCACGGTCTCCTGCTGGTCAAGATACAGTTGATCGTATTCCGGATTCATGTAGCCGCTGTCGCTCCAGCCGCCGTCCACGAATTGGTCGCTAGTCATGACAGACAGGATGAAGTCCGGGTCTGGATCCGGGCCCCATCCCCAAAGCACGAGGTCGTAGTCGCCGATCGGCGTGGTCGCCGCGTACAAGCTGTCCGGATCTACGGCCTCCGGTGTGGTCTTGATGCCGAGCTCGCCAAACCAGCCGGTGAGTGAGTCTGCCACCCGTGGATAGATGGAGCTGTCCGACGGGAATTGCAGCCGGAACTCCAGCCGCATGTCGCCCTTGGTGCGGACGCCATCCGCGCCCATTACCCAGCCGGCGCTTTCCAGGACCTCGCTGCCCTTGGCCAGATCAAACGGCACGTCCTGGATGTCGGTATTGTGCCAGAAGCCGCCGCCGAGCTGAGGCGGCACAATGGTATCGCCTGGCTCAGCCAGGCCCTGCATCACCACATCCACCAGGTCCTGCTTGTTGATGGCCTGCGCCATTGCCAGCCGCACAGCCGGATCATCCAGCGCGGGATTCTTGTTCGGCGCCGGATCGTGATCCGCAGGCACGGCATTGATGATCAGCTCGTCAAAATACGATCCCGCCAGGCTGACCGGTTTGACGCCATCCATTTCGGACAGCGCCGCGAAGCCGCTCTGCGGCACGTCCAGCACCATGTCGATCTCCGCGACCTTCAGCCCCTGGATCAGCGCGTCCGAGTTGTCGTATGTCTGGAAGATGATCTGATCGATCGTGGGCCGCCCGCCGTAGTAATCGTCGTTGGCCTCCAGCATCAGGATGCGGGCGTCCTCATCGAAGGCGCCCATCTTGAACGGACCGGTCCCCATGATCTCGAAATTGCTGAAGTTCTGCAGGTCCTCGGCGGTGGTAAATCCCTCGAAGTCCGGCGGATAGACCGCGTAGAGCCAGGAAAGGCGATATTCCATGTTGCTTACCGGGTACTCGGTCACGATGGTCAGCGTCGAATCATCCGGGGCGCTAACCTCGTTGAAGCCCGCTACATAGTTGGAGACCGTGGCCCACCCGTCTGGATCGGCCATGACGGCGTTCAATGCCCAGGCCACGTCGGCAGCCGTCAACGGGGTTCCGTTGTGCCAGGTGATACCGTCCTTGAGCGTGAACTTCCAAATCAGGCCGTCCTCGCTGTGGCTCCAGGTTTCGGCCAGGTTCCCGACGTACTCGCCCGTGGGTTCCTGGGTCGTGAGTGCACTGTAGACCAGATCGAAAACGGTGAAGGACTCAACCAAGAAAGCGTACGCCGGATTGAGCGTGTCCGGCGTGCCCTCCCAACCGACCCTCAGGATAACGGGCTCAGTCGCAACAGGTTCGGAAGTCGGCCCAACCTCAGGCCCTGCGGCAGTCGGAACTGGCGCCGGGCCGCATGCACCCAGGATCAGAGCGGTGCACAGGACGATCGCGGCAAACACGTTGGCTTTGAGAATTTTCATTCCTCCTCCTCGCAGTGAAGACTCAACTGTCTCTAGTATACAGACATTCGGTCCGATTGCAAGCAAGGTCAGCATGCGATTGCGGCGTGGATTCGTGCCTGCGGCACCCGCCCGCCTTGACCTGCAACCGCGCGGTCGATCACGCGGGCCTGTGTGCTAGAATACTTATGCACACGCGCAACGCTGCGCAATGGATCATTTCACGCGAGGGGAATCGCCCTCCGGCAGCGAGGGCCGGCGTGGACGTCCGCGGCCAATCGGATCATGTTAGGTTCTGCTGTCTGAGCGGCGAGGTGATTCAAACATGCTTTGGCCGGATCGTAGGAGCCGCCCAGCTATCGACATCGCAGGCCGCAACCTACGTACGTGAAAGTGCAAGGGTGTCGCCCTCAGAGCGGGAAACGGCTCGGGGCCGCCGCACACGTGGATGGGAAAGTAGACATGCCAGAGAAGATCAAGATCGAGGAAAAGTACGAGCGCGGCGGCTGGCCGTCGATCAAACGCCCGGACCTCAAGCCGCCGGAAGATTGGAACCCGGAGTTGCTGGTTTGCCTGCACCGCATTCGGCACCACCGCTTGTCTCCCGACGGGCGCTCCATTGCTTTCATCTGGGATCGCGACGACCTTTCCGATGTCTATATCATGCCCTCTGCGGGCGGATGGCCCCAGCGCATTTCGATGGACCGCGATCTCGCGGCATTCTGGGATGATGAGATGCCTCAGTGGTCACCGGACAGCAAGAGCCTGGCCTTCAGTAACGACGGGCACGTCTACGTCGCCCCTGTCGCCGGCGGACCGCCAAAGAAGCTGACGGACTTCACGACAGCCGCATCCATGGCGCACTGGATGCCCGATAGCCGCCGCTTGCTGATCTACGTTGACAGGGACGACGAGGCTGTGCAGCTCTTGCTCACGGATCGCGAGGGCAGCTGGCCGAGCCCGGTTGTGACCCTGCCCGGCGACGTACGGGATGCGCGCCCCTCGCCCGAGGGGAATCTGGTTGCCGTGGTCTTTCGCCCCGAGGACGACCCCAACCGTTGGGATCTGCGCCTCGCAGACCTCAAGTCCGGCAAGACCCGCCTTCTGACGGGCGCACCCAGGCAGAAGGACTGGTTCCCGCGCTGGTCTCCGGACGGCAAGACGCTCGCATTCATCTCACAACGAGGCGGCTGGGATCAAGTGTGGCTCATCGGCGCCGACGGCGGCGGCCTGCGACCGCTCAGCTCGCATGAATGCGACTTCACCGACTTGACCTGGTCGCCCGACGGCACCCGGCTGGCCTGCACGGTCAACCGCGGCGGCGTGTTTGACCTCTGCCTGATCGAGGTGGCCTCAGGTCAGCTCACGGACCTGGCGCGCGGCGAGGGCTACTTCTGCCGGCCCGACTGGTCGCCTGATGGATCTTTCCTCACAGCGGAGTATGAGAATCCTGTCAAGCCGCCGGACATCTATCGCGTGAGCGTACCCAGCGGCGAGATGCAGCAGTTGACCTTCTCAAATCCTCCGGCACTCGCCAGCAAACAATTCGTCAGACCGGAGCCGATCAGCTATCGTTCCTTTGACGGCAAGGAGATCAGCGCCCTCCTCTATAAGCCCCTGAAGCCCAATGGAGCGAGCATCGTCCATCCTCACGGCGGGCCGTCCTCGCAATACATCTACGAATTTGACCTCCTGGCTCAATACTTCCTGGCCAAGGGTTACACCTTCATTGCGCCCAACTACCGCGGCAGCACCGGATACGGTGTGGCGTTTGAGCAATCCAATTACAGCGACTGGGGCGGCGCCGACATGCAGGACGTGCTGCACGCCGCCCGCTTGCTTCACACTCTCAAGTGGATCGACCCTCAGCGCATCGCTATCTTCGGCGCCAGCTATGGCGGGTACATGGCGGCGCTCTGTCTGGCGCGCGATCCGGATTACCTCTTTGCCTGCGGCGTCAGCAAATTCGGTGACGCCCATCTCGAGAGTTCGTGGGCGCTGTGCAAGCGCGACCTGCGCATCTACACGGAAATGATGCTGGGCAAGCCCAGCCTCAATCGCCAGGCCTACATCAAAGGCTCGCCCCTCTTCCAGGTGGACAGCATCAAGCGTCCGTTGCTGCTCCTGCACGGGCTGATCGACGACGTCGTGCCCCCGGAGGCCTCTGAGATCCTGGCGGAGGCGCTGCGGCGGTCGGGCAAGGTCTTCGAGTACAAGACGTATGCAGATGAGCCCCACGGCTTCTTAAGGCGCCGCACTTTGCTGGATGCCTACGGGCGCGTCGAGCGCTTTCTTGACTGGTACTTGATGCCGCCGGCGCCGGGCGATCGGGCGCAAGCGGCGCCAAAGCCAGCATGACGGACGCCCGCACCGACATCTTCCAATATGAGAACCTCACCTGGCCCGAGGTCGCGGCACTGCCGCGCGATGTGCCGCTTGTCATACCGCTTGGCAAAGGATATGACCTCTCCCGCCTTTGTCAAATGCTTGGGAATCCCTCACGTCTGGGGCTGTTGCCGTCGATCCCTTACGGATGGATGGGAAGCGGACTCGATGTTTCCTCCGCTGCGTTTGCACCGCTGGCAAAGAACCTCCTCGACAGCCTGCGGGATGATGGCTTCAGTCGTGTGCTTCTGCTTTCTCCGCCGGGTGTCGATCTTGGACTCGGCAAGTCGGCCGTCACGCTGGAGAAACAGGCGGAGCCGGACGTCTCCGCGTCATTCAAGCCGTCCCTCGTCGTGCTGATTCCGATCGGACACACGGAACAGCACGGTCATCATCTACCTTTGAGCACTGACAGCCTCATTATCGACGCCATTGCGCAGGGCACAACCGCAGCCATCCCGGACCAGGCTGCCGCGCTGCCGGTTATGCCATATGGCGTCAGTACGCATCGCCGCGCCTTCGCCGGAACGCTCAACGCCGGCGGCAGGGCCTTCGAGGACTTCTATCTGGCGGTCATAGACGCGCTCGTGGCAAGAGGTTTTGATCGCATTTACCTGATGAGCGGGCACGGCGGGAATTGCTCGTTCCTCACGACGATCGTCAAATACGCCGGCGAGCGCCACCGCCGCGCCTTTATCGCCACGGCCTGGCTCTACCTCTCCAGCCCCGATGGCATCGCAGCCCTGTACGAACTCAGGCGGTCCAAGATCGGCGGCATGGGTCATGCCTGTGAGCTTGAGACCTCGCTGATCCTGCACTTGCGCCCTGAGTTGGTTCATATGGACCGCGTCATCGACGAGACCGACTTCGTCACCTCGCCCTCGTACTACATGGACTGGATCGAGGGCGGCGCGCTGGTCGCCAACCCGCCGTGGGACGACGACACCCAAACGGGTGCCTACGGCGCGGGCTCGCTCGCCACCGCCGAGCACGGCAGGCTGTGGCGGGAAGCTTCCATCGCCGAGAAGGTCGCGCACGTACGCGAGATCGATGAGCAGCATCGCCGCCGTGAGGAGCGTCGATCCACCGGCTACGGCTTGTGGGGGCATAGCTAGTTCAGTTCCACGCAATAGTCGGGGACTCCGCTCCGACAACAAAGCAGGCGCAGTGTCACAGATGACACGGAGCCTGCTTTGCCAGCGAGCTAAAAGGAAATCTAGGCGGGCGCCTGCGCCGGTGCGGTCGCACTGTTGCGATCTGTCCACCTCAGTGCCAGCAGCACGGTCCCCAGATAGGCTACGTACGCGATCACTTCGGTCAGCGCCGGATTACCGTTGTACCCCAGCAGCGCCTTGAGCATCCCGCCCACGGTCGAGTTCTCATCCAGTATCGGGTTCA
>JAZDHO010000104.1:0-3303 GCA_043805815.1 Chloroflexota bacterium
GGCGTCGCCGCCGTGCTGGGGCAGGAGAACGCCCTGGCGTCGTTCACCACCCCGCTGCCGCCGTTGTACAGCTTTCCCAGAGCCTTGACCAGATCGCCCTCGGTGACATCGTTGGCCGTGGCTGCCGGCATGGTGCTGTAGTGCGACTCGCTCGCGTACATCTCTATGCCGATGCCGAATTGCTTCAGATTATTCATGCATGCCGCGATGCGAGCCTGTGCGCGTGCGCGCTGAAGCGCCGGGAGCAGCAATCCTGCCAGGATGGCGATGATGGCGATGACGACCAAGAGTTCGACTAGAGTAAATGCCTTTCTCTTCATAGGCCACCTCCATTCTCAAGTCAATGACATAAAATGCCCCGGCGTCAGTATCCGGTTGGCGGTCACAACTCATTGATTTTCCGGTGGTTGTGTCGGCCGCAATCCCAATTGTATCAGGCGTTGATTTTGACTGAGATCGAGAAACCGCCGGGTTTTCCACAATGGCAGTGGCAATTGGGCCTCGGAATAGGTACAATTAGGACGATGAATGGAGTTGATATGCCTAATTGTATCAGGAGCATTTCATGCTTCCGAAAGAGGCATCTGCCAGGACCCTGGAACGGCTGTTCCGGAGCAAGCCCGTGGTCGAGCTTGGGGCATTCTATCGCAGTCTGAAGACGCGCTCTCGGATGAGCGTGTTCAGGCGCTTGAAGGAACTTGACTACTTGTCGAGCTACAGTCACGCGGGCCGCTACTATACCCTGGCCGACATCCCTCGCTTCGACGAGCACGGACTGTGGTTTTACCAGGGTATCGGCTTCTCCCAGGCAGGTACGCTCAAGAGCACGGTTGCGCGCCTGGTGGACATCGCCAGAGCCGGTCACACGCATCCAGAACTGCAGCAGCTGTTGCGCGTGCGAGTCCAAAACACGCTGCTGGACTTGGTGCGGGAAGAGCGAATCGATCGCCAGCGCCTCGACGGGAGGTATGTGTATCTCAGTGTTCAGTCCGACCGTGCCGGCGAGCAGATCGCAGCCCGAGGCGAGCGTCTGGCCGGGGCGCGGAAGGAACCGCTTCCATTGCCTCCAGCCACGATGATCGAACTGCTGATCGAAGCGATTCGATCCGGGCAAGTGAAGGCTGCGCCCAGTGAGATTGCCGAGCGTCTGAAGGCTCGGGGGTTGGTGGTCACGGCAGAGGAGGTCGAGGCGGTTTTCGTTCGCTACGGGATTGACCCTGGGAAAAAAACGGCGGGATGACATTGTCCGCCCTGGAAGGCTTGCGCGAAAACATGCGTTCCCTTGAGGCCTGCTGGCGTGAGCAAGTCTTGGGCACCTCCGGCGTGCTGGTCGTGGCCCGCGAGGAGCCGGAACCTTGTCCTGCTTGCGGGGGTCCCATGCAGGTGCAGAAAACCATGCTGCACACGGGCAAGACCATCCGGCATGGCACATTCCAGGTACGCGAGACCGTGCGGGTATGCGCGGCCCAGTGTCGCGAGTCCTCGGGAAGCCTCGTGACCCGGCGGCCCCAGTCCGTGATCGAGCAGCTGCTGCCCAATAGCATGGTTGGCTACGATGTGATGGTGTTGGTCGGGCGTCAGCGCTTTCTCCACCATCGTCAGCGGGAGGAGATCCGCCGGGATCTTTTCGCGCAGCACGGGATTGACCTCTCGACCGGAGAAGTGAGCCGTCTGGCCAGGCTCTTTCTCCAGTACCTGGAGACCTTGCACGAGGCGCGTATCGCCAAGATGCGTGAGACGATCGCGACCGATGGCGGCTATCCTCTGCACATCGATGCCACGGGCGAAGACGGTAAAGGAACCCTGCTGGTGGCCTTGGCCGGCTGGCGGCGATGGGTGTTGGACGCCTGGAAAGTGCCCACCGAGCACGCGGACCTGATCCTCCCGGCCCTGCGCTCCGTGGTCGAGCGCTTCGGTCCGCCCTGCGCGATCATGCGTGATTTGGGCAAGCCCATGATCAGCGCGGCGGAGGATCTGGTCGAAGAACTGGACGAAGAGGTCCGGCTGCTCTCCTGCCATCTCCACTTCGTGCGCGATGTCGGCAAAGACCTGCTGGATTCGCCCCACGGCGAGCTCCGCGAGCGCTTTCGCCAGCACAAGATCCGACCCGGCCTCGCCGCCTTGGCCCGCGATCTCGGTCGCAAGCTCGGCGAGGATGTGGCCGAGGCGCGAAAGGATCTGCGCGCCTGGCAGGGGCAAGAGGAAGAAGGGCACAAGGTGCCAGAGGGCAAAGCAGGGCTTGCCACCGTGCGGGCTCTGGCCCAATGGGTTCTTGACTACCACGACGATGGCAACGATCAGGGATTCCCCTTCGACAGGCCGTACCACGATCTGCATGAGCGCTGCGTTACGGCGCGCAGGGCCGTAGACGCCTTCTGGCGAACGCCCCCGGAAGACGAGGAGGTGTGTAGAGCCCTGAACCGGCTCGGCCGTGTCCTCGAACCGATCGTCCGTGAACGCCTGTTCGTCGAGACGGCGCAAAAGCTGCGCCAGCGCGCTGGACTCTTGGATGAGTTACGCCAAGCCTTGCGCCTCGTGCCGAAATCCGGCGGGCGCAATGCCGTGGCGCCGCTTCCGGCCCGGCCCGTTCCGGAAGCGATCGCAGAGCTGAATGACATCCAAACCGCCGTCAAGGACTTGGTCGCTTCCCTCAAGCAGCGACGCCCTGAACGCGGCCCCGCGCAGGACCTGCGGGAAGCCATCGATACCATCCTGGCCCATCTGCAGACCCACGGCGAATCCCTCTGGGGACATGTTGTCTCACTCTCCACGCCCGACGGGAAGATCATCCGCATCGTGGACAGGACGAACAACATCCTGGAGGGAGCCTTCGGGGACATCAAACAAGGCGAGCGCCGGCGAAGCGGCCGTAAAATCCTGACGCAGGACTTTGAGAATCTGCCGGCCGCCGCGGCTCTCACCCGCAATCTCAATTGCCCGGACTACGTCACCATCCTCTGTGGCTCACTCGATAGACTCGACAAGGCCTTTGCCCAACTGGATGCCGATCGGCGCGCCAAGAAGTTGGCGGGAACATTGCCCACGCCCCTGGGGCGCTCGCACAACCCGATCCCCGAAGTAGCCACCGCCTCGCTTCCCGCCGCGGATCGCCCCTTGGTCAGAACCGATGGCATGCGCCGACGCATCTTCTCCGCCGCAAGAAGCCGAGCACCGCGAATGCGCCCAAAGTGGCTACGAACCGCTATGGCAACCGCAGATTGACGCCGATGGTTTCATGGTAGAACTCAAATGCGGTGCCAGTAGTTTGGACGCCTCCAAAGAGCAAACCATAACGCTCAATTC
>JAZDHO010000105.1:0-17943 GCA_043805815.1 Chloroflexota bacterium
CGAGGAAGCCAACTACAATAACGTCGCTCCCGCCCTTGTGGATCAGGAACTTCCAGAAACCTGTCACATACCTCAGGGCATTCTTGCGGGGGCAGGAGCAGTCCAGTATGCCGAGGCCGGCTGAGCGCATGCCCTTGAGGAGCGTGCGCGTCCGTGCGTACGACGCTTCCCTGCCCGGCAGATAGCAGATAACCATAGTCGGCCCTACCTGACGATCCTTGAGAGGTCCCAGCAGAGCACACCCAGAACCCTGCGGCTGAGGAGCCCCTTCCGCTTCCTTTCCCGTCTGTCGGCTGCAATGGCCCCGGCATGGGCGAGTATCCACAGACGCGCCCTGACGAATACCGCCAACATCTCCAGCGCTCCCACATTGCGAAGATATCCTGCCCCCCGCGTCCTCCTTCTCAAAACACCCGAAACGAAGAAGCTTAGAACCTTGACCGCGAAAAAAGACTCCGCGACAGGCAGGAAATAAATCGGGAAGTCCAGCAGCTCATTGAGCATCCTGTTTTTCTCAGAGTGGAAGACCTTGAGCCGCGAGAAGTCGCCCGATGAGCGCGAGTGCTTGTGGTAGAGCACCGCGTCCGGCACGGAGACGCCCTTGAACGATGCCGCCGTCAGACGCATGCCCAGATCGGCGTCTTCATAGTAGGCGAAGTACAGCTCGTCGTACGCCTCGTCGCCATGGACCATGGCCGCCTTCAGGCAGCGAGCCGAGTAGATCGATCCCGCCCCGCAGGCGCTGATGATACGCCGCGGGCCCCAACCCCCATACTCCCGGCCCCGGTTCTCGGCCACCGCTGAACCGTCCGGGCAGACGGCGTCGCCATCCGAGCATATCAGCGACCGGTCCGGATGGAACATGATCCTCGAGGACCCGTAGTCGGCCGCGGCCGAGGCCACGCCGCTCACCAGCTTCGAAAGCCAGTCCGGCTCGACGGTGCAGTCGTTGTTGAGGTTCACGACCCACTCGAATCCGTTCGCCAAGGCCCATCTCATACCGTCGTTGTTCCCTCCGGCGAACCCGCGATTGACGGCGTTGGCTATGAGGTGCACCTCCGGAAACATCTCTCCGAGGCGCTTGCCCTCATCATGATCGGAACCGTTGTCCACAAGCACGACCGTGAAGGATGGGTAGTCAACCTGCCTGAGCGACGTGAGACACTGGACCGTGTCGTCAAAGCCGTTCCAGTTGAGCACGACGATCGCCACTGGATTCTGTTCAGCCATGGGTGAGCCTCGCTAGGGGCCGGTACACCGCAAGGGGAAGCGCGAGGAGGACCAGCAGGCCATAGGTCTTGGCACACAAAGGGTATGCCTGCAGAGCCTTGAGCGTGTGGCCGACCGCGGCACCGCGCTTCCCCAGATAGAGTGCGTAACTTCCGAGCCTCCCATAACTGATGCCCAGTGCCCGCGGGTGACGCGAGAAGTCCTCGTGATGCTTCTCGAGGATCATCGTCAGGGCCCGTTCGACCTTGGGGATGTCGAGGCTGATGCTGTCATCCGAGTAGTAGGCCTTGAGCAAAGGTTTCTCCACAAACCCGAGTTTGCACTCTGTCGACACCCTGAGCCAGAGCTCCCAATCTTGCAGGCACGGCAGGACGGGGTCGAACAAACCGCTCTTGTCGAGGGTCTCCCGCCTGACGACGGCCGCCGAGAGGTCTATGAAATTGCCCTCAAGCAGCTTGTTGTGCAGTTCACCATGGAGAAGCCTCGTCCCCGGACGCGGAACGCGTCTTGTCCCCCTGGGGCCTACGCGCCAGACCGGGCAGTACACCACGCCGTATTCTCGGGGCAAGCCACGGAAGCAGGCCATCTCTGTTGAGAGCTTGTCCGGGAACCATTCGTTGTCACTGTCCTGGAAGGCGATGAATGTACCCGTCGACACCTTGATGGCCTCGTTGCGGGCGGCGGCGCCGCCGATGTTTCGGCCAAGCCGCACGTACCT
This sequence comes from Chloroflexota bacterium, assembly GCA_043805815.1. Classification (GTDB taxonomy): domain Bacteria; phylum Chloroflexota; class Anaerolineae; order Anaerolineales; family Villigracilaceae; genus Fen-1038. Next base: position 1,949 of record JAZDHO010000105.1, read on the forward strand.
GATGCGCGAGTCCCCTATGGCCTCAATGACCTCCGCGGTGCCATCGGTCGAGCCGTCATCGGCGATGATGAGTTCAAGGTCGGCGTAGTCCTGGTTGAGCACGCTCGCTACCGCTCTGCCCACAACGGCGGCGCGATTGTAGACGGGCATGATCACGCTGACGGTAGCCGCCATGTCGGGTTCTCTTTGCCGCGAACTGTGAGGTAGAAGTGTAGTGCCTGGGCCCGCGGTCCACAACACGGAGTTAGTGCTGTCTCACGAAGGCTTTCGTCCGTCTGCCCGCCGCCGGACAGAATAGGTGTGACGGACACACGTCGCGGGATTATGATTCAGAATGATCGAGCAAGCGGACAAAATGACCGACGCGCGCCGCATGAGCCGACCATCAGTCACCGATGCCGCGGCGATTCGCGGGGATCTGGAAAGGCTTTCCCTGCGCGGCGGGGGCATCACCCTTGGTGCCCAGTCCGTGTCTCTCCTCGTGAATCTTGCCGGGATGGTGGTGTTGGCACGCCTGCTCACACCGGACGACTACGGCATCATGGGGATGGCGGCGCTCATCACCAATTTCCTCGGTCTGTTTGTGAGCCTTGGGCTCGGGCATGCCGTTGTCCAACGGGAGTCCCTGGACGAGGCACAGCTCTCTTCCCTGTTCTGGTTGAGCGTAGCCGTAAGCGTGGTATTGGGTCTGCTGGTCGCCGCCAGCGGACCCACGGTGGCTTGGTTCTTCAACGAGAAACGGCTCGTGGTGCTGATGCTGGTGCTGGCCTTGCATTTCCCCCTGGTAGGTCTCGCGGTGCAGCAAAGGGCCCTGCTGATCCGGCGGATGCGGTTCGGCCGCATCAAGGCGATCGAGATCGTCGCGGCCGTTCTCAGCCTGCTGCTGGCGATCCTCGCGGCCTGGTCGGGGTGGGGATACTGGTCACTCGTGGTCATGGGTCTTGTAACGCATCTGTTGTCCATGGTGTTCTACTGGTGCGTGTGCGACTGGCGCCCTTCCCGGCCGCGATGGGCTGCGGGCACCGGGGATCTCGTGCGCTTTGGAATCAACCTGTCGGGATCCCAGATGCTCAATTACTTCGCCCGCAACGGCGACAATGCCCTCATTGGCTGGGCCTGGGGTCCCAGCGTGCTGGGAGTCTACACCCGGGCCTACCAGTTGATGATGGCTCCCCTCCAGCATCTCAATGCCCCGCTCGCCGCGGTGTCCGTGCCGACCCTGAGCCGCCTTGTCGGCGAGCCCGAACTCTACCGCCGCACGTATTTGCGCATTGTGGGCAAGGTGCTGTTGATCACCATGCCGTTGCTTGGATTTCTCGCAGTGACGGCTGACCTTGTGATCAGAGTGCTCCTGGGGCCCCGGTGGGGTGACGTGGTCCCGGTCTTCTCCTGGCTGGTCGTCGCTGCGCTCTATCAGCCTCTGGCGAACAGTACGGGGTGGTTGTGGATCTCCCAGGATCGCACGGGCGAGTTGTTCCGCTGGGCCATAATGTCAGTTCCGATGACTGTGCTGGCTTTTGTCATAGGCCTTCCCTTTGGAGCCGTGGGCGTGGCGGCTGCCTATGCCTTGCTGGGCGCGGTCGTGCAGGTCCCCCTTGCCCTCTGGTTCGTGGGCCGCCGCGGTCCGGTCCGCACGATGGATCTGGTTCGCCTCCTGGTTGGATACGGTTGGCTCGCCGTAGCGACGGCGGGGTCTGTGTGGTGTGTGCGTTCCCTGTGGACCGGATACGGCGTTCTGGCGGAACTGGCCGTGTTGGGGACAGTCGCCCTGGCGGCGGCCCTGCTGGCGGGATGGGTCATGCCCATGACGAGAGACGGATTGCGGGATGCTGCCGTGGTATTGAGAAAGATGATCAAGGCTTGCCACCAGGCCCCGAAGCACACACCCAGTGCGTCGGCATGCGACGCCGGGCAGAAGGGCGAGGTGCCCTCAGACTCCGGTGGCGATGCATGAAAAGAGTCCTCTTCTTTGTCAGAAAGTTCCCGGTCCTGTCCGAGACTTTCGTCTTGGACCAGATTCTTGCCTTGGAGCGGACCCCCGACCTACAAGTCCGGGTCGTCTCCCTGACCAGGCCCGAGAAACCCGTTGTGCATGAACAGGTGAGGCAAAGCCCCGCCTGCCGCGAGCCGATTGTGCTGCTGGAGACGGGCATGGACGCGAGAGAGAAGCGAACAGCACAGGTCGGGTACATCCTGCGCCATCCCGTGTGGTTTCTGTCCAATCTGGCCGACCCGCAGGTTCGCGATCGGTACATCCCTCTTTTATGCAGTCGCATCGCTACGCCCCTGGAAGCCGACGAGATTATCGCGCACTTCGGGGACGTCGGCGTTCTGGCTGACAAGCTGCGGCATGCGGGTCGCCTGAAGGGACATCTTAACGTGTTCTTCGCGGGCTATGACATGTCCCGCCGCGAGGTCTGGGAGCGCTATCGCGACGAATACCGTCGGCTCGCATTCTCGGGCTGTCGGCTGCTTCCCGTTTCCGAGTTCCTGAAGCGGAGACTGCTGGATTTGGGATGTCCGCCAGGTTCCGTGAGGGTGCATCGGCTGGGAGTGGACCTGGAACGCTTCGTCTTCCGGCCTCAAAGGCCTATGCGACGTCCGCCTGTCCTGTTCTCTGCTGCGCGCCTGGTGGAGAAGAAGGGAATCGATACGGCCGTCAGGGCCGTGGGGATACTGAGCGAACGGGGGATGAACGTTCGTTACCGCGTCGCGGGGATCGGCCCCCTGCTCCCGGAGCTTCTTGCACTTCGCGATCGCTTGGATCTGCAAGAGCATGTGGAATTCCTGGGAGCAGTGCCAACCGAGCAGGTGGCGGAAGAACTGGCCGCGGCGGATGTGTCAATGCTGCCCAGCCAGACGGCGTCTGACGGAGACATGGAAGGCATTCCGGTGAGCCTGGTCGAGGCCATGGCCGCGGGTGTACCTGTTGTCTCCACGTTTCACAGCGGTATTCCAGAGTTGATCGAGAATGGCGTGTCGGGCTTCCTGGTCTCCGAGAGGGACCACGTTGCGCTGGCAGACTGCCTGCAGCGTTGTCTCGGGATGACGACGGAACAGTTGGAGCCGATCCGGCGAGCGGCCCGAAAGCGTGTGGAAACGGAGTTCAATGCCGAAGTGTGGAATTCGAAGTTGCCGGGAAACTAGCGCGACGGTTCAGTTGTCCTGAGCCTCTGTCGAAGAAGCGGTGCTTCTCCCCTTTGGCTGGACGTTCTCCGGCCCGGTCTGAGCCGATGTTTCCCGCTCTGCGGCTTCTTTGAGCGGATTTCCAAACTGCCTCATCATTCTCTGGATCTGCGCGTCGTTTCCCTGATCACCCGGTCTCAGGTTGGCCTCATACAGCGACTGCTTCTGTGTGCCCCACCAGTAGATCGGCCGCAACGGGCCTCCCGCGAAGGTGGTCTGCGTGAATCCTGGATTCCTCATCCAGAACAGCCAGACATCGTCTGCGGTTGGGCAGAGAGAGAGAAAGAGATCGTCATCATAGTCCAATCTGACGGATCCCGCGGGATAGAGCACCCCGCCCACACCGATCGGCATCACGCGCCGCGAGCAGATCGGATTTCCGGACAGGTTGCTCCAGCAAGAGTACGGCCTGACATTCGAATCGGGATCCAGTTCCACCCAGCGCGCTCGACGGCACACGACCACGCTGCCGTTGGCTGAGAATCGAAGCAGCGTCTCAAGCCAATCCGGCGGGTAATAGGCATCGTCATCGGCCGTGGCCACCGCACACTTGGGGTTTGAGCGCAGAAGCGGAATGATCTTCTTGTACGAGCCCAGATCTTCGGTCGCCTCAATGGTGAGACCGTGCTGTTGCAGATCCAGCACTTCCTGAGGCAGCTGCGCCATATCTCCGTGCGCAATCCATAGAACCACTGATCTTGGGCGGACCGACTGCATCAGGAGGCACTTCAGGCTCAAATGCAGTCTGGCGAACCTGGGGGGAAACGAAGTCAGGGACACCATGACGTCCACGCGTTCCCTTGGATCCGGAAGGTCCGTCCTCGATACCCACGCACGCCATCGGATACGAACGTGGCACTCAAACCACAGAGAGGCCACAGCTCGTTGGACTTCCCGAAGGGTTGTGATGACGCGCTCTATCACGATCTGCTTCTTCCCGACGCCGGCCCATCCTTCTTCTCGGCGAAAGGCTGGAGAGGGGATTCCGGCAGTCCGGCGGGGGTTGACATGTCGCCCCTGGCCCTGAGCCACAGCACTTTCAGGATTCCCAATAAGACAGCGAACGATCCCACTGTCCGATACAACATCCTCAGGCAGCACCCCTTCAGGGTGGGTTCATTTCGAAGCAAGTAACCGGCTTCTGCCCTGAAGAAATTCAGGATTTGATGTCCGAGAAGACGGGGGGTGAGGCCCAGAAAGACACCGCCCCTAATCTTGCGATGGAACCACCACTTTAGCGTTCCTCGATCCGCGTCAAGCACATGGGTCACTCGCGCGCCTGGAACCCATATCCCGGAACAGCCCGATATCCCGTTGAGCCTCAACTGCATATTGGCTTCTTGCCCCGCCGCGCCGGTCCTTGATCCGGGGCCGAAACGGGGGTCGAAACCGCCCACGTCCAGCAGATCCTGTGCGCGGGCGGCCCAATTGAATCCCACACAGAAGAGATCCCGCCCCGTGAAGCCGAGTTCCTTGCGGTAATCATGCCCACGCACACAGGTAGGCATCAGATTCAGGATGGCGGGATGGAGCCGGCGCGGAAGCACTGATTGCGTAGGGCCCCCGAAATAGTGGGCGCCCGGAAACCTCTCGAATGCCCCCAGATAGCTCGCGATACAGCCCTCGTCAAGCAACACATCGTCATCGAAGAAGATGATGTACGGGTCACGCCCTGTGTCCTGCAGTGCCAGGTTCAGTGCGGCGCTCTTGTTGGATTGCTCAGACCAAAGGCAAGCGATTCTGGAGTCTCTGAATTCCATGTCCAGAAGCGACTGGGAAATCAAAGAAGTTCCATTCTCGACGATCAGGAAGCGTGAAATCTGATCCGCGCATCGGGCGTGAAGCACACTTCTCAACGTGTTGAGAAGTCCTTCCCTTCGCCCATGCGTGGGTATGACCACAGCAACCGGAAGCCGATCCATGGTCCCATGGTACTCTACAGGCGGCGACAACTCCAACCGGCGTTTCTGCGCGTCAAGCGAGAGCCGCAGCTCATCCCTGTCCGGCTCGATGTCATTCTGCCTTCTCTGCAACCAAGAAGTACCCGAGGGGGAATGCTCGGCTTGTTCGCCTTGATATCCTCCTGCCCAGGGCCGTCTTCACAAAGGCCCCTGTCGCGCACTGAATGGCCGCCGCCAGACCTCTCCCCACCAGGGGGATGAACTTGACGTGCTTGGCGTAAATGTCTGCCACGATCTCCGGAGTTCCTCCGCTAGACTCGAGTTGAATCAATCGCAATCCGGAACTCTCGACAAACCGCCGCAACGCGAATTCCGTGAACCTGTAGTAATCATGGGGTTGCTCGTGCAGCCAGTAGTAAAAGGGCACATTCGCCAGGATCTTCCCGCCGCCTGCCAGGATCCTGGCCATTTCCTTCCAGAGATGCTCTGGCTCAGGCACATGCTCAAGAACGTCCGAAAGAACAATCGTGTCGAATTCCTCATCCCCAAACGGCAGGTCCCTGGTCAGGTCGCACTGGCAATCGAGATGCTCGCTCTTGTGCAGTGTGTTCTCCCAGTCCACGCAAATGTTGTCCGTCACATAGTCTCTGTATGCGATGTAAAGAGGGACCTTGCCGCAACCCAGGTCCAGCAATTTGCCTTTCGCATGGAGCCGGAGAGCCCTGTCGTAGAACCCTGCGGTGAGGTCGGCCGTCAATCTCGACCCGACACCGATCTCCTTCCGGTCTCTCGATGCAACCAGCCTTCCTCTTCTGTACACGTACTTGCTTGGCTGCCACTTGTCTCGATTCTTCATTGATCGCGCGGCCTTCCGCTCACGCCGGGCCATTCATGCCGGCTCGTGTGCCCGCACCCCCGACCGATGCCAGCGTTTCCGAGGACCTCTGCCCTTCTGCAGCCATCCTAGCACCCCCCCTTCAGGCGGGGAAGCATGGGAACGGACAAACAGTCTGCCGGGTGGCATGGACACCCCGTCCCGAAGGGGGTGAAAGGAATACGTGAAATGTCTGAATCTGCTCGACTCGACGGCTTGTCCCCTCTGGCGCAAGCGCGTAACGTCACACTTGTGAGATCTGGCTTATGAGCATGGCGCGATTCATTCCGGCCAAGTGCCGCCTGAGCGTCTTTCGGTTGACGGTCTCTCTGAAGCGGGCGTTCTGCCGCGGCACCGCCCACTACTGCCCGGTCTGTGAGAGCAGGTTGCGCTCATTCAGAAACCGTGGGAGCAGGCTGCGCCCCAATGCCTGTTGCCCCGTCTGTTCCTCGCTCGAAAGGCACAGGGCCGCCTGGGTGTTCCTTCGCGGACACACCGACCTCTTCGATGGACAGGCCAGGCGCATGCTTCACGTGGCGCCCGAATTGATGCTCGAGAATCGCTTCCGAAAGATCCCCCACCTCGACTACCTCTCCGCCGATCTCAGCAACCCGCGGGCGATGGTCAGGATGGACATCACCGACATCCGCTTGCCGGAGCACAGCTTCGACGTCATCTACGGCAGTCATGTCCTAGAGCACGTGCCCGACGACCGCCGGGCGATGCGGGAGTTCCGGCGCGTTCTCAAGCCGGGGGGCTGGGCCCTCTTCATCGTGCCCATCACTGCGGAGACAACATTCGAGGATCCAGCCGCTAGCACACCCGAAAAGCGCCTGCACCTCTTCGGCCAGGCTGACCACGTGCGCCGGTATGGCCCTGACTTTCAGCAGCGGCTGGAAGAGGCCGGCTTTGTTGTCACGCGAATCGACGCCGCCAAGCTGGTTTCCCCACCCGAGGCCGATCGCCTCGGCCTCGGCACAGGTGTCCTGTTCTTCTGTCGGATTGCGCCGTGAGTGGCGCGTGCGTTGGCGCAGCGGTTCAGTCTGCTGTGAGTCCGACTTGCGCAAGCTTGAGCCGTCGCCACCACCGGCATGCGAAGCGGCAGCCGGCCTGCTCCTTCGGCCAGCCTTTCAGCGCGTACTTGTCGGCGTCGGTCAGTTCGCGCACGGATTCGGCGCCGCGCTCGATCAGGGCATGGAAGTAGTCGTTGGTCCTCCACACGGAGATCATGCGGTAGAAGGTCAGCGCGCCTCCGACCGCTCCTGCGAAGGTTCGCAGATCCTCCAGCGTCACGTCTTCGTCGACAGGCTGCAGAGCGCCACCCCCCGCACGCAGCATCGCTTGGTGACCTGGGGTCGGGCCCGTGACGGCAATGCGCCCGCTCGTGCCGAGGGCACGGCCAAGACGTTCGTGCAGAGCACCCCGGCTCGCGGCCGGGATGTGCTCGTAGACATCGGGCAACGCGATGAAATCAAACAACCCGTCAATCGGATCGGTGAGCACGTCCAGCACGCGGTATTGCACGCGCGGATGGCGGAACAGGCGGCCGGCGAGGCGGATGCATTCGCCGCTGAGGTCGCACGCGACGATCCGGGCGGCGCGTGCCTTCCCGGCCAGGAAACGGCCGACGTGCCCGAGACCGCAGCCAATGATGAGAATGTCCTGGTCGGCTGGGGAAACCGCTTCGGCGAGGAATCCATACTGGTGGTCCACGCGTGGGTTGCCGCGGATGTAGTCTCGCAGAAGAGTCCCGGCGAACTCATCGTAGAAGCGGCGCACGCTGTCAGTTGTCGGACTCATGGGCTCACTCCGCTGGCTTTCGTCGCGAGGATAGCATACACATGGGCGCGACCAGAAGGCCGTCCTTCGTGACGCTGTTCGCCTCGGGCTCGGCGGCCGCCCCCTGTTCTTCTGCCGGGCCGCGCCGGCCGGAGAGCGGTAGACCTGACTCACGCACCGGGCGGCCGGATGGTGGCGGCGAAATCTCAGCAAGACCGACAGATCCGGCCCACCGGCCAGGGCACGCCGCAGAACGTCATGGCCGGGTCCCGTCGGAGGCGGATGGCGTGGGGTCGGCACGGCTGTCTCTGCCACGACCTTCCGACGACGATCCGGATGGGCTCTCGCCCCGGCGAAAGACCATTCGATAAGCTCGCCGCAGGAACCGAGCCGTGAGCTGCGTCGCCGTTCCCCGATAGGGCATGGTGTAGGTCTTCGTGTCGGTCATGGTCTTCTGAGCGAGAGCCCAGTTGCCTCCATCCAGAAGCATCAGGGTGCCGTAGTGCGGGTGCTGGCGGACCAGGAGTTCGAAGATCTCTCTCACGTGTGGGGTCTCACGCTCGGCCGTCGACAGGGAGCGGTGCGTTATGCCGTCCGTCGCGTCGCGCCGTTGATCTGCACAAGCGTACGTCCAGTTGTAGTCGTCGAAGATGAGCCAACCGTTCTTCTTGAGGAGCTTGTCCACGAAGAAGAAGGCGGCGCCATCAATGGTCCAGTTCTTGGCCCCATCAATGACGCAGAGATCGTAGACCGGCTGACACATATTGTCTTTCGTATTTCTCGCGATCTCATCATGTAGAAACCACGTATACCCTGTCTGCATCCGCACGATGCGGGCAAAACGCGAAAGGCCCGTCTGCTCCAGTTGCTCCTCTGCGGATGGCTTGAAGATGTCTCTGGCACCAAGGAGATCCACGGCCGTGACGGCACCTTGGCCCAGTCGTTCCAGGGCCGCGGCCATGAAGCAGGTCGCCGTGCCGTGCGCGATACCCAGCTCCAGTATGTTCGTGAGCTTTTTCCGCAGGATCAGGTCATAGAGATAGCGGGCGTTCTTCTCCGAGATGAACGGCACCCCGGCGACCATTGAGTGAATCGTCCCGAACCTCACGCCTGTCTCCTTTGCGGACTCCGTCACCCGAAAGGACGCTCACGTGCGTCGGTCCGGAACCCCGACGCCAAGACGCGCCACACCGGGATTGTAGACCGCCCGGCCCTGTTGACAAGACTGAGGTTCTCGCCCGTCGCCCGACGGACTCTTGCGGCTGCTGTCTCGCCGGCGAAGCGCGAGCAGCAGGCGATGGCACCGGGATCAGGTCTTGACCTTGGCGTATGCCGCTCATCGGGGGGGCGTGAAAGGACGGCCGAAGGCGCGACTCGTGACGCAGATCGTTCCGAGCGCTGCCAGAGAGCTAACGCGTATACCCCAGCGAGCGCAGCTTCCGCTTCTCCTCCTCCGTCAACTTCAGCGCGGGGGCCGGCGCGATCTTGAGCCGGTCCGTCTTAAGAACGGCCTTGAGGGCACGGGTCATCTCGTCGGCCTGTTTTGCGAACGCGGGGTCGTCGGCCAGGTTGCGGACCTCGTGAGGATCCTGGCGCAGGTCGAAGAACTCTCTGTGCGCCCTGCCCGGCGCCCCGTAGCAGATCAGTTTCAGGCCGGAACGCATGATGGACCACTGCTTACCCCCCATGGCCGCCACAATGTCTGCCTCCTCGAGTTGCCCGGCGCGCAGGTCGCGTCCGCTCATGCGCGGGTCCAGCGGGAGATTCAGCGTACTCAAGATGGTCGGCACGATGTCGTTGTGCTGCACATACTCCTCGCGCGTGCCCTTCAGTGCCCGGCCGTAGCTCAGAATGAGCGGAACATGCGTGAGACTCGTGTCGAGATTCTCGCCGTGCCCGAAATAGAGATCGCGCTCGCCCATTCCCTCGCCGTGGTCGGACGAGAGAATGATCAGCGTGTGCTCGTAGAGGCCGAGCTTCCGGACAGCCTGCAGCAGGCGGCCGAATTGGGCGTCCCAGTAGCGGATCTCGCCGTCGTACTGGGAGACATAGTAGTGGTAGTCGCGATGCTCACCGAGCTGCTGGTAGTTGGGGATGCCACCCAATCCGCTCAGGCCTTCGTTGAGTTTCAGCGGGCGCGGGGGCAGGGAGGGGTCCAGGAACATGCTGGCGTGCTCGTCCGGCGGCGTGTAGGGCCCGTGCGGGTCCTGGTAGTGGATCCACATGAAGAACTCGCTGTCCTTGAGCTGCTCGAGAAGGGCGATGGCGCGGTCGGTGACCGGTTCGGCGATGCGCTCGGCGAGTCCACGCACGCACTCATGCTCGTTCATGGTGTCGTCGTAAATCTCGAACCCCTGCTCGAACCCTTGCCCCCTGCGAAGCACGTAATTGCACACCACGGCGGCGGTTCGGTATCCGTGCCTCTGGAGCATTTCTGCCAGGGTCTCGACCTGCTCCGACATGCGCTCCGTGTTCAAGACCTTGGTCTCATGGGGGAGGAACCCGCTATGCAACGCGCTGCAACTTGCCCTCGTCGCCGGCGCATGGGAGAAGCATCTCTCGAAAAGCATGGCCTCGCGTGCAAACTGGTCCAGGTTCGGCGACGTGTTGCGCGCGTATCCGTAGCACCCGAGATGGTCCGCTCGCACCGCGTCCACCAGAACCAGCAGCACGTTCGGCTGCCTGCCGGGCGGTTCCTCCGCCGGCGCCGATCGTGTGCCCGCCCCCAGGGCAAGCAGGGCACACACGGCCAGCGCGACTCTGTCATGCCGCAACGTCCTCATCGCGTCCTCGCCATCTGCCAACATCGGGCATGAGTCTGTCGAGCTCCCAGCATCGATTCAGAATATCCCAAGCGCTCTCTTTCGTAGAGCGGCCCGCATTGCTTCAAGCCGAAGTCCTCCAGCGCGCTGTGGATCTTCCACATGATAACGCCCAGTGCCGCGGCGCCGAGCGCCAGGCCCGCGAGGAAGGAAATGGCCGCCAGTTTCAGTATTCGCCGGACATTCATGTCGTCACTGCCTTCGGTTGTTCGCGGTCCTCCGCCTCTTTCGGATAGCTTTCAGGAAAACCACTTGTCGCTCCGTGATCCGGAAACCGCAGGCCCGGTGAAAAGCAATGCTTGCTGTGCCCTGGATGGACGTGTCGGAACCCATCTCGCGGCACCCCTTGATGGCCGCCCACGCCTCGCCTCTCTTCACCAGTTGCGACGCAACACCTCGCTTGCGCCAGCCCGGCCGAACGTAGATTCCCTCCAGGTAGCCCACCGGACGCGTCTTGCATCCGTCTACATACTCCCGGGTTGAGACTTCGGCAAAGCCAATAACCTCTCCTGAACCGTCGAGGGCGAGGAAAGCGGCCTCGCGGTCGGAGCCGAGGATACGCTTGATCTCTCGCCTTGACTCGGGCCGCTGGCACTTGGGCCACAGGGCCAGGCGCATGGCAAGCCATGCGGCCGCCCGGGACTTGTCTGCCGGGATGATCTTCATCTTCTCTCTGTTCCGCATCAGTTTCTTGTGGATGGGGTTCGTTTTTCAGGCTCGCACGGCACGTTCGGGCCAAAAGCAGCGGTCCGCCGCTTCATGTGTCCTGGAAGTACTTCCTGAACAATTCCTCGGCCTTCTTCGTCCCCTCCGCTGTTATCCTGACGGTCGCCTCCTTGATCTTGGGCTCAGCTATCCAGCCTTTCTGGTGAAGACGGTCCAGCGTGTGCGCGTCAAACCCCTTCCAGGCCCGGCCGCCTTCCCGGTCTTTCGACATGACTAGGTACATCAGCGCCAGGGTCACCTCGTCGACTCTGTCCTTGTCGTAGTCCATGGTCCGACTCGGAGAACGTCAGCTCGATCGCCGGATTCGCTGATCCATCTCAGTCTGGCAAAAACCAGTGGATGTATCCGCACTGAGAGCAGACAGTACACACGGCGGACCGATTCGCCCAGTCGAAGTCGAAGAACGTGGCGAGTGCCGTGTTGATCTGTGCCCGCCTGCGCCAGAACACGCCGTTGCCGCAGGCCGTGCAGTGAAATGGTTTCCCGCACACCTCAATCGGTTCCGGTTCGCTCCTGCCAAACAGACCCATAGGCTCTTCTCCTCTCTCTTCGGCGAACGTTACGCCTCAAACGCGGGGTGCCCTCCGGGTGACCCGTCGCCTGAAACGCATGGACGGAACGTTCGTCGAGGACGAGCGCGCCCGACCCGAGCTCGGCGCCGAGATCCTGGTCTTGCCGACCGTGGGCACGAGAAACGTCGAAATCGCACGTGGAATTTCGCGGGTCCTGTTTCAACTGGCTGCCGTAGCAAGAGTCGCGCTTGACCTGTAGCAAGCGTGTAGTCCATACACTGATGTGTTCGCTCGTGCGCCGCCGAACGTTGTCAGCCAACGGCGGCGCGTGCTAACCTTCTCGGCTGACGACGCCCCGTCGAGCAAAGCACAATGAAAAAACGCGACTTCGATCAGAACGCGTACTGGATCCAGAGGCACGAGCGGTTCAGGAACGATCCGCGATCCGTTGGGAACCTGAGTAAGACGCTCGAGCAGAATATCGCGGCCGAGAAGCAAATCCAGCGCTGGGTAGGGTGCGCGGCGCGCGTTCTGAAACCTTACGCATCCGTGCTCGACGTCGGTTGCGGCTATGGGCGCGTTGCGGGAGTGTTCTGCAACGAGGGATACGAGTATACCGGCATAGACGTGTCCAGCGTCGCTGTTGAGGCGGCGAGGAAGATCGAGCCACGTGGATCATACGTCGTCGGGTCGGCCCTTGACGCCGATTTCCCCCGAAGGTTCGACCTCGTCAGCGTGCTATATGTATTCGTTCACTTTGTCAACGACGACGATTGGAGGAAGCTGATAGCCAGACTCGTAGGGATGCTGAACGATGGCGGCGGACTACTCTTCGCTGACAGCTTCCCGACCAAGACATTGAGGCCCGCACCTCATGTGACTCAGAAGCCTTTGGCCGCTTACGAGAGCATCTTCAGGACTCTTGGTATGAAGCTAGACTCCTCTTTCCGCGATCGCCTCGCAAGCGCGCTCGGCACGGGGGCAAGCCTGCCACCCGTCTATCTCGCACGCAAACTCCCGTGAGCGGACCCGCACGTACGGTGATGTGGGGGTCGGGAGTCCATCGATCCGCTGGACTTCTTTCGGCGCCATATTCTCTCCTGTCGAACCATTGATTTACGGGTCAATTCGCCCTGACAACTTGATATTGGGCAGTTTCAGCACGAGTTCCGGTGAGTGAGTGGTGAGATCACCGCAGGTTTCATTTCTTTGTCGGTTCGTTTCTGTCGCAATGAAACAGCATGCCCGTGCCAACACGCGAAGGCATCAGAGAGCCCATGATGTTTATCGTCTTCGCGAGCAGCGACCATTTGCCGAACTGATATTCAATGCGCGTGACGCCCCATCCGCCTTCCGCCAGGAGAACCGATGCCGTGTAAGGAGTGAAAGAGTAAAGGTGTTTCGATCCGTTTCTTTCTTCCATTCGCCGCGCGATCCACGACAAGGCGTTGGGCAGCGTTACAATGAGCCGGTCGGTCGGAATCCATTTCAGGACGGCGACCGGATGCTCCAGGTGCTCAAGCACGTCAAAAGCTGTTGCGATGTCATACGTATCGGTCAGGGCGGGCAGAGGAAGAGAATTCAAGTCGGCAGATATGTCCGCATTCGGAGAGCAATCAACGCTCACCCGCGCTTTGCAGAGAGACCATGCTTCGGCGAGTTCTCTTTCATAGGCATTGTTCTGTTCATAGCCGCTGCCGCCGATATCAAGAACGCGCAACCCGGCAAGATGTTCACGAATGATTTCGGCTTTTGATTTCACAGTATCGTCTCGCCCGATTCTAGCGGTTCTCCATCCTAACGCAAGGTGGTGACGGCGGTGACTGCGGAGACTTCTCCAGTGGTTGGAAGGTTTCGCGGCGTTGTCTCCAAGGTTTGGACTCCCACTATATCGCTTGGCGATATGCGCTCCGCGTTGCGGTGGATCGCCGCATAGTCGTGATAGTCTTTCGTGCCGTACCAGTCGATAATGGCGCCGTCGATCCCCGCCAGTTTCATCAGCAACACGTGGCATTCCAGAGCGTGAGGGTCGCTCGAGTCGTAGGGCCCGATCAGCGGGTAGTAATGTGAGGCCACTTCGCGCGGACCGTTCTCCGCCACGCGGTCCGGGTTGAAGTGATCCATCGTCCAGTGCCACCCCCAATGCCCGCTGACCGGCTTGGAAGCGTACCACGGCATGTAATGAACAAGCACGGTCCTCGGTCCGTCTTCGGCGTGCAGGAATCCTGCAACGGCCAGCGACAGCATCAGCTTCTTGTGGACCGGTTTCATCTTCCGTGCTCGAATGCCCAGGGTGCGTGGACGTCAACCCGCGCCGCGGGAACGTCAGCCATGAGCGGCGGCGGGTACGCCGCACGCTCAAGGGCCTGGTTGAATTTTGTTTTCGTCAATCTCCCGCTTGGCGAGTTCCGACATGTGCGCGGCAAATGCATCGAGGGTGAGATACTTGCGCAAGTGACCTTCGGCAGTTCGGTAGCAGCCGTTCTCGTCGCGGCCTGTCAGTTTGACTTGCTTGTGGGCCTGTAGTTGCGCCTCCCATTCTTCTGCAATGGCGGGATGAGCCTCGAAGTACCCCCTGGCCACTGCTTGATAGCGCCCTGCCAAGCCTTCCGGGTCGTGAAGGATCTCTCCGCGCGAGAAGGGATACATGTGATGAGGCGTTTCCGTGAGCCATCGCTCAAAAGCGCTGATCGGAGCGAAGAACACACAAAGCTCAACTCCTCCCTCGTTTCCCGTGAGGCTCTTGACCCCGCGGTGTTCCCAGCGCACCTGCCATTGGGCGGGGTCGGTCTGGATGGTGTCATGCACGATGGCGATGATGTCGATATCCGAGCCGGGCCGCTCGTACCCGTGCTGCACACTCCCGACCAACAAGATGGCGCATGCCGGATCGAGTGCGGTGAACGTGTCCACTATGGCGGGCAACATCTGTTTTTGCTTCGTCATGCGTTTTTCCATCTGATCAAATCCAAACGTGTGAAGTGAGCGTTCGTGAAAGCGCGTAGCGTTTTCACGATAAGCCCAATTTCATTGTTGGATTCTGTTATCTGTAGACGTCGCGCCCGTGACCGACTTTGATGATCCAGATGGTGCGCGGCTGGTCTTGAATCGAGAACACAATTCGGTAGTCGCCTTCCCGAATGCGATAACGCTCTTGTCCTGAGAGCTTCTGAATCCCCGGCGGGCGAGGGTTGTTGGCGAGGGCTCGGATCGTTTCGACCATCCTCCGGGCATCGGCCTTCGGGATGTGGGCGAGATCCTTCTTCAGAACGGATTGCCGCAGCAGAATCTCATATCTTGCCATGGCGTTTGAGTTCCTTGAGGGCGTCTTCAAAGGAGATCAGGGGCTCGTGGGCGCGCTCCTTGAAAGCCGCAAGGTCCGCCGCATCTTCCGCCAGGCTGATCGCCACGGCTTCGTTCACCAGATCGGACAGGGAATGAGACGTCTCTATGGACTTGATCCGAAGCGCCCTATGCAACTTGGGATCAAGGTAGATCGTTGCTCTCTTTGCCAGCGTTGTCGTCATGTCATCCTCCATCCTGCCTATAATATAGCGTTATGACGTTATGACGTCAAGACGTTTCAGTTGGATCGAACAGTTAATTAGACAGAATTCTATGCTAACGGAACTAGACAGAAGTTTGGGTTTGTGGTGCTAGGCAGAATCGAACGGGGGCTGTAGCGAGGCGTTTCATGCCCTCAACCCTTTCCTGCGGGGGAGCTTGGCGCTGTGCAGCCACGGGAGCAAGCCGAATCGGAAGACGTGGAGCAATCGGGGCCCCCAGATTCAGGAATGACGACGAGCCCGGCTGTGGATCGAGCCGTTTGACATGCCCGGTTCCTCGACCTCGAGTGTGCTCCTGATACGCGCGCGGCGCAACCGCCAGAAGAGACTGAGAGCTATGGCCTTACGTAAGTGTTACGTAAGACTGTGAGCAAGTCAGATGATCAGGCGATCGTGAGCCAGGCGGGCCAATCCATAGTGATCCGCGACTGGAAGAAGCCGGCGCGCGGATGAGGGGGCCGGGCGCCCCGGATTCTCCAATCCTTGGGGAGTGTCCCATTTCCTTGAGTCAATATGAACGGCAGGCTGAAAGCCTGCCATTCGAAAGCCCGGGGCAACGCCCCGGGAAGAGGGTGCTCAACCCCATCCTCATGCACCCTGAAGGGGTGCAACTCGAATTCGACCCTTAC
>JAZDHO010000106.1:0-5136 GCA_043805815.1 Chloroflexota bacterium
TGCTGGCCTCCGGAAAAAGGAAGAAAGTGGCCTTGGTGGCTTGCATGCACAAGCTCCTCATCATCTTGAACGCCATGATCCGGGATATGACGCCTTGGCAAGAGCCCCTTGCCGCTTGACTTTCAACACAGTTGCTCATTGCTTTCTTTTTGCATCCATCGCGCCGGCTGCCGCCGCCTCAGCGGCGAAATCCCTGCGCCAGCCGCACCTTAACAACTGAATACGCTTCACCAGCCTGTCGCCTCGCGCGTAGGTCGGATTGCCAATCCGACCAACACCCTCCTCCGGTGAGCGTTGCACCGTACGTGCCGGGCATCTTCCCCCCGCAGATGCGCGCTGACCTGGCGAGCAACAAGCAACGAGCATCCACCGGCGGTGTTTAGAGAGAGCAAGGATAGGCGCCATCCGCGCCCAGTTTATTCGTTCACGAGGAGACCTTTCCCTTATGACCACGCTCGCATCCACCCTTTACGCTCGCAGCTTCCCACGCACAGCCGCATGGCTGCGCGACCTTCTGTTGATCATCGCCGGCGTTCTGCTCCTGGCGGCGCTGGCGCAAGTCAGGATCGTCCTGCCGTTCACGCCTGTCCCGATCACGGGTCAGACGTTTGGCGTGCTGCTCATCGGTGCGGCGCTGGGGTCGAAGCGCGGCGCAGCAACGATCCTCGCATACATCGCTGGAGGCGCGGTGGGCCTGCCGTTCTTTGCCGGCGGTGGGAGCGGACTCGGGATCCTCACCGGCGCGACGGCCGGCTACCTGGCGGGATTCGTCGCAGCGGCGTATGCAGTGGGTTGGCTCTCGGAACGCGGCCTGGAACGCAACGTGCGCACCTCCGTTATCCCGTTCCTCGCCGGCACACTCATCATCTATGTCTGCGGGGTGGCGTGGCTATCGGTCGTATTGGGCGGCTTCAGCGAAGCGATCACGTTGGGTATCCTCCCGTTCCTGCCCGGCGATGCCATCAAGCTGATCGCGGCCTCGCTGGCTCTGCCCGCGGCCTGGCGGTTGGTGAAGGAATAGGCTCAGGCCTCTTACTCCGACAGCAGGAGCCCCCATGGGGCGCGCGAGGCACTCTGGTCCACATCCCGCGCGGGGCTTGCCTCGTCCCAACAGTCCGCGCGACGACGTGCTTCAGCGGACGCCGCCATCTCCGCTGTAGTCTATGTGTAGTCTATGTAAGTACCGATTTAGCAAAGTGCCCGATGGGCACCCACTAGGTTACCAAAGGGCACCAACCAGTTCCCCATTGGGAACCGACCCCCGAGCCTGGCCCTGAAGCAGGACATTTGTCGCACGCCTGCAGGGCAGGGAATCTAAACGCCTGCTCATCTTGCGCTCCTAGAATTCTGTCATGCCTGAAGACAAGATGACACACGATCGGGAGATGCCCCCGTTCTCCCGACGAGATTTCCTGAAACTGGCCGGGTTGGGCGCCGGCGCCGCGGTCCTGAGCGCTTGCGTCACCCAGGCAGCCGGGGTTGAGCCGACCGCCACCGCGGCCATCCAACCGTCGCCAACTCCGGATCCCCGAAAGCTGTGCTTCGTGCTGTGGGACCACCAGCTGGCGCAATACAACTTCAAGCCGCGCCGGCCCAACATCCCGCTGCCGCAGACGTGCCCGCTCTACTCAGGGGCGCGCAATCCGCTGACGCCCGAATGGCAGGCGTACTGGAGGGCCATCCTGCAGGTGTGCAATCCGGAGATGAGCTCAGCGGCATTCGAGCAATCGTGGAAGAGCCTGATCGACCCAACGCGCGCCTTCACGAATCACAGCAATCCGGAGGCGGGCGATTTCGTCATGGGGACCTTGACCTGCGGCGGCGCGACGCACGAAATGGTGACCGGCGAGCCCGAAGGCCGATATATGCGCATCTTCACACTGAACACCGAGAAGAGCCCTCCGCCCATCCCGGCAGCGATCGAGGAGATCGATATCACGCGCCACTTCTTCGCCACGACCGGAAGCAGCGATCGGCTTGCGGACGGCAGCTACGCCGTGTACGGCTTTCCGCAGTTCGCGAACTGCATTGTCCCGCTGGTGAGCCGCGCGCACACGGACTTGATCGCCCTCGACCGGATCAAGGTCGTGACGTCCATCCAGCGGCCGTACAACACGTAGACGAGTCTTCTTCCCAGGCGCTGAGAACAAAAGGCCTCGGAGGTATTCACGATCTCCAAGGCCTTACACATGCGCCCGGGCCCGCACCACCCATATTGTCCTGCGCAGGGATTGGTCTTATACTGCCTTTTTCGAGTGACGCCCAATTCAGGCTCCGTCGACGCGCACAGGGAAGATGCACCTTACGGGTAGATCGCATGCAGCTTCTGGAGCGTGAGGCCCAGCTCCGATCGCTCGACGATGCCCTGCGCCAGGCAAGGAACGGACCTGGTTGCACCGCGCTGATCTACGGCGAAGCAGGGATAGGCAAGACTTCGCTCGTCGAGCATTTCCTCCAAGAACAAACCAATTCCTGGCGCATCCTGCGAGGTGCGTGTGATTCGCTGTTCACACCGCGGCCGCTTGGGCCTCTGCGCGACATTGCGCTGCAGACCAAAGGGAGCCTGCTTCGACAGCTCCAGACAGAGTCCGACCCTTTCGAGATCTTCGCCTCGTGCCTCATCGAGGTGAGCGCCCAGCCCACCATCGTCGTGGTGGAGGATGTCCACTGGGCGGACGAGGCGACGCTGGATCTGCTCAAGTACCTCGGGCGGCGCATCCGCCAGACAACATCACTGATGATCCTGACGTACCGCGATGACGAGATCGGCACCGACCACCCCTTGCGACGGCTACTGGGCGATCTCGGATCTTCCGATTCACTCCACCGCATCCCGGTCTCCAGCCTCTCGAAAGATGCGGTCCAGGAACTGGCGCGCGACAAGAAAGTCGACGCGGTCGAGCTGCATCGGCTCACTAATGGCAATCCCTTCTATGTGACCGAGGTGCTCGCGGCCGAGGGCGGCATCCCCGAGACGGTTCGAGATGCCGTGCTGGCACGCGCCGCGCGTCTTTCGCCGGCCGCGCGCAGGACGCTGGAGGCCGCGGCGGTCATCGGGCTGCGCGTGGAGCCGTGGCTCTTGACGATCATCGCGGAGGCCGGCGCGGCAGGAGTCGAGGAGTGCATCGCGGCAGGCATGCTCCAGGCGCAAGGCGACTTCTACGCATTCCGTCATGAACTGACCCGGCAGACCATACTCGAATCCACCACTCTCCACAGAAAGGTGGCTTTGCATCGCCTGGCGTTGACGGCGCTGCAAGCCGCGGCGGAAACCCGCCAGGATTTGGGGCGGCTCGCAAATCACGCCGAAGGGACGCAGGATGCGTCCCTGGTGCTGGAACACGCGCCGGCCGCGGCGCGGCAGGCAAGTGCCGTGGGTGCTCACCGGCAGGCTTGCGATATCTACCGCGCAGCCTTGCAGTATGCTGGTCAGCTGCCAGTCGAACGTCGCGCTCAGCTGCTGGACGACTATGCAGATGAATGTGACGTCACCGATCAGTTCACGGAAGCGGAGCGCGCACAGCAGGAAGCGCTGCACCTTTGGCGCGGACTTCGGCAGTACGAGAAGGAGGGACGGGCGCTTCGCCGCCTCTCGGAGATCGCCCTGAGGTCGGACCAACAATCCTCCGTGGCTCGGTACGCATCGGAGGCGATTGCGGTGCTCGAGCGGGCCGGAGTCTCCCGAGAATTGGCGATGGCGTACAGCCATAAATCGAGAATTCACATGGTGCTTTACGAGGCCAGGGAAGCCATCCAGTGGGGACAGCGCACCATTCAACTGGCCGAGGAATTGGGCGACGACGAATCGCTGATGCATGCCCTCAACAACATCGGCATCGTGCAGATGTGGCACAACCAGACCACCGAAGGGCGCAGGAGGCTGGCGCAAAGCCTGCAACTTGCGCTGGATCGCAACCATCACGATCATGCCGCGCGGGCGTTTTACAACCTGGCCTCCGGTTCGCTGGTTGATTATGACCACGCCGCCTGCCTCGCCTATGCGGGCGAGGGTCTTGAGTTTTGTGCAAGACACGATCTTGATAACTGGAGGTTGGGTCTGTGGAGTCTTCGCGGCCGGGCCCTTTTTGAGCAGGGAAACTGGACGGAAGCAGGGCAGGTCGTTCGCTCCGCGCCCAGCATCTACGGTGAACAGTGGATGGAGGGCCGGCTAGCTGTGCTCGATCTGAGGCTGCGACTACGGCGCGGTGATGCTGTGGCGCCGGACGACCTCGAATCGCTCCGTACCAGAACCCACGACTCCGTATTTCAAGAGTTGGTATGTCCGGTGGCCGCCACGCTGGCTGAATCCGAGTGGCTGCAGGGGGATTTGAAGCGGTGCCGCCTCGAGGCAGAGCAGCTTTACGAGAACGCCTGTGAGCTCAACACTCCAAGGTTCATGGGCGAGCTGGGCTACTGGATGTGGCGCGCCGGCGCCATCACGGCACCCCCTGCCGGCGCCTCTGAGCCGTATGCGACCCAGATCGCAGGAGACTGGCGCGCTGCCGCTGCGATGTGGAAGAAGTACGGCTGCCCCTATGAGCAGGGAATGGCGCTGATGGACGGAGACGAAGCCGCGCAATTGGCGGCCCTGGAGGTCTTCGAGCAGCTGGGCGCCCGCCCCATCATCCAGAAGTTGAAACAACAAATGCGCGCGGAGGGAGTGCGCGGCATTCCGCGTGGACCCAGGCCGTCCACACGGGAGAACGCCTTCGGGCTCACCGGCCGTGAGCTGGAGGTGCTCTCAGGCCTTGTCAGGGGATCGAGCAACAATGCCATCGCCAAGCTCCTAAGCCTTTCCACGCGCACGGTGGAGCATCACGTCGCCTCCATCCTCCAGAAGACCGGCACCCAATCGCGCAGCGAGGCTGTGGCCCTGGCGCTGCGTGAGGGCCTGGTCACAGCCAGGTAGACCCCCACCAACGCGACCGCTCAAGTTAGGTAGGCGGCGCGCCCAATATGGGCGCTCCCACCGATGTCCCGCCGCGCCGGCAGCGCATCATGTGTCCATCAGTTGACAAACGGAATGGAGAGGAGCAAGCCATGCTGGACACACGCAACCCTGGCTTGCCCACAAAGTTGGCGGGATACCGCCGGTGCTGCAAATGACGGAGGCTCAGCCATGAACCAGTACTTCCT
>JAZDHO010000107.1:0-3947 GCA_043805815.1 Chloroflexota bacterium
GGGCGTGGCCCGCTG
Organism: Chloroflexota bacterium; assembly: GCA_043805815.1. Classification (GTDB taxonomy): domain Bacteria; phylum Chloroflexota; class Anaerolineae; order Anaerolineales; family Villigracilaceae; genus Fen-1038. Next base: position 16 of record JAZDHO010000107.1, read on the forward strand.
CCACACCGTCTTCAACTGCACCATGGCCTGTCCGCGCGATATCCAGATCACCAAAGCCATCGGCGAGTTGAAGATGGCGGTCATCACAGGAAAAGTAGAGTGACGTCCGAGGGCTGAAGCAGCGGAGCAGGAGCGGGGACATCGTCTCAACGACCGGTTTTGGTTTCTTCAGTGATTTTGCAATGCTGCATGCATGGGCAGGCCAGATTTGGGGAGGAGTCTACGTTGGGCAATACCCCTATCCTCTGATCGCCTCGCTTGCTCCGATCTCGTTTCTGCCGTTGGACCTGGCGGCCATCATTTGCCTGTTGTTGATGCTTGCCGCCGTGGTGTTTGCGCTTAAGAGAGACAGCCTATACTGGATCTTTTTTGTCCCCCTGCTTCAGTGCTTTTTCCTTGGTCAGCTCGACCCGTTCTTTTGGTTGATCTACCGCTCCAGTCGCCCAGCCGTCTGGGCATTGCTTTCCCTCAAGCCCCAACTGCTACTGCCAGCACTGCCGCGCGTCTTCGCCAGCAAGCGAAACCTCGCCGAATTCCTGGTGGCGACCCTCGCCCTGCAGGTGCCGTTTCTGCTCCTCAGGCCATCATGGCCGATGGAATGGATCAGCTTCCTGTCCGGATTCGAGCAGAACCGCATTACGAGGGTGGCCTCAGCAACCACAAGCGGATCCATCATGTCCTCCAGCTGGTTATTGCCGTTTTTCGCCTGCCTGCTTGTACTGGTTTGGCTGCGGCGCAAGAACCTGGAGGGCGCGCTGTTCCTTGCCAACCCAATCCTGCTGCCGTACGACTATTCGCTGCTCCTGGGGGGGGTCTCCCGCATCTTCATCCCCCTTTCGTGGCTTGCACTGGCGCTGGCATGGAGGGTGCAGGCGGGCTGGCCGTACGCATTGATGCTCATTGGTGTTCTGCTGTTCGAGACGGTCCGGGAACGACGGACAGGCGCGGCAGGGCCCGGGAGTTTGGCAGCAGCATGAACAGATAGCTCTCCGCGTGACCGTCGATTTGGAGCACCGCCAGCTGACGTCGGCGGTTCCGTTTCATCAAAGTTTGAGCCGGGCTCGGCCAAGAGCCAGAGGAGGAAAACACCATGAAGCGTACTTGGCAGATGATCCTGTTCGGCCTTCTGACGTGGTTGATCCCATTCGTTGTATCCATCCTCATATTCCCGATCCACGAAACGCAGCGGCCTCTGTTTGAGTCGATCATGCCGGTAGTGGTGACCGTGTGTGCCGTCGTATTCTCCATCCTGCATCTGAGGAAAGTGACAACCGGATTCCTCGGGGAAGGAATCTTGATCGGCGCGATATGGCTGGCCATCAACTTGCTCATCGACCTGCCGCTCTTCTCCGCGGGCCCAATGGCTATGCCCCTAGCCGAGTACGTCAAGGATATCGGGCTGACGTACCTGATCATCCCGGTTGTCGCCATCGGATTTGGCTACCTGCTGGACAGCAAGGCCGACTGATCAGATCCCACATGTTGCTCGGCGCGGCCGCCGATCTCGCCTGGGAAAATGAAGATGCCCCGGGCCCGTGGTGAAACACGGCCTCTTCGGATTCCCGGCCTCATACCCCCACGTTCGCCCGGTTGAACTGCGTCTCGTAAAGCTGGCTGTAGATGCCCCCCAGCGCCAGCAACTCAGAGTGTGTACCGCGCTCGACGATCCGACCGCGGTCCATCACCAGGATCAGGTCGGCGGCGAGGATGGTCGAGAGACGGTGGGCAATGACGATGCTGGTGCGGCCCTTCATGACACGCTTGAGAGCCTCCTGGATCAGCGCTTCGGACTCGCTATCCAGTGAACTGGTGGCCTCGTCCAGGATGAGGATCCTGGGATCCTTGAGGATGACGCGCGCTAGGGCGATGCGCTGCTTCTCGCCGCCGCTGAGCCGGTAACCGCGCTCCCCGACGATGGTGTTGTAACGCTCGGGCAGGTCCATGATGAACCCGTGGATGTTGGCCGCCTGCGCCGCTGCCTCGATCTCGGCCTGCGTCGCTTCCGCCCTGGCAAACGTCAGGTTGGTGGCGATGGTGTCGTGGAAAAGATAGGTCTCCTGGGTCACCATGCCGATGGCGAAGGCAAGCGAATCGAGCTTCAGGTCGCGCAGGTCATGCCCGTCAATGCGGATGACGCCCTCCGTGGGGTCATACAGGCGAGGGATGAGGTAGGTCAGCGTGGTCTTGCCGGCGCCGGAAGGGCCGACGAGCGCCACCAATTGTCCGGGGCGGGCCGCGAAGGACACATCGTCAAGGGCTTCGTCTCGGGCTTGCGAGGCGCCGCTCGGCTCCTCGCGCGCTTCGTCGTCCTTGGGGGATTCGCCGGCCTCGCTGTCCGCGAGTGAGAGCACGGCGGTGACGTTTTCCATGCGCCCCCAGCGCTTGACGTCACTGAGCAGCTTGTCTTCATCCACGGTGTACTTGAAGCTGACGCGGTCGAACGCCAGTTCGCCGCGCACGTCGCGCAGCCGAAGCGCGGCTCCCTTCTCGACGATGTCCTGAGGCAGGTCGATAACCTCAAAGACGCGTTCAAACGAGACCATCGAGGTGCTGAACTCGACCGGCGCGCCCACCAGGCCCTGCAGCGCGGCGTACAGTGATCCGAGATACGAGCCAAAGGCAACGATGGTACCGATCGTAAAGCTTCCCTGGATGACCAGATAGCCACCGAAGCCGTACGCCAGCGCGGTGCCGACGGCGCCGATGATGCCGAGCAAGGCGAACAGGGATGTGCCCAGAACGGCGCGGCGCACGCCGATGTCGCGCACCCCCGCGGCTCGGGCGCGGAAGCGCCGCTCCTCATCTGCCTCGCGCCCGAAGAGCTTCACGAGCAGCGCCCCGCCGATATTGAGGGTCTCGTTCATATGGGCGTTCATCTGCGCGTTCAGTTCCATGGATTGGCGCGCCACGACCCGCAAACGCGCGCCCAACTGGCGGGCGATCAGCGCCAGGAACGGCAGCACCACCAGCGCTGCCAGGGTCAGCCGCCACTCGAGTGTGAGCATCACCGCCAGGATGGCGACGGTCTGGATCAGGTTTGTGATGATGTTGGTGATGGTGTTGCTGATGGCGTTCTGCGCTCCCACCACGTCATTGTTCAGCCGGCTCATCAGCTCGCCGACGCGTGTGTTGGTAAAGAAGCGCAGCGACATGCGCTGCAGCCGGGCGAACAGCGAAGAGCGCAGGTCGTAGATGACCCCTTCCCCGATGGCGGCGTTCAGCCTGCGCTGCACCACGGCGATGACGCTGCTGAGGATGGGGATGAGCACCAGGACGCCGGCGAGCCAGATCAGCCGGTTCAGGTCGCGGGCGGGCAGCACCTGGTCGATAAGCCTGCGGAAGATGAGCGGCGAGGCGAGCGAAAGGCCGGTGGTCACGAGGATGGTGAACAGCATCCCGGCCAGATGTCCCCAATAGGGGCGTGCGTAGCGCAGCACGCGCAAAAGGAGTGTGCGCGTTACGCGCGGTTTCTGTTCGCCCTCCAGCATGTACTGGGACCGAAGGCCGTGCATGGACAATGCAGCTCCATCTGGCGCGGCCTTCCGGCCGCCGCGCCGCGATCCTGTCACTTTACGTCCATCGCGCGGATTGAGCAACCGCGCCGACGGCGTGCGCGGTTTGTTTCGCAGCCCATCCGGGTGACAAATAGCGCGATAATCAGGCCGGATCAGAGATCGCCCCCAAACCAGAGAGGATCGGAGAGCCCAATGAACGAAGAGACCTTCAACCTTAGCATTCGCAAGTTCCTCAAGCTGGTAGGCATCAACTCACAGCGCGCGATCGAACGTGCGGTCGCCAGCGCCATTGCGGATGGATCGATCGCTGGGAGCGAATCGTTTCCAGCCAGCATGACGCTGGACATCACTGGCCTCAAATTGAATGTGAGGTTTGACGGCGAGATCAAGCTGCAGTAGTTCTCGGAAGACTCAGGA
>JAZDHO010000108.1:0-22643 GCA_043805815.1 Chloroflexota bacterium
ATTCCGGTGCCGGCGGCCAGAACGCGGATGACCTCATGGATCTGTTCCGCCAGTTCCCGGGTGGGGGTGACTATCAGCGCCCGCGAAATGCCTCGGCGGCCCCCCAGGAGCTTATGCAGGATGGGCAGCACAAAAGCTGCGGTCTTGCCGGTGCCGGTCTGGGCAGTGCCAATGAGATCGCGGCCCCGGAGCGCGGCGGGTATCGCCGCCTCCTGAATGGGTGTCGGCACTTCATATCCCGCTTTCCTGATCCCAGCCATAAGCCGCGCATCAAGATTGAATTGCTCGAATTTCAATGCTCTCCTATTCGCTGCCCTTCAATCCGCCCTGCTCGAAGCAGCCCCGCAGGACAAAGATATGGAGGCCTGAGCTCCCGCGCGGCGGGCTTAGAGGTCATTATAGCATCACGTGCTGCAACAGTATCCGCAGGCCGATCCCGATGAGTACCAAACCGCCAAGGAGTTCGACGGGCCTCCCCAACCTGCGGCCTGCTGTAAGCCCCAGCCGCAATCCGACCAACGAAAGCACGCCAGTCGTGATCCCTATCAGTACGGCCGGATAACCTACCGCGACACCGACCAAACCCAGACTCAACCCGACCGCCAACGCGTCTATGCTGACCGCGATCGAAAGCAACACGAGGGTCCAACCGCGCGACGGATCGGCGGTCTGCACCTGCTCCGATCGCCGGGACGAGAAGATCATGCGCCCGCCCACAAAGGCGAGCAACCCGAACGCCGCCCAATGATCAACTTCACGGATCAGCGATTCGATGGTCGAGCCGGCCAGCCAGCCAACGACCGGCATCATGAACTGGAACAGCCCAAAGTGAAATGCCAGTCGGAAAGCCTGCCGCGGTCCCTGCAGGCCCGGAAGCGCGCCGGCGGCGAGGCACACGGCGAAGGCATCGATGGCCATGCTCAGCGCCAGAAGAAGTATTTCCAGGATCGACATGGGATTTCTGGCCGCCTCGGGCACCCCTGAGGCGGGTCCATCGGTTGGGTTCCGCGGACCTAGTGCGTCCGCCAGGCGCGGAATTCCCTCAGGATTGATCCGCCGATGAACTCCCTCGCGATGGAATTGCCAGGGATAAGTGCTGCATCGATCGGCAGGAACCACTCCAGGAATGCAAGCAGGCGCTTTGCCTCGATAAACTCCGGAACACCGTGTTGTACCTGCCGCAGCAGAGGTTCAACTAGTGGTTTGAGCGCAGAAAGTTCATACACGAGCGCCGAATTGAACATGACGTCCGCATTCTCCTGATATGGGAAGATGTATCGCTTCTCCCCCCGCCGCACAGATTCCCAGCGCGCGATCGTATCCTTCGCGGAGTAGCCCCGTTCGCGGGCATCGCGCACAATACGTCGCAGCAGGCGCGTATCGGTCGTCGACACCCGATTGTGGCGGTCCAGATTCAGCTGCGTCAGTGCTGACACATAGATCTTGAAGGTTTGACCTTGGAGGCTCCCGGGTAGCAGTTGCGGATTCAAGCCGTGTATTCCCTCCATGATGATCGGGTGGCCGGCGCGAAGCTGCACATGTTCGCCAGGCTCGGGCACTCCGGTCTCGAAGTTGTACCGCGGCACGCGCACCGGTTTCCCGGCCAGAAGCTGCCCCAAATCCAAGGCCAGCAGCCGTAGGTCAAGGGCTTCCAGCGACTCAAAATCCGGTTCCCCGTCGTCGCCGAGCGGCGTTGTTGCACGCGCCACGAAGTAGTTGTCAAGCTCCAGGGTATACGGCGAAACACCCGCTGCCAGCAGCTGGATCGTAAGGCGCCGCGAGAACGTCGTCTTGCCAGACGAAGTCGGCCCGGCTATCAGGACAATCGGCGTCGCGCTGGACTTGACCTGCTTGGCAACGTCTGCAATGTTCTGCTCGTGGAGTGCCTCCGACACGAGCACGACCTCATGTACGCGGCCCCCCTGGATGGCATCGTTCAAGGCGCCGACGTTGTCGATGCCAAGATGCTCCAGCCAGTCGCCGTACAGTCGAAACGCCGCCAACAGTTGAGGATAGGGAGTGATCGGCTCCAGGCTCGTCGGCGAATGCCGGCGGGGGAAGCGCAGTGTGAAGCCGCCGTTGGACATAACCAATTCGAACCACTTGAGGTAGCCCGTGGACGGGACCATGTAGCCGTGGTGATAGTCCATTCGGTCCCGGAGAGCGTAGAGCGTCAAGTAGTGCTTGCGCCGGTAGTGCAGCAGCCGCACCTTGTCGGTATAGCCCAGGGACTGGAAATACTCGATCGCTTCCCTAAGCGGAACCTCTCGCTTTGTGAAGGGGATATCCGAGTCGACGAGTTGCTGCATGTGGGCCCGCAGTTGGGACAGCTGGGCCGAGGTCAGCGGTCCACGGCCATTAACCTGGCAGTAGTAGCCCCCAAATGAGATTGAGTGGTCAATCCGGAGTTCGGCGCCCGGAAAGAGATCCGCAAAGGCCATCTCCAGCAGGAAGTTCAGAGAACGACGGTAGATGAGCGCGCCGTCCGATTCCGAGGTGTTGATCGGCCTTACATTGGCGTCCATTCGGACGGGATATGTCAACTCGCGCAGCTGCCCATCCACATCGGCGGCGACTACAGGTACGGCGACCTCGATCGCCTTCAGGAACTCCCCCACCGGCGCGCCGCGCCTCCCGGACAAGACGCGCCCATCCGGAAGATGGATCTCAACATCTTGCCGCCTTTCAACAAGACGGATTTGTGAATCGGCGTTCATGGGGTCTGGAACAGGAGCCGTATTGTATCACCCTCGCGCCACGCACTTGGGGCGAGATCGCCTCCCCCACGCCGCTGCAGCTGTCACAGGGTGCTGGCCCGATCGTGCAGGGCCCTAATCAGCTTCTCCGGCTTTCGCCCAAATTCCTGCGGCGCAATCCTGCCTTCCGTCAGCGCGATTAGGGTCGCCGCCAGGAAGGAGCTTACGGGGGTCGGGACTCCCAATTCCTTGCCGGCGCGAACGATCGCGCCGTGCAGGAACTCCACCTCGGATCTGCCCCGGCCGGAGTGCAGATCGATGTGAAAGGACGGCATCTTGCCGCCCCGGCCGGCACCGCCCGCGCGGGCGAGGAATGGCTTGGAAGCCCAGGCTGGGAGCTGCGCAGCGATAGCCAAAGCCCGAACCGGAGTTCCTGGCAAATCGACGATCGAGATTCCCCGCGCCCGCATCACGGCCAGGCACTCGCGCAGCACCTCGATTTCCATGCGGTAGATACCCGGGTCGCCCAAAACCTCGGCGGCGGTCATGTCCAGTATCGCCGAAGTAGGATTGGCAATCAAGTTGGTCAGCATCTTGGACCACTTCATCGCTGCTGCATCTTCGTACGGTCGTGCGCTCAACTGCGCCGCGTTGGCGGAGCCGAGGAGTCGGCTCGAGATCGCATGTGTGGAGAGAATCCCTACCCCTCGCAGTCGTTCGAGGACGACGTCACCCGGACCGCGCCGCCCGATCGCCGTCGTCACGGTCGCAGCGATGACCTTCCCGTCGCCCAAGACCCGAGCCAGCTCCGCCTCATTCTCGACGCCATTGGAAAAGCACACCACGGGCGGCATGCTCCCGGCAAGAGGCCGCATCGAATCCACCGCCGCCTCAGTATCGAAGGACTTCAGCGCATAGATCGCCGCGTCGAATGGGCCGTGGTGCAACGCCTCTTCAAGTGATTCGCAGAAGACCAGTGCGCTTGGTGCCAGGACCAGCGCTTCACTGGCTCGCCTTCGCTGGTCGGCTCTCAAGTCAAGTCGCAACCCGCGGGCGCGCACTTCGCCCAGCGCGGCGGGCTGCTCCAGGAAAACCACGTCCTCGCCTGCCAACGACAGCGAGCCACCTACATAGGTGCCTATCGCGCCAGCGCCAAAGCACAGCCACTTCAGGTTCGGCATTTTCTTGGATTCAAGGTCCTCGGTCCGCGGGAAGGAGAGTACGGAAGAAGGCTCGAGCCCCCAACGGCGAGACGCTGACCAGCACACCTGATCGGGAGCATCGGTCCCTCTCCCGCCCGCAGCGGTCGCCCCTCTTGGTCCAGCCGGGATATCTCCGGGTCAGGCCCCTGCATCGTCCCCGGTCTTCCTTGCAAGGAACACCGGACGGCGCTTGACCTCCTGAAAGATGTATCCCACGTAAACGCCCACGAATCCGAGCAGCAGCATCAGCATCCCGCCGACGATCAGGATGACAAACATTAATGAGCTCCACCCTGGTGCAAGGCCCGAAGTGCGGCCAGTAACCCAGAAGGAGAGTACATAGGCCATCTCGGCGGCGGCCAGGCACATCAGTACTCCCCCCAGGCTCAAGCCCACGAAGAGTGGGGCCAGGGAAAATGAGAATACCGCATCCATCGCGAGGCGCATCATCTTGCCCAATGAGTACTTCGATCTTCCGGACGTCCGCTTCGGTTCAGTGTACGGGAGGATCACGCTACGGTAGCCCATCCATGAGATCATTCCCCGCAGAAATCTGTGATACTCCGGCATCCCATTCAGGGCGTCCACCGCCTGCCGCGAAAGAGCGCGGAAATCCGCCGCGCCTGGAAGCACGTGCGTCCCGCTGATCAGATTCAATAGCTGATAGAAGCCGCCGGAGGTCCAGCGCTTGAGGACCCCGACTTCGACGGTATCGGCGCGTTGGCCTTGGACGATGTCATAGCCCTGCCCGACCAGCTGCAGCATTTGCGGGATCAGTTCCGGCGGATGCTGGCCGTCCCCGTCCATCGTGATGACGATAGCCCCCGTGGCCGCGGCCAGGCCGGCTGTCAGCGCCGCCTGATGGCCAAAGTTGCGGCTTAGCTCGATCACCCTTGTCCCCCTATGCCGTTTCGCGAGTCGCTTAAGCAGGTCAGACGTTCCGTCAGTGGAGCCATCATCCACGCAGTAGATCATGAACTGATGTGGAAGCGCATCGATGACTGCACGCAATCGTCGGTAGGTATGCTCAAAGACATCCACCTCGTTGTACAGAGGCAGCACGATGTCCACAGTGGATTTCGATTTGCGTGGCACGCGGTCCTTCCGGCGGCGGGATTGTAACATGGCTGCGAGCGGGTGCTTGTCTCCGCCTCAGAACGAAAACTCCAGGATCGCCTCGATCACTTCCTCTTGCTCATTGCCCGTGAGCAGGTTGTGCAACGGCAACCGCACGAGCTGATCGCTCACTCGCTCGGTGACAGGACAATCGCCCTCCCGTCCACCAAAGCTGCGCCCCATATCTGAAAGATGAAGAGGTAGATAGTGGAATACCGCGTACACTCCGCGTTCCCGCAAGTGCGCGATGAAGCGGGTCCGCACTTCAAGGGTGGGCATTAGCAAATAGAACATGTGAAAAGGCTGCTCGCAATGTTCGGGAACCACGGGCAGCCGAACATCATGCATTCCTGCCCAGGCCTGGAGGCCTGCCGCGTAGGTATTCCACGCGTTCCGGCGGTTCGCTTGGATCTTCTCGCGCTGCTCCAGCTGTCCGAAGAGATACGCTGCCAGGATATCCGACGGCAGGTAAGAGGATCCAAGGTCCACCCACGTGTACTTATCGATCTGCCCCCGGAAGAACCGTGAACGATTGGTGCCCTTCTCGCGAATGATCTCGGCACGGTCCTTCAGGGCAGGGTCATTGACGATCAGCGCCCCACCCTCTCCGCAGCTGAAATTCTTCGTCTCGTGGAATGACTGCGCGGCCAGTACGCCGAAGGTTCCGAGGTAGCGGCCCCTGTATCGGCCAAATAGGCCGTGGGCATTGTCTTCCACCACAGCGACCGTCCGACTGCTTGCCGATTCCATAATCGCATCCATCTCGCAGCCGACGCCCGCGTAGTGGACCGGCACGATCGCCTTGGTCCGTGGGCTCAACACCTCGGGAAGTTTCGTCTCGTCCAGATTCAACGTGTCAGGACGGATGTCCACGAAGATCGGTCTCGCACCGCGTAGGACGAAGGCATTGACCATCGAGACAAAGGTGAAGTCTGGAAAGATCACCTCATCCCCCGGCTGGATTTCCAGCAGCATGGCTGCCATCTCCAACGCGTGCGTGCACGAGGTCGTCAGCAACACCTGGGGTACGCCCAGTGCCTCCTCCAACAGAGCGTGGCACCTCTTGGTGAATGGGCCATCGCCGGATATGTGGCCGCTCTGCAGCGCCTCCAGGATGTACTCCTGCTCTTTGCCAACCGGCAGGGGACGATTGAAATCAACGGGCATATGGATTTGGTTTCTCCCTGACCAAGTGAACTGACGCCGCAACGCGCCTGGACTGTCTACACTTCCTTGCGAACGAGGATCGTGAAGTCGTACAGGACATAGTCGTGGAGCAGCGCCACATTCTGCGAGAAATTCCGCTTGCAGTGATCGAAGTAGAAAAGCGGATCCCCGAAGTAGGCGTCCGGACGAGCGGCCATCCGCTCGGGATCGGAATAGCTGGTAAGCATATTGAAGGAGAATGCTCTCGAACACAGGCTGCTCATCTGATCCAGGATCCGGAGAGTGTGGTCCCGCCACTCGGTCGACGAGGCACCGAACTTGAGGTTGAAGATCCCGCCGGCGACCAGGTAATCGCAAACAGTCAGGCTGGATTCGTCCATCGTGAACTGGGCGGTGCCCAGATCCTTGTATCTCTGCCTTCCGGCCTCCACCATCGGCGCAAGCATATCGAAACCATAATACGTGAAATCCCAGCCTCGTTTGCGCATATGATCGATAAGCGCACCGTAGCCGCACCCGTAGTCGATGATGCTGAACCTCTGTGATGGGTCGACTATTCGAACGAGCTGGTCGAAACGGACTTCCTGGGCTTCAACTCCATTCCAATCCACCCCGGCGGGGACTGCACCATGCCGCTCGAGCTTCCCGGAGAAATAGGCACGGCAGTCCTCAAGCGCCTCCTCAAGACTCATTCCGTGCTGGCTCCCGACCCACGATGAGTTGCCCTGCTTGACTGCCGGTCATGAATAGAAGATCCACGACGGAAACATTCGGATCGAACGGTGGGTGGAGCTGAGGATACTCCGGGTAGTTGTACTCCATGTATTCTAGCGTGATCCCCGCTTCAGTAAAGGCGCTGGTCTCGATGTACTGGCGCGCGGAGGGACCGCTTATGTAGTGCGTTGCGCCCACATGCCTGAGAATCTGGATCAAACGCTCTGTCCTTCGTCCGGCGATGCCCTGCAGCTCTGAAGCGCGCACGAAGCGCGTATGCTGGATGCCCAGCTCGCGCGCCAATTGGATGGTCGTCTCGATGGTAAAATCGGCGAGGAACGCGTCCCGGCGGCTGTAGATCGAGTCGAGCAGGGGCACAATCTCCCCGAAAAATGGGGCTTTGCCGTAGGCGATTGTGAGCGCCTTCAGGTGACTTCGCGCCCAGGGCTTGCTCCCATCAATGCGCACCTCCTTGATCGGCATTCCCGAGGTCGCGCCTGTGCTGTGCACCGGAATCGTCAGCCATTGCCTGCCCTGAGCTGTCTTAATCTGGTTTCGATTGCGCCATCCATGCTTGTCATATTGGACATCATCGTAGAAGACGAAGGTGTCCGCGCGCCGGATCTGGTCGAAGTAGCCGCGCCACGGGATGTACGATGGCTGCAGGATGACCGCGATCACTTATCGCCCCCCACCCGCTCTCGAACGGTATACATGGGTCTGCCCGAGCTTCGCTCGAAAACACGCGCCAGATACTCCCCGATGATTCCGACCGCGAAGAGCTCGACGCCGCTGAAGATAGCAAAAACGGACGCCAGAAACGGGAAGCCCGGGATCGATCCCAGGGCAAAGTACACGTACAGCACGTACAGCAGCACGAAGAAGCCCAGGATCGTAAAGATGAATCCGGTTAGGCTGGCCAGCCGCAGCGGGACGGTCGTGTAGTTCGTGATGACCAGTAGCGCCACTCGTATCAGCTTGACCAGGCTGTAGTTGGACCTTCCATGCGTCCGAGGTGCCTCGTCGACCTCAGCCGAGGCAGTACGAAGGGTAACCCATGTCAGGAGGGCATCCACAAAGACATCTGGTCCGGTGGTGCGGAGTCCTTCCCTGAGGTCGGACCGAAGCACCTTGAACGCGCTGATGTCGCGCACCGCTTTCAGTCCCAGGCTCCACGACATCAGGCGTTTGACCGCTCTGGATGCCAGGTTCTTCCACCAGCCCTGTCTACGGATCCGGGGCACCCCGTAGACGACATCATAACCCTCGTTCAGTTTGTCCAGAAGCTTCGGGAGGTCTTCGGGGCTGTGCTGCAAGTCGTCGTCCATGGTGACGATGGCCTCAAACCGCGCTTCCTGAATGCCGCACAGAGTGGCATTCTCCTGGCCATAGTTGCGCGTGAGCGAGATCCCGCGCACCCACGGGTATTCTACCGAGAGACGGCTGATCACCCCCCAGCTGTCGTCCGGGCTTCCATCGTTTACTAGCACGACCTCGAACTGCTCTGCGACCTGCGGCAGGACAGCGGCGAGACGCTCAACCAGAACATCCAAAGTGGCCTCGCCGCGATAAACAGGGATGACCACGGAGCATCTCATCGCACAAATTCTACCATGCGGACTCTTGCGCGTCTTGCGGCCGCCCCCGCTCTTCGTGGTTGCCTACAGATCGACCTGATGCTTCTCCTTCAGGATCTGCAGCGTCCGGGCAATCTCGGCCTCTTGGCGCGCCGCATCCCACCTCAGAACGCCGGCCAACACATCGGCTATCTCTCTGACCCCCTCTCGTGTGGCATGGCCCAGCATCGCAAGCATCGACCGCCTCAGCAGCACGTCGTCAAGATGGACCACTTTCTCGTGCACCGCCATGAACTCGATCTCGCCGCGGCTGTACGCCGCCAGCCACCGCATTGGCGCATCAACTCCTGCACCTGCGAACCGGGCCACTTGCAGAGCCCGGGTGCCGTACCGCTCGAACAAGTCCTCCGCGCGCTCATATGATCCGTGACACTTCTCGGCAATATGCGCCAACATCCGGTGTCGATCTTCAGCGCTCGCCGGATATCCCCGGCCCCCACCTATCGGTATTCCACGTGTGCTGGCCTTCCTTGTGATTCCGAGCTGGGCCAGGCATTTGTCCGTCACTTGCTCCGAGAAGGCCCGCCAGGAGGTCCACTTACCGCCGACCAGAGCATAGATTGGGAAGGGCAATCCGGTTTGTTCGGCGTCCACGACTTGGATCTCATGGTCCCGCGTGATCTGCCCGATCGTCTTCGAACGGCTCCTCGCCAGGGGTCGCACGCCGCTGAAACGGAAAACGATGTGCGTCCGACTCACTCCAATCGTTGGAAACACTCGATTGACCATTGTGAGGAAGTAGTCTACTTCCTCGTCCGTGCATCGCACGGCATCGGGATCCTCCACCGCCATGTCGGATGTCCCGACGAGGACACGGTCGTATAGCGGAAATATGAGCACAATGCGCCCATCCTTGTTCTCGAAGAAGAACTCATGGTCTCCGATGGCTTGGCGGAGTTCCCCGTGGTCAAGAACCAGGTGAGAACCCTTGGTGCCGCCAACGAAACGAGTGTCGCAACCCACAGTCCGGTTGGTGAGATCGATCCACGGCCCCGTGGCATTGACCAGGATTCGTGGCATCACGTTGTAGGTGTCCCCCGTCAGGTCATCGCGCAAGACGATCGACTGGCCGTCCTGCCCATGCAGACTCACATAATTGAGCGCACGAGCCTGCGCGTTCTCGGCCTCTGCATCCAGGATCAATTCGAACCCCAGCCTCTCCGGCTGGAGAATGGCGCCATCGTAGTATGTTGCGGTGTGCACCACCGCCGGGTTGAGTTTGCTCCAGCGGCGCAGCGACTCCTGGCGATTCCGGAATCGATGGCGCGGAACGGTGCGCTGCCGGCCAGTGTATGCGTCGTACAGCATCAGTCCGAGCTTGATCACAAGCGATCCCCGCTCGGAGGGTCTGTCCAGCAAACCCAGGAACTTCAGCGGGGCATTGAATAGACCCGAGAAGAGTCGAAAGATCGGGATGGTGGTTGGGAGCGGCCGCACGAAATGCGGGGCATTCGCTATCATATAGTTGCGTTCCTGCACAGCCTCCCTGACAAGGCGAAACTCACCATTTTCCAGGTAGCGGATGCCGCCGTGCGCCATATGTGATGAGGCTGCGCTCGCGCCTGAACAGAAGTCCGCCCGGTCAATCAGCAATACATCCACCCCATTGCGTGCCAGATCTCGAAAGGTTCCGATGCCGTTTATTCCCGCACCGACGATCAGCACCGATATGTCCGGGTGTTGATGCAGTGAAGCAAGGGCTTCGTCGCGATTCATTCTCCTCTGCAATCCCGTATTGGCCTGCGGGCGCCGTTCCGTGCGCACGCCAATCCCTGAACCGGCATGCCTGCGGCCTTGGTTACCCACTCAAGATGCTGTCGCACGATCCGCCCGCGACCCTGTTGCACGCCTTGTTAGCACCTCACGCCACCCAATCCAGGGTGCGGCTCACAGCCTTCTTCCACGCCGAGTACATCTTCTCACGTTGCGCGGCGTGCGCTCGTGGCAACCATTTCGCCTCCTGCCTCCAGTTGAGCCGTAGCTCATCCAGGTCCTTCCAATAGCCCACGGCCAAACCTGCGGCGTATGCCGCGCCCAGGGCGGTTGTTTCTGCGACTTGGGGGCGGACAACAGGTACATTCAGCAGGTCTGCCTGGAACTGCATGAGCAGCTCGTTCACTACCATGCCTCCATCCACCTTGAGTTCCGTAAGTCTCACGCCGCTGTCCTTCTCCATCGCCTCCAAGATCTCCAGGGTCTGAAATGCCGTGGCTTCCAGCGACGCGCGGGCGATGTGCCCCTTGTTGGTGTGCCGCGTCATCCCCAAGATGGCGCCCCGCGCATCTGCCCGCCAATGAGGCGCGAACAGACCCGAGAACGCTGGCACAAAGTAAACGCCGCCATTGTCCTCAACCGTCCTGGCCAGGGTTTCGACTTCGTCAGAATGGCCGATGATTCCCAGATTGTCGCGCAGCCATTGGACCAGCGCGCCGGCGATGGCGACCGATCCTTCCAGGGCGTACGCCGGTTTCTCGTCACGGATCTTGTAAGCAAGCGTGGTAAGGAGCCCGGAATTCGACGCTACCGGCTTCTCGCCGGTATTGAGCAGCATGAAGCACCCTGTCCCATACGTGTTCTTGGCCTCGCCCGGAGAAAAACAAGTCTGTCCGAAGAGTGCTGCCTGTTGATCGCCGAGATCGCCTGCAACCACGACCTCACTGAGTGCGCATCCGGCTCGCGCCGTCCCGATCACAGCCGATGACGGACCGATTCGCGGCAGCATCGCCCGTGGGATGCCGAGAGCAATCAGCATCTCATCATCCCAGTCGAGGGTATGCACGTTCATCAGAAGCGTCCGCGAGGCGTTGGTCACATCTGTGTAGTGCTCGCCGGTGAGGTTCCAGAGGATCCAACTGTCGACTGTGCCGAACAGGACCTCGCCGCCCTCGGCGCGTTCGCGCAGTCCCGCGACATTATCGAGCAACCACTTCAGCTTCGGGCCGGAGAAATACGTCGTGATCGGGAGGCCGGTCTTGGCGCGGAAGCGGTCCGAGCCGAAGTCGCCCGCAAGCCTGCGGCAGATTGAATCGGTCCTCGTATCCTGCCAGACGATTGCATTGTAAACCGCCTTGCCGCTTCGCCTGTCCCAAACGATTGTTGTCTCACGTTGATTCGCGACGCCCACGGCGGCCAGGGCACCCGCCCTGAGGCTCGCCCCTCTCAGTGCGCCGGCCACCACGGATTCGATGCTGGTCCAGATCTCCGCCGGGTCATGTTCAACCCATCCGGGCTTCGGGTAGATCTGTCGATGTTCCTTCTGATCCGAAGCCACTACCCTGCCGGCACGATCGAACACCATGCAACGCGTGCTCGTTGTGCCCTGGTCGATCGCTGCTATGTACTGTGGCATGCGTGGCTCCCGCGTTGCGCGCGTCCCGACGGTGGCACACCCATTCTCGGCGTGCACGGCGGCGCGGAGGTCAGCGCAGCTGAGGTCCGCCTTCGGTTGTGTGCATTTCGCCGCCCTTCAGTGGCACCGTGCTCTAGCGTTCCCAGCTTCGAGCGCCCAGGAGAAATGCGCGACCGTGCATCGGCGTCCTTCCTGCAGGCTGGACTTCATCAAAGACGAGGACGCCATCAGCTGTTGCCAGCGCCGGCTGTTCCTCGACTACGATCCGCCTTCCAGTCGGGGCGCTCACGCGCAGAACGTGCGCACGGTGGATTTTCAGCCGTCCATTCTCCCACATGATGTGGGCGCCCGGCCATGGATTGAACGCCCGGACGCGCCGCTCCAGCATGTCTGCCGGTAGCTCCGGATCCAACAGCCCATCCTCCTTCTTGAGAATGGGCGCCTTGGTCGCTCGGGTGGAATCTTGCGGCTGCGGGCGAACCTCCCCGGAGAGATAGCCAGGCAGCGTCTCCGCCAGGAGTTCCGCTCCCAATTGGGAGAGCTTCCCCGAAAGCGACCCTGTAGTATCCTGGGCATCGACGCGCAGGCTGCGCTGCGAAAGGATTCCTCCCGTGTCCATCCCCTGGTCCATCCTCATGATCGTGACACCGGCCTCTGCATCGCCCGCCGCGATCGCCGCCTGGATGGGCGCCGCGCCCCGCCATCGCGGCAAGAGGGATGCATGTACATTGACGCAGCCCTGAGCCGGCAGTTCCAGCAACTCCGGCCGCAGGAGCTGACCAAATGCAGCTACGACGATGAGATCGGGAGCCCAGTCCTTGACCCGCCGGACCGCCACCGGGTCAGTCAGCCGCTCGGGCTGAATTACGGGAAGACGAAGCTCGGCCGCCTCCAGCTTGATCGGCGGCGGCCGCATCTCCCTTCCTCTCCCAGCGGGCCTGTCTGGCTGGGTTACCACGCCAACGACACGGTATTCGCGTATCAGCACCCGCAGACTTGGGACCGCAAAATCTGGCGAACCCACGAACACAATGCGGGTCATTCTGTGCATTTTAGCACAGCAGTACTCTTGTCCGCTCTTGGCTTGTTGCCTTTTGTATGGATGTGTTGTACAATAATCTCAATTCAGACCCAATTAGGAGGAAGGATCTATGTCACCAGCACCCGTCTCACCCGATGCCACCAGCGATGATAAGCTGTGGGCGGCCCTAGGCTACCCGATCGTCTTGATCGCCATCATTATGCTCCTGATGGAAGAGAAGAAGGCGCGCTCCTTCATAAAGTACCACGCGGTGCAGTCCATTGCAGCGAATGTTGTGCTGTTCGTTGTGGGCATCATCGTGTCGGTCGTGACCCTTGGCTTTGGCGGCATTTGTTTCCCGCTGCTGTGGCTTGTGTTCCTCTACTGGGCGTACCTGGCGTACCAGGGTCAGCTCTTCGAAATCCCGGTGGTCACCAAGTTCCTCAAGAACCAGGGCTGGATGTAGTTCCACGGAACGACCGCAGGCCCGCGTTGGCGCGGGCCTGTTTGCGTTAAGGGCTCCGTATCCCGGTCAGGGCCGCCGGCCCCCTTCATGGAGGAGATCGGGCTGCGGCTTGCCAGACAGCGTGCCTTCCGACGGAGTCCGGGAGATTCATCCTCTTGACTCCACTACCCTGCTCCCATACAATGGTGAGGCCTGTTGCCGCAGGCACAACCTAACGGTTGCAGGGAAGAGATCCGGATCCACTGCGACGGACGCCGAAGGGGCAAGCCTGGACCGATCAGCAAAACCAGGCGAATCTCTCAGGCAAAAGGACCCTGCTCCCGAACTCTCTGGAAAGTCTCATACGAGACACCGACGGTGCAAGTCCGAATCCCGCGGGCGTCTGGCCCGGCGGGCGGGCGAAACTCTCAGGTTCAATCACAGAGACGCATGGCGAATCGCCGTGCGTTTCTTGTCATCTGCCGCCAGACCAGTCCGTCATTGAGGAGACAACCCAGTGAATACTCCGCCCAATCTAAAGTACACGAAGACCGATGAGTGGTTCGATCCTGCTACCGGCGCTTTCGGCCTCACTGACTATGCCCAGTCGCAGCTATCTGACATCGTCTTCGTCGAGGTCCTGGTCGAGCCCGGCGAGGCCCTTGATGCGGGCAAGGCCATAGCCTCTGTTGAATCGGTGAAGGCCTCGGCTGAGATCTATTCGCCCATTGGCGGCAAAGTCTCCGAGGCGAACAAGGCACTCTCCGATAAGCCCGAGACCCTGAACGGCGATCCGTACGGCGCGGGCTGGATGATCAAGGTCGAGGCAGCCAAAGCAGGCGGCGACCTGATGGATGCCGCGGCCTACGAGAAATACTGCGCTGCGCGATCGCACTGATCACCCCCGTTTCCGCTGCGCAGCGCCCGGCCAGCCCGGACTCCCGATTCCCCATCGGGGCGGCGTGGCGACGATCGATCACAGGTGAGCCAACATGACCTATATCCCCATCAGCGCGCAGGAGCGCGACGCCATGTTGAGCACCATTGGCGTCAAGTCGCTGGATGACCTCTTCCGGGATGTGCCGGAAAACCTCCGCTTTCCCAAGCTGGACCTGCCCTCAGCGTTGACCGAAATGGAGGCGGCCGCTGAGTTGGCAGACATTGCAGCTGGCAATGAGCACTCGCGCTCCGACCTGATCTCCTTCCTGGGTGCGGGCTCCTACAACCACTATATCCCCTCGGTTGTGGATCACATCCTGCTCCGCGGCGAGTTCTACACTGCATACACGCCCTATCAGCCGGAGATCTCACAGGGCACGCTCCAGGCGACATTCGAGTATCAATCGCTGATGGCGGCCCTCACCGGCATGGAAGTTTCGAACGCCTCGCACTATGACGGCGCGACGGCTGCAGCTGAAGCCGTCAACTTGGCCTTCGCCCAGTTCCGCGGGAAACGCCGCAAGGTCGTGATCTCGCCGGCGGTCCATCCGCAGTACAGAGCTGTAATGCACACCTACGCTCAGGGAATGGGACTGGAGCTGAGTGGCGACGAGGCGCAGGCAGAACTGAAGTCCGGTCCGGAGGCCTTGGAATCGCTGATTGACGAACAGACCATGTTGGTCATCGTTCAGTACCCCGACTTCTTCGGCCGCGTCTTTGACTGCACCAGGCTCATCGCCGCAGCCCATGGGAAGGGCGCCCTGGCCTGCGTGGTGACCAATCCAACCGCGTTGGCGCTGCTGAAAACGCCTGGTTCCATGGATGCGGACATCGTCGTCGGTGATGGGCAGCCCCTGGGCATCCCCATGTGGTTTGGCGGTCCCACGCTCGGATACTTCACCACCAAGAAAGCCTTCGTGCACAAAATGGCCGGCAGGCTCGTGGGTGAGACTGTCGACAACCGCGGGCAACGGGCCTATGTCCTGACACTGACTGCTCGCGAGCAGCATATCAAGCGCGAACGCGCCACATCCAACATCTGCACCAATCAGGGTCTGCTCGCTCTGGCCTCGGCAGTCTACCTTTCGCTCCTCGGGAAGAAGGGGCTAAGGCAAGTTGCCGAGCTCTGTTATCACAAGGCCCACTATGCCGCCCAGAAGCTCAGCGCCATCAAGGGCATGAGCTTGTGCTTCGACGCGCCCTTCTTTCATGAGTTCGCGTTGTGCCTCGGCAGGCCCGCGTCGGACGCGAACGCCCACTTGCTCGAGCACGGCATACTGGGCGGCTATGATCTCGGCCAGGACTATCCTGCCTTGAAGGATCATCTGCTCATCGCCGTGACTGAAATGAATTCCAAGGAAGAGATCGACACATTGGTCGACGTGCTCTCGGAGACCAGCCATGACTGAGGCCGCTGCAAACCCCTCCCCGAAGATCGTGGAACCGACCATCTTTGACCTGTCGTCGCCTGGCCGTGTCGGAGTGCTCTTCCCCGAGCCCGACGTGCCCCTGACAGGCTTGCCGGAGTCGCTGTTGCGATCAGATCTGCCACTGCCTGAGTTGGCCGAGGTGGATGTCGTGCGGCACTACATGCACCTCAGCACGTTCAATTACAGTGTGGACGGCGGCTTCTATCCCCTCGGCTCGTGCACCATGAAATACAACCCTAAGATCGACGAGGACACCTGCCGCCTGCCGGGCTTCCTTTTCACGCATCCTCTTCAGCCGGTGGAGACTGTCCAGGGCAATCTGGCGCTCATGTATCAGCTCCAGGAATGGCTCAAGGAGATAAGCGGATTCGCCGCGATCACCCTGCAGCCGGCCGCAGGCGCCCACGGTGAGTTCACCGGCGTTCTGATCATGCGCGCGTTTCATCAGTCTCGCGGGGATGCCAAGCGCACCAAGATACTGATCCCCGATTCCGCGCACGGCACTAACCCCGCCTCAGCCGGCATGATGGGTCTCGATACCGTTCAGATCCCGTCCGACTCCCGCGGCAACGTCGACCTGGTAGCCCTGAAAGCTGCCTGTGACGACACCGTTCTCGGCATGATGCTCACCAACCCCAATACGCTGGGGCTGTTCGACGAACACATTCTTGAGGTCACAAGACTTGTCCACGCTTGCGGCGGCCTGATGTACGGCGACGGGGCGAACCTGAACGCCCTGCTGGGCATCGTCCGCCCGGCCGAACTCGGCTTCGACCTGATGCACTTTAACCTGCACAAGACCTTTGCCGTGCCGCACGGTGGCGGCGGCCCCGGCTGCGGGCCGGTCGCAGTAGCAGCCCACCTGGCCGATTTTCTCCCCTCGCCGATCGTGGACATCGTAGATCCAGGCTCCGACGACACCCCCCCGCTCTTCGGATTCGTCACGCCCGAGAAATCCATAGGCCGGATGAAGGCCTTTCATGGCCATTTTGGCGGCGGGATGGTGCGGGCCTTTACCTACATCGCCATGCACGGACCCGATGGGCTAAAGGACATAGCTCAATACGCCGTCCTCAATGCCAACTACCTGCTCGCGCGACTTCGCGGCACCTATCACGTCCCATACGATCGCATAAGCATGCATGAATTCGTTGCCGAGGGCCGCTTCGAGGGCAGCGTTGTCAGGGCGCTGGACGTCGCCAAGCGGCTCATGGATTACGGTTTCCACCCACCCACCAATTACTTCCCGCTCATCGTCCACGAGGCGCTTATGATCGAGCCGACCGAGACCGAGAACAAGGACACGCTCGACGCCTTCGCCGACGCTCTGATCAAGATCGCAGACGAGGCGAAAACGCGGCCCGACCTGCTTCACAAGGCGCCCACGACGACCAAATTCGGACGCATGGATGAGGTCAAAGCCGCACGCGAGCTTGTACTCTGCTGCTGGCTGCCGGAGGAATACGAGGCGTAGCACCTGGCAGCATTGGGTGCTGCGCCGAATCGGCAAGCTCGATCAAAGGATTCTCGCCCTCCCCGTGCATTCGGGGAGGGCGATTTCGTTAAGGTTTGGGGAATTGCGCCTGCCCCGGGGTGTCGCCGGACCGCGGGCCGCGGAGGAGAGACTCAGCCAGTGTGTCCCGAAAGGAGTGGTTCAGCTCATCCAAGGTGAACGCCCGAGGCGGCTGGTGGAACCGGAACGAGAGCTCAGTGACCCGTACGTTCAGGAACTGTGATCGCAGGGCATCCAGCGTGGTCCGATAATGCAGCACCGGATCGTTGACGGACATGGCAAAGTGGCAGGGCGTCTCATACTTGGATTCGGGCAAAGGGAACTCGGCTCCCAGAATCTCGTCGAGCTCGCGTGACACGATCTCGATCATCGACGGACGCATTTTGGCCAGCCTCGACTCAAATTCCCGGTAATTCTCCACCTTCCCGACAACGTGTACGAGCCTGGCCAGGCGGCGCGCGTTGGTCTTGTTCTGCGCTGCCTTGTACAGAAAGGAGCGGATGCTCGGTATCTTGAGAAGCCGGTTCAGTTGGCTTGCCGCAAACCTTTGTGGGCGCGTGAGCAGTAACGCGCGTCCGGTCACGCAAGGTGAAATGAATATCACGCTGTCGATCCTCTGTCGCAGGAGCAGAAACGTCTTCATGGCCAGTATGCCGCCGAAGGAGAAGCCCATCAAGCTGAATCGCTGGGCGCCGATGTGGTCTGCCAATTGGCCGACGGCACCGGCGACCAGGTCCGACGTGAAAGCAGCCGGAAGAGGCGTGGACTGCCCGTGACCGGGGAGTTCAAAGAAGTAGGTGCGGAACCACTGGCCCATGAACCGAACCAGCTCCACCCAGTTCTCCAGTTCCGATATTGTCGCAGGTACAATGATCAGTGGCGGACCCTCGCCGGCCTCCATCACATGCAAGGCACATAGCGGGAGGTCGACCAGATCGGTCTTGGAGTCAGGCTCGTTCTCACCCATGGCAGTTGTCCCTCTCTTCGAGAACTCGATTAATGTCCGGCATCAGACTCGGGCCTGCTCCGCACCTCTCTCGGCCACGCTGGCGCCCTGCGTACCCCGTTGCAAGAGTCTAGAACCCACAGTAAGATTTCTCGACACGCCCAAATCAGAAATCCTCGGCAGCGATCCGCCCGATTGTGAAAATACTTACAGTTGACATTGGCACGGGTACTCAGGACGTTTTCCTCTTCGACTCGCGCTTGTCCCTCGAAAACGGCCTAAAGCTGGTTCTTCCCTCGCCGACCATGATGGTCCACCGGCTCATCAAGCAGGCGACCGCGAGGCGGTCACCGGTCGTCCTCACTGGTCAACAGATGGGAGGCGGCCCATCGGCGTGGGCAGCTGCGGCCCACGCCCGTGCAGGCCTGCCTGTGTTTGCCACGCAGGAGGCGGCGCTCACCATCGACGATGACCTCGCACGCGTTTCCGCCATGGGCCTGCGCCTCGTTTCCGATCAGGAAGCGCAGCAGCTTCCATCCGACGTCGAGCGCATTCAGTTTGTCGATTTCGATTTTCAGGCAATTGCCGACGTTTTCTCTCGCTTTGGGGTTGCGCTGGACGATCTCGATGCCGTGGCCGTCGCGGTCTTCGATCACGGCGCGGCGCCCCCCGGCACCTCCGACCGCCAGTTCCGGTTCGACTACCTGGACGCGCGCATTCGGGAAACCAACGCCCTTTCGGCCTTCGCCTTTCGGTCCGGCGATGTTCCACTCATCATGTCCCGCCTGCATTCCGTTGCGCAGACCGCCACGCAACTGAGGTGCCCGCTCGTTGTGATGGATACCGCCCCGGCGGCCATCCTGGGCGCCACCTTTGACCCGGTAGTGGCACAACTCTCCCGCACTCTCATAGTGAACATTGGCAATTTCCACGCGCTGGCGTTTCGGCTTGCCGGCAGATCCATCGAGGGCGTGTTCGAGCACCACACCGGAGAAATCGATCTCCCCAGGCTGGAAGCATATCTTGTTGCCCTGGCCGACGGCTCGCTGCGCCACGAGGATGTATTCAATGACATGGGACATGGCGCCTTGGTCTATGGCTCCAAATCGCTGGAGCTTGGCAGGGGCGAGTTCGACGTGGTCGTCACGGGCCCGCGCCGAGGGCTTTTCCGTCCGCGCCTCGGGACCTTGCCGGATCAATCGATGTCGCGCCCTCGGCGCCTCCGCCCGTATTTCGCCGTCCCATTCGGCGACATGATGCTTTCCGGCTGTTTTGGACTGCTCGCCGCGACCGCCGACGTGCTTCCTGACCTGGCGAAAACGATCAACAACTCCATGCTGTCGGGCACAGGCATCGAGGTGGCTCCCTGGGATCTCCGTTGATGCCTCGCCGGCTCCGGCTGGGCCACCGCGCCCTTGACAAATAGACAGATATCTATATAATGTCACATCGAAGGCCATCAATATGAGTAGCCCCTATCCCTTGCTCTTCGCCAAGGCGCTTGCCGACGAGACTCGTCAGCGCATCATGACTCTGTGCTGTTGCCGCTGGCTCGCGGTGAACGAGATCGTGGAAAAGACCCGGGTCACACAGCCTACGGTTTCTCACCATCTGGCCGTTCTGCGTCAGGCTGGCCTGGTGCGCGTGCGCGAGCAGGGCAAGCAGACCTTCTACTCTCTGAACCAGGATCGCGTTGCCTGGTGTTGCGGGCAACTCATGCTCAAGTTTGCACCCGAGCAGGAGGCCACGGCCAGGATCGAGCAGATCCTCAAGTGATGGCTTGGCCCGTCTTTTCGGTGCTGGTATCGATGCTCGTCTATGCGAGGCTGAGCCAGTCGGTGGGAGATGCAACCGGAAAACACCGGGAGGCGAATTGAGGTGCCGTCGTGATGCCCACCGCAGATGTTCCATTTCCTCCATAGGCCTCGCCACGGCGGCATGTCGTGATCGCATCATATGACCGCCGCAGGGCTGGTATTGCGCGGGAGTAGGCCTTCAGAGTCGAGCACGAGGCCATCCGGCGCCCATCGGTGTGCCCTCCCGGAGACCAAGTCAACGTCAAGACATATCAGGAGGATTCCATGAACGATACATCAGGCAAGATCCATGAGGCCGTGCGAGAGCACTATGCAGAACGCATCAAGGCAGATAGCGCGTGCTGTGGCTCCGAAGACGGCTGCGGGTGTGGCGGAAACCTGTACCCTGCTGAATTGCTTTCCACCCTCCCGTATGGCGAGCTGCCCGTGAGCTACGGCTGCGGTGATCCAATAACCCTGGCTTCATTGGAGCCCGGGCAGGTAGTTCTTGACCTCGGATCCGGCGCCGGCCTGGACTGTTTCTTCGCGGCGGGCAAGGTGGGCCCGACCGGGAGGGTCGTCGGTGTCGACATGACGCCCGAAATGATCGAGCGTGCGCGCGCCGGCGCCAAACGCTTGAATCTGGATAACGTCGAGTTTCGCCAGGGTTTCCTCGAGCAGCTCCCCATGGACGACAACTCCGTCGACATCGTCATCTCGAATTGCGTCATCAACCTCGCACCGGACAAGGCGCCGGTGCTCCGCGAGGCCTTCCGGGTGTTGAAGGCGGGTGGCAGGCTGGCTGTGTCCGACATCGTCACCGAAGGGCCCCTGCCGGATAGCGTCAAGAACAGTCTCAGCGCCTGGGCAGGATGCGTGGCTGGAGCGCTGGATGTGAACGACTATCGGGATACCCTGCAGCGCGCCGGCTTCGTTGACATCACAATCACGCCCTCTTACTTCGATGACGTGACCATTGATGAGGCGATCCGTGACATGAGCGGGCAGACCGAGCTCAGAGCGTTTTCACGAGAGTCCATTGCCAGGACAGTCTTCAGTGCCCGCATCATCGCCAGGAAGCCTTGATATTGCCTTCGGCCCTCGCCTGCGCGGCCAGGTGCCTCGCTCTGCCTTTCTCCTTGTGTCCAGCGCTGCCCACGGCTTGTTGAATGAGTCGAGACACCCTGACCGGGACGATGATTGCAGGACTGAGGACGATCCGTCCGACTCCGTTGATATGGTCAGTACCCTGCGGTAGAATGACCACATGAGAGAACAGGAGTCTTGATGAAGATCGTCACAGATTGCGCTGCAGACATGCCCCGGGAGGAATTGGATCGCTTGGGGATCACAGAGGCGCCGCTCTTCATTCAGTTCACTGAAGGAGAGGTCGGTTCCACGGATATCACTGCGGACGCCTTCTACGACCGTCTTGAGGCCATGCGGCCGCAGATCCCGACCACGGCCATGCCGTCAAGCGGTCTCTTTGCCGAGCTCTATGCGCGCGTGGCGCAGGTGGACCGGGAGATTCTGTCGATCCACATTTCGTCCGGCTTGAGTGGAACGCTCAATGCGGCGCGTGCCGCCGGGGAGCAGATCGGGCAGAAGGCCAATGTGCACTTCTGGGACAGCCTGACGCTGTCCGGTGGGCAGCGATTCCAGGTACTTGCTGCCGCGCTGGCTGCCCAGGCTGGCTGGACCCTCAAAGCCGTTCAGGAGCGTCTCGAGGCCATACGCGCGCGCACCCAGGTCATCTACACCCTCGAAACCCTCGAGTACCTAGCCCGCGGTGGCCGCATTGGCCGGGTCAAAGCCCTAGCAGGCGCGCTGCTTAACCTCAAACCCATCATTCGCGTTGACTCGGACGGCAAGTACACGACCGTGGCGACAAGCCGCACCATTGGCAAGTCCATCAGCGGCATTTCCGACTACCTTCTGGGTGCGTATGCGCGCATTCCGGTCTGGATCACTGTCCTGCACGGCCGGTTCGAGGACAAGGCCCGCATCTTGGAGCAGGACCTGCGCAGGAGGCTCAACGTGGCCAGACTCGAGGTCATGCGCATTTCACCCGTCTTGGGTGTCCACACCGGGCCAGGAATCGTCGGTGCCGCCGTGGTGCCCGCTGAGCTGATGACCGGCATCGGTTAGCTGTGACATAGCCCCGCTCCCCAGGAACAAAGACCTCCCGCGCCAGTGCGCGAGAGGTCTTTGCCTGGCAGGTTCAGCGGTCGGCGCGGGAACAGGAGCCGGTCACGCGGCTACTCCACGAAGATCTCTACGTGCTCCCCATACCGGTCATCGGTCACGTCGATGATCTTGCCGGTTACGCCCGAGCGCACCGCCTCCATGACATTGGACATATCCACCCCCTCCACCTCGGGGGCGAAGTGCGCACCGATCTTCATGCCGGCATCGATCAGGTCGATTGGAACCTGCACCGAGGCCTTTGAGCGGGCGGACGCAATGTCGGTTACTCGGATCCGCAGCCATCGGCCAGTACCTGCGCCACGCCCGGGCCCCGTGCGTCTGGCACCCCCCACTGTCTCCCCCGACGCAGACAGCAGCCTGACGCCTTCTTCCGCCGTGATCTTGTGTTCCTCGATCATCTTGAGGATCCGCAACCGCTCGTCCGAGTCTGCCATTCACTCGCCTCCACGACCCGCCGCCATCGT
>JAZDHO010000109.1:0-2498 GCA_043805815.1 Chloroflexota bacterium
GTGCCGTTCAAATCCCTGCCGCCGGAAAAGCGGGATTTGGTGCTATATGGGACGAAGGGCGGGAGATTCACCGTCCACTACCGCAACCGTGAAGGCCGCCAGGCTGTCTTCGATACTTCCTTCGAGGGCATTATCGGCAACCTGGAACGCCGCTACCGCGAGACCAACTCGGAGTATATTCGCGAGAGGATCAGCGAATACATGACTGACCGCCCCTGCCCGACCTGTCAGGGCAAGCGTCTGCGCCCGGAGGCTATTGCCGTCACCGTGGACGATATCAATATCATCGAGGTCACGGCGTGGCCGATCAACAGCACGCTGGAATGGGTCGAGAAGTTGGCCGGGCCGCAGACCCCCCTCAATAAACGCCAGCAGACCATCGCCGAAAGGATCATCAAAGAGATCCGCTCACGCCTGGGTTTCCTGGTGAACGTCGGCCTGGATTATTTGAACCTGAATCGCTCAGCGGGCAGCCTTTCCGGCGGCGAGGCGCAGCGCATCCGCCTGGCCACACAGGTCGGCTCGCGGCTGGTCGGCGTGCTGTACGTGCTGGACGAACCATCCATCGGTTTGCACCCGCGTGATAATGGCCGTCTGCTCAACACGCTAAGAGGTCTGCGCGACCTGGGTAACACCGTGCTGGTCGTCGAGCACGACGACGACACCATCCGCACCGCAGACTGGATCATTGACCTCGGCCTGGGCGCGGGCGAACACGGCGGGCACATCATCGCTGAAGGCCGGCCCGAAGAGATCATGGCGCACCCCAAGTCGCTCACCGGGGCTTACCTTTCAGGGCGCAAGCGCATCCCCATCCCGAAGAAGCGGCGCACGGGCGACGGCAAACACCTGACCGTGGTCGGGGCGCGGGCGAACAATCTCAAGAATCTGACCATCCACATCCCGCTCGGCAAGTTCGTCTGCATCACGGGCGTTTCCGGCTCGGGCAAATCCACGCTGATGGTGGACGTGCTTTACCAGACACTGGCAGCCAGGCTGCACGGAGCGCGCACCCAGCCCGGCGAGCACGAACGTATCGAGGGGCTGGAACACATTGACAAGATCATCAACATTGACCAATCGCCCATCGGGCGCACACCACGCTCCAACCCCGGCACCTACACCAGCCTGTTCGACGAGATCCGCAAGCTCTTCGCCGAACTGCCCGAAAGCAAAGTGCGCGGCTACAAACCCGGGCGCTTCTCGTTCAACGTCCACGGCGGACGCTGCGAGGCTTGCCAGGGTCAGGGTCAATTGCGCATCGAAATGCAATTCTTACCAGACATCTACGTGCCTTGCGACGTATGCCACGGGACGCGCTTCAACCGCGAGACACTGCAAGTCCGCTTCAAAGGCCTCTCGATTGCTGATGTGCTGGATACGACAGTGGAAAAAGGGCTGGAACTTTTCTCCGCTTTCCCGGCTATGGTCAGCAAGCTGAAGACGCTTGCGGAGGTTGGACTGGGCTACATCAAGATCGGACAGCCTGCCACCACCCTTTCAGGTGGCGAGGCGCAGCGTGTCAAGCTGGCGCGTGAACTCTCGCGGCGCGCCACCGGCCGGACCCTGTATGTGCTCGACGAACCCTCGGTCGGACTCCACGCTGCCGACGTGCACAAACTGATCGAAGTCTTGCAACGCCTGGTTGACGCGGGCAACTCGGTGCTCATCATCGAGCACAACCCTGACATCGTCAAAGTCGCCGACTGGATCATTGACCTCGGTCCTGAAGGCGGCGACCGCGGCGGGGAACTCATCGCCGAGGGCACGCCGGAGGAGATCTGCGCCATACCTGCATCCTATACCGGGCAATTCTTGAAGAGCCATCTTTAATGAAAAGAGATGCAGAAGGGCAGAGGAGCAGGGGAGAGAAAAGGGGCATCGGAGCTTCCCGTGCCCTCGACAGACCCACTCGCTTAATCCATGAAGTTCAGGTAGAATATCATTATCATGGCTGAAAAGGATTCATCAGCCTGCTTCTCTAGTGAGGAGATGGATAATCTATGAGCGGACACCCCCCTATCAAAGCCACCATCGGAGCCTACCGGAAAAGACGGCAAAAAAGGACGCCTATTATCATTGGAGGTTTAGCAATCCTACTGGTTGTGGTTGGAGTGATCATCCTGGTGGTTGGTTTCAGCAATGGGGGTGGTTTCCACTTGTTTTCCACCCAAACACCCACGCCAACCACAACGCCATCGCCAACCACTACTCCCACCCCCACCGAAACACCCACAACCACGTCCACGCCAACCGAAACTCTCACGCCAACACCATCCGCGCCTTATTCGTACATCGTGCAAGAAGGCGATTACCTGGTTAAGATCATCCAAGCTCACGGCTTAGGCGAGAACGACCTCTTGCTCATTCTCATATTGAATCCCTATCATGATCCCTATCCAGGCGCCGCGCTCGAAAACAGCATTGACCCATTCGAGAAGATCGTGTACGTGGGCCAGAAGATCACCCTGCCTCCACCCGGAATGCTGCTGCCGACG
>JAZDHO010000110.1:0-11310 GCA_043805815.1 Chloroflexota bacterium
CTGCTGCACCAGGCGGCGGGCCTCGCTGTTGCTCGCGGCCAGGCCGGCCCGCACGAGCAAGGCCAGGAGCCCGAGCCGCCCGCCGGGACACTCTGAGGACGGCAGCGCGAGTTCGGGAATGTCGCTGGGCAACCCGTTCTCCGAGAAGACCCGGGCGAACTCCTGCGATTCCCGTTCGGCGGCGGCGGCGTCATGGAACCTAGCCACGACCCGCCGGGCCAGCTCGTCCTTGACGTCGCGCGGGTGCCGCTTGCCGGCGGCCACGGCCTCCTTGAGGGCCGCGAGCTCGTCTTCCGGAAGGCACAGCACGAGGCTGTAGTAGCGCCACATGAGCTCATCGCTTATCGACATGGTCTTGCCGAACATCTCGCGGGGCGCTTCAAGAATGCCGATGTAGTTCCCGAGGCTCTTGCTCATTTTCTGGACGCCGTCCAGGCCCTCGATCAGGGGCAGCGTCATGACCACCTGCGGATCCTGCCCGGTGGCCTTTTGCAACTCGCGGCCCAGCAACATGTTGAAGAGTTGATCCGTCCCGCCGAGTTCCACGTCGGCCTCGAGCACGACCGAGTCGTACGCCTGGATCAGCGGGTAGAGGAACTCCACGAGCGAAATCGGCTGGCTCGCACCGTAGCGCTTGGCGAAGTCGTCCCGGGCCAGCATCTGGGCCACGGTTACCTTGGCCGAAAGCCGAATCACGTCCTCGAAAGTCAACGGCGAGCACCATTTCGAGTTGAGGACCACCTCGGTCCGCTCGGGATCCAGGATCCGGAAGACCTGGTCCTTGTAGGTCTGGGCGTTGGCCTGGATTTCCTCGCGGGAGAGCGGCCTGCGGGTTTGCGAGCGCCCCGACGGGTCGCCGATCATCCCCGTGAAGTCTCCGATCAGGAAGTACACCGTGTGCCCGAGGTCCTGGAACTCGCGCAGCTTGTTCAGGCCGACCACGTGGCCGAGATGGATGTCCGGCGCGGAGGGATCCGCCCCGTACTTCACCCGCAGCGGCCTGTTCTCGGCGACCGATTTCGCGAGCTTCGTCCGCAGCTCATCCACGCAGACGAAGTCCACGGTCCTCCGGCCCAGGATGCCGATCTGCCTCTCGACTTCGGGGTTCTTCATTCGATTTGAGATCTGAGATTTGAGATGTCAGATTCCGAAACGAACCACTATAGCCCTGAAGAAACGCAAAAGGCACGAAAAAAGGCTGGAAACGAAAGGCGCGGACGGGAGTCCGCGCCTTTCACAACCCTCTCAATCATCGATCATCAATCGGCGATCATCAATCACTTGTCTCCCGGATGCCACTCGTCCGGCTTGGCCTTTTCGCCGAGGGCTTCGTCGAAGGCGCCGGCCAGGTCCACCAAGTCCTCGCCCGGGGCGAGACCCTTGAGCATTTCCTCGTCGATCTTGAACTCTTCTTCGGGCAGCTTGGCGGCCTTGATACTCAGCCCGATGCGGCGCTCGACCGGGTCGATCTTAACGATGCGCGCCTCGACCTCCTGGCCCGGCGCCAGCACGTCCTTGATGTTCTGCACGCGTTCGTCACTGACCTGGCTGATATGCACCAGGCCGTCGATGCCTTCCTCGATTTCAACGAACGCGCCGAACGAGGCCAGCTTCGTGACCTTGCCCTTGACGAGTTGTCCGACATGGTACTTGGAGGTGATGGCGGACCAGGGATCCTCCTGGGCCTGCTTGAGGCCGAGGCTGATGCGCTGGTTCTGGCCGTCGACCTCGAGCACCACGCACTCGACGTTGTCGCCCTTCTTGAGCACCTCGGACGGGTGGTTGACCTTGCGCGTCCACGACATGTCGGACACGTGGATCATGCCGTCCACGCCCTCCTGGAGCTCCACGAAGGCGCCGTAGGACGTGAAGTTGCGCACCTTGCCCTTGACGCGCGCGCCGATCGGGTAGCGTTCCTGCACGAGGTCCCAGGGGTTCGACTCCGTCTGCCGGATACCGAGCGAGATCTTCTGTTCTTCCTTGTTGATGCTCAGCACCATGGCCTCGACCGCCTCGCCCACGGACAGCACGTCGGACGCCTTGGCGATGCGCTTGGTCCAGGAGATTTCAGAGACATGCACCAGGCCCTCGACGCCGGCTTCCAGTTCCACGAAGGCGCCGTAGGGCATCAGGTTGACCACGCGGCCGCGGATCCGGCTGCCGACGGGGTATTTCTGCTCGATGCTGTCCCATGGATTGGCGCTTTTCTGTTTCAGGCCGAGCGAAATGCGCTCCTTCTCAAGGTTGACGTCGAGCACCATGACGTCGACTTCCTCGCCCACCCGGAGGACCTCGGAAGGGTGTCCGACGCGGCCCCAGCTCATATCGGTGATGTGCAGCAGTCCATCCATGCCGTTGAGGTCGATGAACGCGCCGAAGTCGGTGATGTTCTTGACCATGCCCCTGCGCATCTGCCCGATCTGGATCTCCGTCAGCAGGACCTTCTTCTGCTCGCGTCGGCGGTCTTCGAGGAGTTCGCGCCGGGAGAGCACGATATTCCGGCGTTCCCTGTTGATCTTGAGGATCTTGAAGTCCAGGGGCCGGTCCATGTATTCGTCGAGATTGCGTACGGGGACGACGTCGATCTGCGAGCCGGGCAGGAAGGCGTCGACGCCGACGTCCACGATCATGCCGCCCTTGACGCGGGCCCTGATAACACCCTCGATGGTCTGTCCCTCTGCGAACTCCGACAGCACCCGGTCCCAGTTACGCTGTTGTTCGGCGTGCAGTTTGCTGAGGACGACCATGCCTTCTTCGTCCTCGAGGCTTTCGAGCAGCACCTCGATCTGGTCCCCCGCCTTGACGCTGGCGAAATCCCTGAACTCATCGGCGGGGACGAGGCCTTCGGACTTGTAGCCGATATCGACCAGGACGGCTGCGGGGCGGACTTCCAGGATCCGGCCCTGGACGATGGACCCCTCGTTGAAGTCCTTGAGGGTTTCCTCATACATCGTGACCATGGCGGCCCGCTCGTCGCCCTCGAGTTTTTGGAGATCGAAGTCGACGTGCCTTTTTTGTGGTTTTTGGTGTTCCATGACGTGCGTTTCAGGTGTTCCGGGCTTATGTTTCACGCCGGGTTGTTCCGGGGACAGCCCACTCGTCTCCAGCCCAGCAAAAGGGTGCAAGCTAGCACAGGGCCCCACCCATGGCAAGGTCCAACAAGGGGTGATTTCAGGCCCATTCTGCGCGTGCCTGGGCGGCCGGCACGTTTCCAAGCGCAAAGGGCCGTCCCGCCGAGAGGCGGGACGGCCCGTGCGAGAATAAACCCGGCAACGAGCTACTCTCCCATGGCCTACGCCACAGTACCATCGCCGCTGAGGGGCTTAACGGCCGTGTTCGGAATGGGAACGGGTGTTTCCCCCTCGCCATGGTCACCGGGAAAAAAGGGGAAAGTGCCAAGTGTCCCGCCTTCGCCCCGCGACAAGCTC
Organism: Chloroflexota bacterium; assembly: GCA_043805815.1. Lineage (GTDB taxonomy): Bacteria > Chloroflexota > Anaerolineae > Anaerolineales > Villigracilaceae > Fen-1038. The sequence continues at coordinate 3,429 of JAZDHO010000110.1, forward strand.
GGGGCTATGGCGGGCAAGCGAGTGTCGAGGACCTGCCTCGGCACTTGTTCTCGGGCACTTTCTGCATAGAGGGGCAGACGTCACAGCCTGGGCCCGGCCGGCGCGGATGAACCGCGCCAGCCGGGCTTTCGGCGAATTAATGGTCAAGCCTCACGGCTGATTAGTACCGGTTAGCTAAATCCCTCACGGGACGTACACATCCGGCCTATCAACCCTGTAGTCTTCAGGGAGCCTTCAGTCCCGCCTTGCGGCGGGAGGGAGATCTTATCTTGGAGAAGGCTTGGCACTTAGATGCCTTCAGCGCTTATCCTTTCCGCACATAGCTACCCAGCGATGCCCCTAGGCGGGACAACTGGAACACCAGAGGTGCGTCATTCCCGGTCCTCTCGTACTAAGGAATGCCCTCCTCAAATCTCCTGCGCCCACGGTGGATAAGGACCGAACTGTCTCACGACGTTCTGAACCCAGCTCGCGTACCGCTTTAATGGGCGAACAGCCCAACCCTTGGGACCTTCTCCAGCCCCAGGATGCGATGAGCCGACATCGAGGTGCCAAACCGCTGCGTCGATATGGACTCTCGGCAGCGATCAGCCTGTTATCCCCGGAGTACCTTTTGTCCGATGAGCGACGGCGCTGCCACTTGCAACCGCCGGATCACTTAGTCCTGCTTTCGCACCTGCTCGACTTGTTGGTCTCGCAGTCAAGCTCCCTTGTACCTATGCGCTCTACGCACGATTGCCGACCGTGCTGAGGGAACCTTCGAACTCCTCCGTTACTGTTTTGGAGGAAACCGCCCCAGTCAAACTGACCCTCTGACACTGTCCCGCGCCCGGCTTCACGGGGCGAGGTTAGAATCCCGATGCATCAAGACTGGTATTTCACTGTCGGCTCCACCCCGGCTGACGCCGGAGCTTCAAAGCCTCCCAGCTATGCTACACATGACGAACCAGAACCCAATATCAGAATACAGTAAAGGTTCACGGGGTCTTTCCGTCCTACCGCGGGTATCCAGCATCTGCACTGGAATTACAACTTCACCGAGATCCTCGTTGAGACAGCGCCCAGATCGTTACACGATTCGTGCAGGTCGGAACTTACCCGACAAGGAATTTCGCTACCTTAGGACCGTTATAGTTACGGCCGACATTCACCGGGGCTTCGGGTCAGAGCTTCGCACCTTGCGGCGCTAACCCCTTGCCTTAACCTTTCGGCATTGGTCACGTGTCACACCCTATACGTCCTCTTGCGAGTTAGCAGAGTGCTGTGTTTTTGATAAACAGTCGCCTGGGCCCTTTCACTGCGCCTTCCCGAAGCGTCTTATCCGAAAACAAGTCGCTCCAGAAAGGACCCCTTCTTCCGAAGATACGGGGCTAGATTGCCGAGTTCCTTAACGAGGTTACTCTCGCGCGCCTCGGAATATTCTTCCATCCCACCTGTGTCGGTTTACGGTACGGTCACCTGACGATCAACGCTTAGAAGCTTTTCTCGGCAGTGTAGCATCGGTCAATCCGCTTTGTCCGAAGACGCCACGTCCTTGCACCCTTCAGGTTGCTCTGGCGGATTTTCCTGCCAGAACCCCTACAGGCTTCGACCACCACTTCCATCCGGTGGCTGACCTAGCTTACTGCGTCCCTCCATCGCTCCCGTCAGGTGGTACAGGAATATTAAACCTGTTTCCCATCACCTACGCCTTTCGGCCTCGGCTAAGGGACCGACTAACCCTGGGCGGACGAACCTTCCCCAGGAAACCTTGGGATTTCGGCGACCGGGATTCTCACCCGGTTTATCGTTACTCATGTCCGCATAATCACTTCCATGCAGTCCATGGCGCGTCTCCGCACCACTTCGACCCACATGGAACGCTCCCCTACCACGCATCCCGTCGTTGAACCCCTTTAGGGGGCGGTAATGCATCCGCGGCTTCGGCAGTCGGTTTAAGTCCCGATCATTTTCGGCGCGAGATCACTCGACTAGTCAGCTGTTACGCACTGTTTAAATGATGGCTGCCTCTAAGCCAACATCCTAGCTGTCTTAGCAATCTCACATCCTTAAGCACTTAACCGACTTTAGGGGCCTTAGCCGGCGGTCTAGGCTGTTTCCTTCTTGACTACGAAGCTTATCCCCCGCAGTCTGACTCCGCACGTGACGGGAGCGGCATTCGGAGTTTGACTGGCGTCGGTATCCCGGTAAGGATCCTAGTCCAATCAGTGCTCTACCTCCGCTCCGTGCATTCGTGCAGGCTAGCCCTAAAGCTATTTCGGGGAGAACCAGCTATCACCGAGTTTGGTAAGTCTTTCGCTCCCACCCACAGCTCATCCAAGGATTTCTCAAGATCCACTGGTTCGGACCTCCACGCGGTGTTACCCGCGTTTCGTCCTGGCCATGGGTAGCTCACACGGTTTCGGGTCTACCACAGGCGACTGGTCGCGCTATTCGCACTCGCTTTCGCTTCGGCTTCTCACGTTCTGCGTGATTAACCTCGCCGCCTACGGTAAGTCGCGGACTCATTATGCAAAAGGCATGCGGCCATAGCGCCTTGCGGCGCCACTACCACAGCTTGTAAGCACACGGTTTCAGGTTCTATTTCACTCCCCTATCAGGGGTTCTTTTCACCTTTCCCTCACGGTACTAGTTCACTATCGGTCATCAGCTAGTATTTAGCCTTGGGAGGTGGGCCTCCCGGATTCAGACAGGGTTTCACGTGTCCCGTCCTACTTGGGATACCTCTAGAGCCTGCTTGGATTTCGCGCACGGGCCTTTCACCCTCTATGGAAGAACTTTCCAGAACTTTACGCTATCCTCGCAGGTCCCACGTTGAGGTCCCGCAACCCCCCGCGGTAAACCGCGGGGTTTAGGCTGTTCCCCGTTCGCTCGCCACTACTCAGGGAATCGCTTTCGCTTTCTTTTCCTCAGGGTACTGAGATGTTTCACTTCCCCTGGTTTCGCTTCGCGGCCCTATGAATTCAGACCGCGATATGACGCCATGAAGCGCCACGGGTTTCCCCATTCGGACACCCCCGGATCAAAGCGTGTTTGCCGCTCCCCGGGGCTTATCGCAGCTTACCGCGTCCTTCATCGCCTGCTGATGCCAAGGCATCCGCCATGTGCCCTTTTCAGCTTGACCAAAAAATTGGTCATTAATTCTAATTCTTCGGTGAAGAATTCTACCCACTCTATGCAATTGTCAAAGAACGGTGCTCCGCGTTCGCGGAGAAATCCGTGGGTCTTGAGTTTCCGGCATTATGCCGGCCACGTCACGCTTCGTCACCTGCCCTACTTCGCTCCGCTTCGCGGAGCTTCGAAGGGCATCCCGCGCAGCGCGGGATGGCTTGCCAACCGTAGCTCCGCGCCACTGCCCATCGTTGGTCAGGCCCTCCTTCGCCAAGGCTTCGGAGGGCAACCTTCGCTTCCTCGCTTCGCTGCGGAGCGAAGGTTGGTGGGCGTGACTGGAGTCGAACCAGTGACCTCGTCCTTATCAGGGACGCGCTCTAACCAAACTGAGCTACACGCCCGACGCGTGGAACCCGACGCGCTCGCGCGATCAGGACGTGCCACCCACAACGCGTCGGGGAAGCTCAGTAAGCATCCCCGCCTGGCTTGCCAGCCACAGCTCCGCGCATCCGCGCGGCGTGCCCAGCCGGCCTTCCTTCGCCAAGGCTACGGAGGGCATCCCGCGCAGCGCGGGATGGTGGAGGCAACCGGGATCGAACCGGTGACCCCGAGCTTGCAAAGCTCGTGCTCTCCCAGCTGAGCTATGCCCCCACGGAACAACGCGTCCCGCGGCATATGATCCCGGGATCGTCCGGTCCCGCCACAAACTCAAGACCATAGTTCACAGCGCTTGCCGCTTGCGCGGCCCAGCTTCGAACCAGAACTGGTGCGATTTGCCGGCGCTTGGCCTGGTTCTTGCCCCCGGTTGCCCGGAGGCCACCCCAAAGCGAATTCGCTCCAGGGGTCTATCCTATCCTTGGTCGGATGATTCGAGATTGGAGATTCGCTGACTGGTAAACCAACCAGCCCATCAACCAATCATCTAATCAACCAGCCTTGGATCTCCTTAGAAAGGAGGTGATCCAGCCGCAGGTTCCCCTACGGCTACCTTGTTACGACTTCATCCCAATCACCAATCACACCTTCGGCACCTGCCCTCCCGCCCGAAGGCGGGATTAGCTCAGCGACTTCGGGTGCAATCGGCTTTCATGATGTGACGGGCGGTGTGTACAAGGCCCGGGAACGTATTCAAGGCGTCGTAGCTGATACGCCTTTACTAGCGATTCCGGCTTCATGAAGTCGAGTTGCAGACTTCAATCTGAACTGTGGCCGGTTTTGAGGATTAACTCCACCTCGCGGTTTTGCTTCCCTCTGTGCCGGCCATTGTAGCACGTGTGCAGCCCAGGGCATAAGGACCATACTGACTTGACGTCATCCCCACCTTCCTCCTGCTTATCACAGGCAGTCTGGCTAGAGTGCTTCCCGCATTTCTGCGGGAGGGGCAACTAACCACAAGGGTTGCGCTCGTTGCGGGACTTAACCCAACACCTCACGGCACGAGCTGACGACAGCCATGCAGCACCTGTGTGGCACCCTCGAAGGCTTCCCCCCTTTCAGGGGGCGTGCAGCCACATGTCAAGCCCTGGTAAGGTTCTTCGCGTTGCATCGAATTAAGCCACATGCTCCACCGCTTGTGCGGGCCCCCGTCAATTCCTTTGAGTTTTAGCCTTGCGACCGTACTCCCCAGGCGGTGCACTTAACGCGTTAGCTCCGGCACAGGCGGGGATAAAGCCGCCTACACCAAGTGCACACCGTTTACGGCTGGGACTACCAGGGTATCTAATCCTGTTTGCTCCCCCAGCTTTCGTGCCTCAGCGTCAGTATCAGTCCAGAGAGCCGCCTTCGCCACCGGTGTTCCTCTCGATATCTACGCATTTCACCGCTACACCGAGAATTCCGCTCTCCTCTCCTGTACTCTAGCCCCGCAGTTTCGAATGCCATTTCACCGATGAACGGTGAGATTTCACACCCGACATACGGAACCGCCTACGCACCCTTTACGCCCAGTAAATCCGAACAACGCTCGCCACCTCTGTATTACCGCGGCTGCTGGCACAGAGTTAGCCGTGGCTTCCTCTTGAGGTACCATCACACCGTGGCGCTATTCGCGCCCCGGTCGTTGTTCCCTCATGACAGGAGTTTACAACCCGAAGGCCGTCATCCTCCACGCGGCGTCGCTGGATCACGCTTTCGCGCATTGTCCAAGATTCTCGACTGCAGCCTCCCGTAGGAGTCTGGGCAGTGTCTCAGTCCCAGTGTGGCTGACCATCCTCTCAGACCAGCTACCCGTAAGCCTTGGTGAGCCGTTACCTCGCCAACAAGCTGATGGGACGCGGGCTCATCCCCAAGCGGTAGGTCCCGAAGGAGCCCCACCTTTAGACAGTCCCGGATGCCCGGGACGACCACATACCGGAATTACCCCTCCTTTCGGAGAGCTATCCCGGACTTAGGGGTAGATTGCCCACGCGTTACTCACCCTTCCGCCACTTTCCACCAAAGCTTCTCGTCCGAAAACTTGAAGCTTCGGCTTCTCGTTCGACTTGCATGCCTAATCCACGCCGCCAGCGTTCGTTCTGAGCCAGGATCAAACTCTCCGTGAAAAAACGGCTGACCTCCGCCTCCCGCTCGCGCGAAAGAAGAAGGCCGTGATCTTTGACCCCAAGCACAAGCGCCACCTTCCTTCACCCGCCTCGCGGCGAGATCCAGAAGGTCACGGGCAAATCACACCACTTCCGATTCGAAGCTGTACGCTGTGAACTATTTGATTCTCAAAGAACAAAGCACAAACCACCCCTGTTTCCCATTGCCCTCACCACGAGGGGTGGTTCAACGTGCTTCTAAGATTGCCGATTTCACCAGGGAAACCGGTCTGCAAAAATCTCTACTATCATAATTACTGTTGACGGCCATAAGTGTCAATAGACTTCTTTCGTGAAAAAAATGTGCACCGAAAACGCGCCAACACGCCCCTTTTCCGCAGGAAACTGGCCGGAACGCGCGCCGTGACCACGGCCCCCACCCCTGTTGACCTCCCCCCCCGTTCGTGTATGGTTGCTGCGTTTCACCGGCTGCAGCATGAGCGAATTCCTCTCACAGTTCAGCCCCGTGGTCCAGGCGCTCATCGGCACCTGCTTCACCTGGGCCATCACGGCGCTCGGCGCTGCCGCCGTCTTCCTCCAGAAAGAGCCCAGCCAGCGCATGCAGGATATCATGCTCGGGTTCGCCGCCGGCGTCATGATCGCGGCGAGCTACTGGTCCCTGCTCGCGCCCGCCATCGACATGTCGGCCCACCTCGGGTCCTGGTCCTGGGCGCCCGCGGTCATTGGCTTCCTCCTGGGCGGAGCTTCCCTCAGGAGTATCGACTTTCTGCTCCCGCACATCCACCCGGAGTCGGCGTCCGAGGAAGGGCCGCACACGACGTGGCGCCGCAGCATCCTGCTCGTCACCGCGATCACCCTCCACAATTTTCCCGAGGGCTTGGCTGTCGGCGTCGCGTTCGGCGCCGCTGCGGTCGGCCACGGCAACTACACGATCGCGTCCGCCATCGCGCTGGCCATCGGCATCGGCATCCAGAACTTCCCCGAGGGCGTGGCGGTCTCGGTCCCGTTGCGCCGCACCGGCATGTCGCAGCTCAAGAGCTTCTGGTACGGGCAACTCTCCGGCATGGTGGAGCCGATCGCCGGCGTCCTGGGCGCGCTCGCCGTCGTCTTCGCGCAGCCCATCCTGCCCTACGCGCTCGCGTTCGCGGCCGGCGCGATGATTTTCGTCGTTGTCGAGGACGCGATACCCGAAGCGCAGAGCCACGGGCACACCGACCTCGTCACGCTCGGCGCCATGGTCGGCTTCGCGATCATGATGATGCTCGATGTGGCGCTCGGATGAGCGCCTCCAGCGCGCTGCGCGTCCCCATTAGGGCTTGCGAACGCCGCCTGCACGTTCTAGAAGTAGTCTTGCGACGGAGGTACGACGATGGCTGAACTGGTTGTGGCGCTCGATGTGCACAAGTCGAGCGACATCGAGGTGATCCTCGGCAGCATGCCGGGCGACATCGCCTGGTACAAGGTCGGGCTCGAGCTGTTCTCCGCCGAAGGCCCCGCCACGCTCACATCGCTCCGGGAACACGAGAAGAACGTGTTTCTCGATCTCAAGCTGCACGATATCCCGCGCACCGTGGAACGCTCCGTGCGCGCCATCGCGAAGCACGGGGTGCAGATGCTCACGGTGCATGCCTCCGGAGGCCGGGACATGCTCCGGGCCGCCTCGGAGGCCGCCCACGCGCTGGGCGCCGGCGCGCCCAAGCTGATCGCCGTGACCACGCTGACCAGCCTCGATCAGCAGGACCTCGTCCAGCTCGGCATCCACCAGAGCATTCGCGATCGCGCCCTGGCGCTCGGCGAAATGGCCTTGGACGCTGGAATCGACGGCCTGGTCACGTCGGTGGACGAACTGAAGGCCCTGCGGTTCGCGTTCGGCGACGACCCGATCCTGGTCACGCCGGGGATCCGCATGCCGATGCACAACCTCGCCGACCAGAAACGCGTGGCCACGCCGGCCCGCGCCGTCCGCGAGGGGTCCAATTTCCTGGTGGTGGGCCGCCCGATCCTCGAGTCCGACAACCCGCCCCTCGCGGCCCAGAAGATACTCGAGGACATGCGAACCGCCATGTAGCCGCAGCCCCCGTCGCGGGGAGAGGAACCGTCACGGCCCGGGTGTTGTGTTCTGGAAGTCCTGGCCGGGCTCGAACTGCGGCTCGAGGTTCTCGTCCAGCGAGGCGATCGACTTCCCTTTTGACTGCGGCGTGGACTGCGCAGGCGGAGAGTAGACATCTCTC
>JAZDHO010000111.1:0-29420 GCA_043805815.1 Chloroflexota bacterium
CACTCCAAGCTCCACCGCGACGAAAACCCCATCGGCCACGCCCAGCCCGAGCGAGACGCCGACCATCTCGCCAACAGCCTTCGTGCCGCCGACATTCACATTTACTGCATCCCCCACGTTGACAGACACGCCCTCGCCGAGCGCCACGGCCTCCAGCACGGCGACGTTCACGCCGAGCCCGACCGAGACGCCGCCTTCTCCCGCCCCATGAACCGGACCGCCGTGAAGATGCGCGGGGCAGGCGTGCTGCGTGGCCCGATGCGATCCACCATGCCAACCCATGACTGATATTCTGCCCTTTCTCAAGTCGCTGATCTCCGTCGCTGGTCTTTCGGCCTATGAAGACCCCGTGCTGCAACTCATCAAGAAAGAGTGGGTGCCGTTGGTCGACGAGATGTCCACCAGCCGAATCGGTTCGCTGCAGGCGCTGAAGCGCGGCAGCGCGCGAGGCAAACGCCCGGCGATCATGATCGCGACCCACATGGATGCCATCGGGCTGATGGTGACAAGAATCGTCGAAGGCGTGCTGCAGGTCGAGGAGATCGGCGGTGTGGACGCGCGTATCCTGCCCGGCACCCCCGTGCTGGTGCACGGCAGGAGGGCGCTGCCGGGGGTTGTAGCCATCCCGCCGCTGCTGGCGCTGCCCGAGGACAAACGCGCAGGTCCAGTCGGACTGCGAAACCTGATCGTGGATGTAGGCTTGCCGCCGGCGACGGTCCAAGCACTCGTTCGCGTCGGGGATCTCATCTCATTCGACACGAAGCCGGTCGAGCTGGCAGGCGAGACCCTGAGCGGACATACGCTTGACAATCGCGCTTCGGTAGCGGCGCTGACCGTCTGCCTGGAGGAGCTCAAGAAGAAGGAACACGCCTGGGATGTGTGGGCCGTGGCGACGGTGCAGGAAGAGGAGACGTTGGGCGGCGCGGCCACGTCGGCGTTCGAATTGCATCCGGATCTCGCGGTGGCGATCGACGTCGCGCACGCCAAAGGACCGGGCTCAGACAGCTGGCAGACCGTGGGACTGGGCAAAGGACCCGCGCTGGGCTGGGGCGCAAACCTTCACCCATTCCTGTACAAACGCCTTGAAGAGCTGGCGAAGAAGCTGGAGATCCCGTTCTCAGTGGACCTGGCGCCAGAGCACACGGGAACGGATGCGTACGCGATGCAGGTGGCGCGTGAGGGAATTCCGAGCATGCTATTGAGCATCCCACTGCGTTACATGCATACGCCCGTGGAGGTGATCGCGATCAAGGATGTGCAGCGCGTGGGCCGGTTGCTGGCGGAATTCATCAGCGGTCTGCAACCGGACTTCGCATCCACGATCACGTGGGAGGAGAAAGATGGCGACAAGTAGAGGCGGGGCGCCGGGACCGAACCTGGCGCTGCTGCGAAAGCTGTGCACCGCCGTCGCCGTCTCGGGGGACGAAGGGGAGGTGCGCACGATCGTACTGGAGGAGCTGAAGGGCACTGCTGGTGACGTGAAGGTGGATGCGCTCGGCAACGTGCTGATGGCCAGGCAGGGAAGCGGGGCCAGGCGCATGCGAGTGATGCTCGATGCGCACATGGATGAAGTAGGCTTCATGATCGTGGCTGAGAGTAGTGACGGAGTATATGAGTTCACGACCATCGGTCATCTGGATCCGCGCGGGATCGCGGGCAAGCCGGTGGTGGTGGGACGCAAGCACACGCCGGGGGTGGTGGGCGCGAAGGCCATTCACCTGGTGAGCACGGACGACCTCAAGCGGCCGATCTCAACGGAGGCTCTGCGCATCGACCTGGGCCCGGGCGGCAAGGCGGCGCTCGGAGAGCGCGGCAGTTTTACGCCAAACTTCCAACGTGCAGGGCCTTCGGTCATGTCGAAATCGCTGGACAACCGGCTCGGAGTGGCCATCCTGATCGAGCTGCTGCGGCACGCGCCGGCAAATGTGGACGTTCTGGCGGCGTTCACCGTGCAGGAGGAGATCGGCCTGCGCGGGGCGCGGGTTGCGGCGAGCCACTTCAAGCCGGACGTGGCCATCGTGATCGACGCCACGCCGGCGCATGACTTGCCGATGCAGTACGAGGGCGAGAACAACTTCTACAATTCGAAACTCGGCCTTGGACCGGCCATCTACGTTTCCAATCAATCTGCGATCGACGATCCGCGCCTGGTGAGGTTCATGATGGAGACCGCGACGAAGGCACGCATCCCGCATCAAGTGCGTCAACCGGGGGAGGGCGGAACCGATGCCGGCGCGATCCAGAAGGCAGTGGATGGTATCCCGGTGGTGTCGGTGTCGGTGCCGCACAGGTATCCTCACACTGCGATGAGCATCGCGCGCCTGGACGACTGGCGCGGCACGTATGCGCTGCTCTTGACCGCGCTGCGCAGAATCGGGCCGGATGTCCTGAAGCGAGGCGCTTAGCGCCACGTGCTCCAGCCGCCATTACGCATCCATGGATCGAAGAGGAAAATGATGAAGCAGCTGCTCCGAAGACTCACAGACACGTTCGGCCCCTCGGGTCATGAAGACGCGATCCGCGACCTTATCCGCCGCGAAGTGCGTGGCCTGGGTGACGAGGTCCGGACGGATGCGCTGGGGAATCTGATTGTCAGGAAGCGGCCGGCCGCGGCGGGACGCCGGAAGGAGGCGCCGCGCAAGATCATGGTGGCGGCGCACATGGACGAGATCGGCCTGGCGGTCACGCACGTTGACAGCAAGGGATTCGTGCGCTTCGCGGCCGTCGGCGGCATCTACCCGCGTAACCTGCCGGGTTCGAGGGTGCGATTCACGAATGGGACCGCGGGCGTGATCGGGCTTGAGCCCACGGAGCGCCCTGCGGACGTGCCTGCCCTGGACAAGATGTTCATCGATGTGGGCGCCACGGCTACCAAGGATTGTCCGGTCAAGACCGGAGACGTGGCGGCCTTCGAGAGGCCATTCCTCGACTTTGGAGCACGCGTGGCGGCGAAGTCCATGGACGACCGGATCGGATGCGCCATCGCGATCGAGGCGCTGCGCAAGCTTGGCCGGACGCCCAACGACGTGTATTTCGTTTTCACGACGCAGGAAGAGGTCGGCACGCGCGGCGCGCAGACCTCGGCTTATGGGATCGACCCGGACCTGGGATTCTCGATCGACGTGACGGGCTGGGGCGACACGCCCGGCATGCGCAATCTCGATCTCGCACTGGGCAAGGGACCGGCGATCAAGATCCGCGATGCCGGCATGCTCTCCGACCCGCGCATCGTCAAGTGGATGACGCGCACGGCCGAGAAGAACCGCATCCCGTATCAGCGCGAAGTTCTGGTGGGCGGCACCACGGACGCGCGGGCCATGCAGGTGGTTCGAGGCGGCGTGCCGGTGGGCTGCGTCTCCATCCCTTGCCGCTACGTCCACACGGCCTCGGAGATGGTGGACATGCGCGACGTGGAGAACGCGGTCAAATTGATCGCGGCCATGCTGCGGGCGCCGGTCAATCTGGGTTGACGGCAAGATGCGGGATTGGAAGAGAATTACCCGCGCGTGCGTGTTCGACGGCCTGCAGGCTGACGTGCGGGAGGCGATCAGCGCGCACATCGCCCAGTATGAGCTGGGCGACATCCTTGCTGACAGCTTGATGTGCGTGGAGACGACGTCCGAGAAGATCAAGAAGGGACTCCCGGGTGGGGGCGACAGAACTGTGCTGGTCGCGGCGGTCATCACTCCGCGTTGGCTGGTCTGGGGCATCCGCGGAGACCGGTCCGGGGTAAGGGTAATGTCGGCGCGACTGGAGGATGTGGTCATCCAGGACTACACGGCCACCCAGTTCGCGAATATGATCCCTGACACGGGCATCGAGGTGAGCGGCTCGTTCACGGATGTCTCCGAAAGGGGAGCCGCGTTCCTCGGCCTGGGCGAGGAGCCGCCGGCGCGCAAGTTCAAGCAGACGGTGCTCGAGGCCGTGCAGGCCGCGAAGATCTAGGTCAGCGGAACGGGGAGCAAGGTCGCGCGGAAGGGAAGCCGGCGGCCGCGTATGCGCCAGGTGGCGATCCTACCGCGTTGTACAGTTCAGAGAAACGCCCAGAGCAGCCAGAGCAGGATCATGAGGGCGCCGATGCTGAAGACGGCCGCGAAGGCCCAACCCCAGGCCGTCATGTAGGCACGCGCCGACTGAAACCCCAGCTTGCGATCACGCAGGCGCGCGGTCTCAGCCGCATACAGGGCGAGGAGCGAGGCCGCAATACCGACGATGGGGGTGAGGAACGCACTGGCCAACAGCCCGGCGAGGTAGGCGAGCAGGATCGACCGCCACGGGACTGCCCGCCCGCGCATCTTGCCGGCGATGATGATGTTGTCAACGATGCTGCCCGCTACCATGAGGAGCGAGATCAACGCGAAAAGGGTCCAGTCGATCCAGCCCATGCGGCCGGCCGCGTGCTGGAGGAGCGCGTACACCAGCGTAGCAAGCCACATGACCACCAGGCCGGGAAAGACCGGGACGAGCAACCCGGCCCAGCCTATGAGCAGAACCGCGAGGGTAACGCCTTGCAGGAGGACGAGACTCCAGAACTCGGGATCCGGCGGCATGTCGATCGATCCTCAGGGGCGCAGGGCGGATGGATGCGTCATGGTGCTCACGCCGACGGGCGGATGACCTCCAGGCCGCCCATCCACGGACCGAGCACCTGCGGCACAACGATCGACCCGTCTGCCTGCTGGAAGTTCTCCATGACGGCAATGAGGGTGCGCGGCAGCCCGAGACCTGATCCGTTGAGGGTGTGGAGGAAGCGCGCCTTGCCCTTTTCGGCGGTCCGATACTTGACATTCGCACGACGAGCCTGAAAGTCGCGCACATTCGAGATGGACGAGACTTCGAGCCACTCGGCGCAGCCCGGCGCCCAGACCTCGATATCGTACGTGATGGCGGACTGGAAGCCGATGCTGCCGGTGCACAACTGCTTGAGGCGGTAGGTCAGGCCCAGGGCGGCGCAGGTCTCCTCGGCGTGCGCGCGCATCTGCTCGAGCCAACCATCGGAGTCCTCGGGCCTGCAGAAGATATACATCTCGACCTTGTCAAACTGGTGCCCGCGTTTGATGCCGCGCACATCGCGGCCGGCGCTCATCTTCTCGCGGCGGAAGCACGGAGTGTAAGCCATGTAGCGGCGCGGCAGGCTGGCCTCGTCGAGGATCTCATCCATGTGCAGGCCGGTCAGCGGCACCTCGGCGGTGGGGACGAGGTAGAGATCCTCCTCGTGGTCCTTGTAGAGGTTATCTGCGAATTTCGGCAGCTGGCCGGCGCCGAACACCGTCTCCGTCTTGACCATGAAGGGCAGATAGCGTTCCGCATAGCCCTGGCGGGCGTGCAGATCGAGCATGAAAGCGATGAGGGCGCGCTGGAGTTGCGCGCCGGCGCCATTCAGGACATAGAAGCGCGAGCCGGTGATCTTCGTCCCGCGCTCGAAGTCGATGATGCCGAGCGCCGGCCCCAGATCCCAGTGCGGCTTGGGCGTGAAGTCGAATTCCTTCGGCTCACCGACCGTGTTGAGCAGCACGTCATCATCATCGCCCGCGCCGATGGGCGTGCGCGCATCGGCGATATTGGGCACGGTCGCAGTCGCGGCGGCGAGCTTACCGTCAAGCCCGGCCACGTCCTGATCAAGCGTTGTGATCTCATCGCCGACGCTGCGCATGGCCTCGATCTTTGCTTGTCTGGTGGGGCCGTCCTTGAGCTGCCCGATCTCTTTTGAGGCGGTATTGCGCTCCGCCTTGAGCTTCTCGACGCGCGTCAGCAGCACCCGGCGCTGCTCGTCAAGCGTCAGGATCGAATCGACGACGGCGGGATCCATCTGGCGATCCCGCAGGGACTTCCTCACCTGGTCCGGGTGTTCACGGATGAGATTGATGTCAAGCATCGCTGCACCTCCGCATGCGGCCGGCGGCAGGCTTCGGCCGTAACATAAGACGCCCCGGTCCGTTTGCAGGACGAGGGGGCGTCTCGTGGTGCCACCTGCTTTTGTGCCTCCGCGACCGCCGGCCTCGCGGCGCCTCGCGGATGCACCTTGGTTTGCGCTGTAACGGGCGTTGCCGGCCCTCTTACGATGGCATCGGGGGCCGTGCAGCACCCCCGGCGCCAATCCCTGCAAGGGCGACATGGCGAAGGGGATTCGCTGGTCTGCCGACCGCCTCGCACCTGCCGGCGGCTCACTGAACGGCACGGCGTCAGCTACTGGACTTCGCGCTGTCTCGTGGGCAGCATTATACGCTTGCGTACGTACAAGTCAATCCCTGTTGCCCCGGAAGTGGTCCGTTGTGGCGCGCCCAGGCTGGTTGATGCCCTCGCGCGTCAGGACCTTGCGCAGTGTAATGAGGAAGATCTTGAGGTCGAGCCAGAACGACCAGTGGTCCACGTACCAGCTGTCCAGTTTGAAGCGTTCCGGCCAGTCGACGGCATTGCGGCCGTGGATCTGCGCCCAGCCGGTGAGGCCGGGATGGACGTCGTGGCGACGCATCTGTTCGGGAGAATAGAGCGGCAAGTACTCCATCATCAGGGGGCGGGGCCCGACCACGCTCATCTCGCCGCGCAGGATGTTATGAAGCTCCGGCAGCTCGTCGAGGCTGAGGGCGCGCATCCAGCGCCCCAGCGGTGTGAGGCGTATCGAGTCGGAAAGGGGCTTGCCGGCCGCGTCGCGCGTCTCGGCCATGGTGCGGAACTTGACGATTTCGAAAGGGCGGCCCTTGTATCCGGGTCGCTGCTGCCAAAACAGCACCGGAGGCCCGATCTTCAGCCGCACAAGCAATGCGAGGAGAAGCAGCACCGGCGAAAGAACGAGGAGGCCGAGCGATGCGGCGAGCACGTCGAACAAGCGCTTGCTCCACGGCATAAAGGCATTCTACCAAATGTGGTATTATCGATTTTCGGAGTGGGTGCAATGAATGAACGCATACTGATCATCGAAGATGATCAAGCGATCCTGAAACTGCTGCAACGAGGACTGGCCTACGAGGGCTACACGGTGGATACTGCGGCCGATGGGCGTAGCGGGCTGATCCTGGCGCGCGACCATACGCCGGACGTGGTCATCCTGGACTGGATGCTGCCGGGCATGGACGGCCTGGAAGTGTGTCACCGCCTGCGGCAGGGGGGCTCGATCCCGATCCTGATGCTGACCGCCAAGGACACGGTGCAAGACCGCATCCAGGGACTGGACGCGGGCGCCGACGATTACATGGTCAAGCCGTTCAACCTGGACGAACTTCTGGCGCGGGTGCGCGCGCTTCTGAGGCGTACGCAGCCCGAACGCGTGCCGGTGCTCAAGTTCAACGACCTGACACTGGATACCGGCTCGCGGCAGGCCGCCCGCGGGAGCCGACTGGTGTCCCTTACGGCCAAGGAATACGAGCTGCTGGAGCTGTTCATGCGGCATCCGAAGCAGGTGTTGACGCGGGAGATCATCTTCGACCGCGTGTGGGGCTACGATTTTGGGGGCGAGAGCAACGTGCTCGAAGTGTACATCCGCTACCTGCGGCAGAAGCTTGAGGCAGAGGGAGAAACGCGGCTGATCCATACGGTCCGCGGCGTGGGCTACGTCCTGCGGGAAAACCCCTAGCCCAGGTTCCGGTCCCGGACCGCGTCCAACGGCGTGTCCCTTCGCCTTCGCCTTACGCTGCTGTATTCCACGCTGGTTGGGGGAATCCTGCTGATCTTCGGCACGGCCGTCTACATCCTGATCAGTGTCATCCTTCTGAATCAGGTCGATAACATGCTGGCGGCGACCGCGCACGACATCATCGATGTGACGGTGATCGATCGGTCCGGCGAAGTAAGCGCCATCAGCTTGCCATCGCTGGACATGACCGCCAACACGTACGTGCAGGTGTGGGGTCGGGATGGAAAGCTGAAATCCAGCTCGCCCGGCATCGCGGCGATGCGCGTGCCGCTCGACCCGATCGGCATCCAGACCAGAGATCCCGTCTATCGCGAACACAGCACCAACGGCATTCACCTGCGGGTGCTGAGCGCGCCGTTGCAGCTTGGCGATCACAAGATCGCAGTGATGCAAGTGGCCGCCAGCCTGACGGTGGTGGACGCGGCGCGGGCGAGCCTGATCAACATTCTGCTGGCGTCCGCGATCATGTCGGCGGGGCTGGCCGCGTTGGGCTCGTGGCTGGTGCTGGGGCGCTCGCTGGCACCGCTGAGCACCGTGACCGAGACCGCGCAGGCGATCAACCGCGCCGACGATCTTTCGCGGCGCATTCCGTACACGGGGCCGATGGAGGATGAGATCGGGAGTCTGATTGAGTCGTTCAATCAGACGCTCGAGCGGCTTGAGGCGCTGTTCATGTCGCAGCGACGGCTGCTGGCGGACGTGAGCCACGAGCTGCGCACACCGCTGACGGTGATCAAAGGCAGCGCGGACCTGATGCGGCGCATGGGCCGACTGGACGAGGAATCACTGACGAGCATCAATTTGGAGGCCGGCAGGCTGACGCGCCTGGTGGGCGGACTGCTGCTGCTGGCCCAGGCCGAGTCTGGAAAGCTGAGCCTGGACCTCAGGCCGCTGGACCTGGATACCCTGCTGCTGGAGGTGTTCCAGGAGATGCAGGTGCTGGCCGGGGACAAGGTGCGGCTCAAGCTGGCGAACATCGATCAGATGCAGATGCTGGGCGACCGCGACCGGTTGAAGCAGGTGCTGCTGAACGTGGCCGCGAATGCGATCCAGTACACGCCCCAGGGCGGGGAGGTGGTGATCGGCCTTTCGAGGATCGGCGAGCAGGCGCGCATCATCGTCGGCGATACGGGGCCGGGGATCCCGCAAGAGGATCTGCCTTACATTTTCGAGCGATTCTATCGGGCGGAGAAATCGCGCACGCGCGCCCGCACCAGCGGGTTCGGGCTGGGACTGTCGATCGCGCAGTGGATCGTGGAGAACCACGAGGGGACCATCAAGGTGGAATCCGAGGTGGGGCAGGGGACGACGTTCGCCATCTGGCTGCCGCTCATGCGGTCGAGGGTGCCCACTCCCGAGGACTCCAAGCCGGACGAAAGAGGGTAGTTACTCCGACAGGTTCAGGCGCTGCCGCGCGGCGCGGCACAAGCTGGTGCCGCCAGCAGCCAGCCATTCCGAAAGGCGCGCGGAGTCGGCAGAACCGCTGCGGGCATCGGCGTAGACGCCGCTGCCCCAGTACGCGTAACGAACCGTCTCCGCAGGCCAGGTCGATTCCGGCCGGCCGATGACACCTATCCCACCGTTGTATCCGGCGAAAGCCACCCGGGCATCGCCTTCGGCCGCCGAGAGTGCGCGGCTCAGGTAGGCGAGGCCGCGCGCGGCGTTCGTGCCCGTAGAGTATGGTTGTTCCGCGGCCTCGAAGTGATACGGCATGACCTGGAAGAGGCCGATGGCGCCGGCGCGCGAGAGGGCGCGCGGGTCACCGCAGGACTCGATCTGCATGACGACCGCGGCGAGGTTCGGATCCAGGCCCGCATCGGCTGCCCAGCCGGCGATGGCGCTGCCCCAGTACTGCACCTCAGGTGTGAAGACGCCCGAGATCTGCGAGGGGAGGGAACTCGCGCGCGCTGCGCTGCCTCCGGTTGCCGGAATGGGGAAGGAATTCGGGTTGCGGAAGGCGACCGCAAGAACCGCAGCGGCAATGACGAGGATGACCAGCGGCGGCAGCGCATAGCCCGTGCAGCAACCCGCGCCTTGAGCCGCCTCGGGCGGCTCAAATTCCGGAGAGTCAAGGTAGCGCTCGGTCACAGTCGGTAGCTTATGGGTGGTTCGTTTTTGAGGAACGAATCGAAACGAATGCGAATGGGCCAAGAGCAGGGACGGTCGCTGATGCCAGCGACCGTCCCTGCAATGGTCTCACGAGCCAGGTTATTGGATGCGGTGCTCACGGCCGGTTTCAGGCGAGGCGGCATCAAGGCTCAGGTTCTGGTAGGTCGGCTCGAGGCGGTCATATGGTGCGGCGGAAGAGGGTTTCGGGGCCGATCGAAAGGATGCGGCGACGGGACGCGAGGCCGCAGAAGCAGCGCGGGGTGCTGCTGAGGAGACCTGGGGGCGCGCGCCGGAGGGACCGAAGGAACGCTGGCCGGCCGCGGATGACGTTGCGGTTGAGAAGAGCCGATCTCCGGCGACGGAGAAGGTCCCGATGATGAGCACGCGGATCAGCCAGACCATGGCGGCGACGAAGACGGGCACGACCTGGGTCAGGGTGTCATTCGCGACGACGCTGGTGCCCACGGAGCTGGCCTGTTTGGCGATGGCCACCGAGACGCCCCACCAGGTGAGCGTGGCGTTGAAGCTGGCTGCCAGCAGCCAGGCGCCGAAGAGGTACCAGACCTCGGCGGGTTCGTCGCGGCCGCTCTCGGGCGTGAACATGCGGGCGATGCCGGCGAAGTCCATGGCGCAAAAGGCGATCGCCAGCACAGTGGACCAGCGCAGGCCGGCGAAGGCTAGATCGCCGAGGACATCGTGCAGGGCGAACTCGGTGGTGCTGAAGTTGAAGATCTCGAAGGCGAGCAGGGCGCCGACGATCATCAGGCCCCAGGCGGCGCCGCGGCTGAGGCCGCGGCCGCCGACGAGGCCGCGCCACAGGGCCGCCAGACCATCTCCAATGCCGTGCATCGAACGGACGCTGTTCATGTGTGCCTCCTTAGAACTAATGTGCTAGGAGTATAGAATAGATGTTCTAGTTTGTCAAGGGGTGGGAGGCGGTTGGTGGGAGGCGGTTGACGGTTGGCAGTTGACTGTTGGCGGTGGGCGTTGCGGCCGGCTGCTGCGGCAGGCGGTTGGTCGCTCAGCCCGGATGCGCCCTTCGCCTGAGCCGGTTCCCTCCGCCCTTTCCTTCCAGGACCCACGGCGGACCCCTCCCCCGAATAGGCCCAGCACCTGTTCCGCGAACCTGTTCAATCCAGGTCCGATTCGGGGAAGGAAAAGCGACTACTTGGCGAATTCGGTGGCGCGGGTCTCGCGGATGACGGTGACCTTGATCTGGCCCGGGGAGCCGAGATAGCCCCCTCCGGCCGCTGCGCGGCCACCTCCCCCGAATAGGCCCAGCAGCTGTGTCGCAGATCTGTTCAATCCAGGGCCGATTCGGGGAAGGAAAATGTACTACTTCGCGAATTCGGTGGCGCGGGTCTCGCGGATGACGGTGACCTTGATCTGGCCGGGGTACTGCATGCTTTCTTCGATCTTCTTGGCGATGTCGCGCGCCAGGCGGGCGGAGGCCAGGTCGTCGATGTTCTCGGGCTTGACGATGACGCGCACTTCGCGGCCGGCTTGGATGGCGAAGGCCTGACCAACGCCCTCGAAGGACTGGGACAGTTCCTCGAGCGTGCGGATGCGCTTGATGTAGGCTTCCAGGTCCTCCCGCCGTGCGCCGGGGCGGGCACCCGAGATGGCATCGGCGGACTCTGCGATCACGGCCTCGATGCTGAGCTGGTCCACCTCGTGGTGGTGAGACTCGATGGCGTTCACCACGAGCGGGTTGACGCCGTAGCGCTTGCAGTACTCGGCACCCAGTTTGGCGTGCGTGCCGTCCTGATTATGGTCCATGGCCTTGCCGATGTCGTGCAGGAAACCACCCTGCTTGGAGATCTCGACGTTGGCTCCCAGCTCGGCCGCGAGAATACCGGCCAGTTTGGAGACCTCGACCGCATGGGCAAGTTGATTCTGTCCATACGAGGTGCGGAACTTGAGCCGGCCCATCATGCGCAAGACCTCAAGATGCAGGCCGGTGATGCCGGCCTCGAAGGCCGCCTGTTCGCCCGCCTCGGCGATGACCCTATCGACGGCCTTGGCCTCTTCCTCCAGGATCTTCTCGATGTGGGCAGGATGGATGCGACCATCGACCGTCAGTCGCGTGAGTGCGCGGCGGGCGATCTCGCGGCGGACCGAATCGAAGCATGAAATGGTCACTGCCTCGGGCGTATCATCGACGATGACATCCACGCCGGCAGCCTGCTCGAAGGCTTTGATGTTGCGCCCGTTGCGGCCGACGATGCGGCCCTTCATCTCCTCGTTGGGCAGCGGCACAACCGAGGAGGTGACCTCGGCGACGTGCTCGGAGGCCACGCGCTGGATGGCGTCGGCGATGAGTTTGCGGGCCCGCTTTTCGCCTTCTTCGCGGGCCTCAGCCTCGATCTGCCGGTAGATGCGCGCCATGTCGGCGCGGGATTCCTTTTCGACCGCGGCCAGGAGCTCCTTCCTGGCCTCATCCGGCGTGAGCTGGCCGATCTGCTCGAGACGCTTCATCTGGTCTTCGTAGAGCTTGTCGATGTCGTTGGCGCGCTTGTCAACGGCGCTCTGGCGCTTGTTCAGGTTCTGGTCACGCTGCTCCAGCTTTTCGGCGCGGCCGTCCAACTCGGTGCGGCGCTTGTCCAGCCTATCCGCCTCCTTGCTGAGTTCAATGCGGCGTTCCTTGATCTCGGTCTCGGAGGCCTGCACAATCTTGGTGGCGCTCTCGCGGGCCTGGGCGTCGATCAATCTGGCCTGCTCGGTCGCGACGCGCAGGATATTGTCGGCCTTATCCTGCTGACTCTTCAGGAGGCGCTCGCTCTGGAAGCGATGGAACAGGTAGCCTGCAACGAAGCCAACGATCAAGACGAGCGCGTCGATCGCAATATTAATGAGATTCATGAGATGTCCTCTTCCTGGAGTGAGGGTTGCCCGGCATGCGTCTCGGCCCAAAGACGGGAGACGGTGGAGGTGATGATCGGAGTCGCGAAGCCGCGCCGGGCGAGATACGCGGAGACTTTCGTGCGGAAGTCCTGCCAATCTGCAGAGCTCAATTGCCCCGCCTTCTTCAGCCCTGCCTGATGGGCAAGAGTGGATTCATCGATGTCCGAAAGGACCGTCTCGGCGACATCCGCCGCGACGCCCTTCCGGCGGAGTTCCCACGCCAGCGCGCGGCGACCGCGCGGGCGGAAGGTGCTGCGGTTCTCCACCCAGGAGCGGGCGAAGTGCGCGTCGTCGGCGTGCCTGTGCTCGCGCAGGCGGACGAGCGTCCGCTCCGTCACGTCCTCAGGCGTCTTGCGCTTGCGGAGATAAGTGCGCAGCTCGGATTCCGAGCGTTCGCGCAGGCTCAGCAGGCGCAGCGCCTGCTGATAGGCGCTCTCGTCGGCGTCCCGGGCCTGCAGCGCCGCGATGCGTTCCGGTTCCAGGTGCTGCCCGACTTTGAGCCCGGCGGCGAGGATGCCAGCCAGGCCGAACGCGAATTCTCCGTCGAGTTCGATGTTGACTCGATCCGGGCGGCGTTTCTGGGTCTCGATGGCGGTGATTGTTGCCATTAAAGCACGCGCAACCGAAAGCCTGCCGTGGCGGCCTCAGCTGCGTGCAGAATTTGGGTTGGCGAAAATGGCCCCAGGTCTCTTATGAGGTACGAAGAGACTCGGTACGCGGTGCGTGATGCGCGAAGATCACGCCAGTCGGCGGTTGAATCCGAGAATCAGTTTTCTCACATTAATCCGTTGGAACAACGGCGACTCTTTGAAGCTCCTGAAGCCAGGATCTCGTGCAGGTCCAGAATTCTGTGGGCGAGCCAGGCCGCTGCAAGGCGGCGAATTGCATTGTGAATCCCTGAGGATTCGCGCGTATTATACACGAATTCTTAAGAATGGGCCCTTTGGTCGGCCCCAAGCAGGGGACACAGAGCAGACCGTCGCCGGGACCGGAAGGCGACTACAGTCAAAACCAATGGGCTGCCGCGGGGTAACATAAGATAGGCGCAGGCCGGAAGCGTGACAAAAGGAACTGGCACGGGCAGGGGCTCGGTGCGATAATCCCGAGCGGCGATCGAAGGACGAACCCTACGGGGCGGCTGCCGGCCGCTTCCTGACCCACTTTCTGGAGGACCGCATGGCAAAAGTCACACGCGAAGAGGCGCTGGAATACCATCACCTGAAGGGGAAGCCCGGCAAGATCGAGGTCATTCCGACCAAGCCGATGGATACCCAGCGCGACCTGAGCCTGGCCTACACCCCCGGCGTTGCCGAGCCGGTGCTGGACATCGAAAAGGAGCCGGAGCTCGCCTACGAGTACACATCAAAGGGGAACCTGGTGGCGGTGATCACCAACGGGACGGCGATCCTGGGGCTGGGTGATCGAGGCGCGCTGGCAGCCAAGCCGGTGATGGAAGGCAAGGGTGTGCTCTTCAAGAAATTCGCAGACGTGGACGTCTTTGACATTGAGGTCAACTCGCATGACCCGGATGAGATCATCCGCGTGGCAGCGGCCATCTCGCCGACGTTTGGCGGCATCAACCTCGAGGACATCAAGGCGCCGGAATGCTTCTACATCGAGGAAGAGCTGAAGAAGATGCTGGACATTCCGGTGTTTCATGACGACCAGCACGGCACGGCAATCATCTCGTCGGCCGGGCTGGCCAACGCCCTGGCCATCGTCGGGAAGAAGCACAGCGACGTGCGGCTGACAATCTCGGGCGCGGGAGCCTCGGCGATCTCGTGCGCGGAGCTGGCGATCCGCTGGGGGGTGAAGCGCGAGAATATCATGCTGGTCGACTCCAAGGGGGTCGTGTACAAGGGCCGCACCGAAGGGATGAACAAGTACAAAGAGCGCTTCCTGATCGAGACCGACGCCCGCACCCTGGCAGACGCGGTCCGAGGCGCAGACGTCTTCTACGGACTCTCGGTGGCGAATGTGCTCACGCCGGAAATGGTCAAGTCCATGGCGAAGGACCCCATCGTCTTTGCGATGGCGAACCCCGACCCGGAGATCATGCCCGAGCTGGCGAAGGAAGCGCGCAAGGACGTGGTCATCGCCACCGGCCGCTCAGACTATCCCAACCAGATCAACAACGTGCTGGGATTCCCGTTCATCTTCCGGGGAGCCCTGGATGTGCGCGCCCGGGCGATCAACGAGGAGATGAAATTCGCCGCATCCCAGGCGCTGGCGGGGCTGACCAAGGAAGATGTGCCGGATTCTGTGCTGCGCGCCTACGGCATGGACAGCATCAAGTATGGGCGCGAGTACATCATTCCCAAGCCGCTCGATCCGCGCGTTCTGTTGTGGGAGGCGCCGGCAGTGGCCGAAATGGCGATCAAGACCGGCGTGGCGCGCAAGGTCATGGACATGGACGAATATCGCCAGCAGCTCTCGTACCGGCAGGGGCTGGGCGCGCAGGTGCGCTACTTCATCATGAACAAGGCACGCGCCACGGGCGGCGCGAAACGCATCGCCTTTGCGGAGGGCGAGGAGCCCAAGGTGATCCGCGCGGCCTATCAGATCCAGGACGAGAAGATCGGTGTGCCGGTGTTGATCGGACGCCGCAAGGTGATCGAGGAGCAGCTCCAGGCGCTGTCGCTGGACTTCAAGCCCGAGGTGGTGGATCCGAACGATTTCAAGGATATTCAGAAGTATGCCGACGAGTTCTACGGCTTGAGGAATCGGAAGGGCACAACCCATGCCGATGCGCTGAAGAAGGTGCGCGAGCCAAACGTCTTCGGACCGCTGATGGTGAAGATGAAGGCCGCGGATGCTTTTGTCTCGGGATTGACCTACGACTATCCCGACGTGATCCGCCCGGCGCTGGAGATCCATCACACGCGGCAGGGGGTGGCGCGGGCGGCCGGCGTGTACCTGATGATCATCGAGGATCGCGTTTACCTGTTCACGGATGCCACCGTCAACATTGACCCAACCGCGGAGGACCTGGCGGAGATCGGCGCGCTGGCGGCGGATTTCGCCACTCAGCTCGAGATCGAGCCGCGGGTTGCATACCTGTCGTTCTCCAACTTTGGCTCGACGCCTCATCCGCTTTCGGACAAGGTGCGCAAGGCCGTACGGCTGCTCAAGGAGCGCCGCCCGGACCTCGCCGTGGATGGCGAAATGCAGGCGGACACGGCCGTTGTTCCGGAGATCGTTGAGTCGCGCTATCCGTTCAGCGCCGTCAAGGATGCGAACGTGCTGGTCTTCCCGTCGTTGGAGTCGGCCAACGTGGCCTACAAGCTGCTGGCGCGGCTCGGCAAGGCCAAGGCCATCGGGCCGATCCTGCTGGGAATGGGGGCGCCGATGCACGTGCTGCAGACCGGCGACGAGGTGAGCAACATCGTCCAGATCGCTGCCGTGGCAGTGATGGATGCCGTGGGCAGGGAGAAGGGGAAGAAGCGGTAGGTGGTAGATTGGGGTTGGCAGTTGACGGTTGCCCGTTGAGCGAGTAAGGCGAGGGTGAGATGACCTGGCCTCGGAGCGAACGGATGCTCCGAGGCCAGTGCGTTGTGGTGGCTGAGGGGGGAAATCAGTCCTGCCAATCGAGTTCGTAATCGGCGATAGCGACGGTGTCGCCCTCCTGGATACCGGAGAGGCGCAGGGCGTCGTCGACGCCCAGCGCTTGCATCAGTTTCTGGAAGCGCCTCACGGAGCCCTCGTGTTCCCAGTAGGTCATGGCCGCGGCGCGCTCGATCGAGGCGCCGGAAAGGCGCCAGAGGTGCTCCGCCTCTTGGTTGATCTTGAAGTCACGCGGGTCTTCGGCCGGCCGATACACCGGAATCGAGGCTTCCGCCGGAGCGGGCACCGGAGCATTGGCCAATTCGTGGACGGCCTTGATGAGAAGCGCACTAAGATCCGTGCGGGCGAGCGCCGAGACCGCCAGGAACTCAATGCCCTTCTCGCGCAGGGCCGACACGATCTGCGGCAGGCGCGACTTCACCTCCGGATCGTCGATCTTGTTCAGCGCGACGACTTGAGGTTTCCTTGCCAGGTCGGGGTCGAAGAGGGCGAGCTCGGCATTGATCTGGCTGTGATCCGCCACTGGGTCGCTGGATTGACCGTCGAGCAAGTGGATCAGGACGCGCGTGCGCTGGATGTGGCGCAGGAAATCGTGGCCGAGGCCGGCGCCGCGCGAGGCACCCTCGATCAGCCCGGGGATGTCGGCGAGCACCACGGCAGTGTCATCGTCCACGCGTGCCACACCGAGGTTGGGCTCAAGCGTGGTGAATGGATAGGCTGCGATCTTGGGCCGGGCGTTGGTGAGGGCCGCCAGGAGAGTTGACTTGCCCGCATTCGGAATACCGATTACACCGATGTCGGCGATGAGCTTGAGTTCGAGCTTGAGGCGCTTCTCCTCGCCGGGTTCGCCCTTCTCCGCGGTGCGCGGGGCCTGATTACGCGAGGTGGCGAAGTGCTGGTTCCCACGCCCGCCGCGGCCGCCTCGGCAGACGGTAAGACCGTCGCCGGGCGCCGTCAGATCGCCGAGCTGAGTCCCGCGGCCGGCATCGAAAACGACCGTGCCGGGCGGCACATCGATGACCAGGTGCGCGGCGGCCTTGCCGGACATGTTGTTCGGACCGCCGCCGCGGCCGTCCGCGGCAGCATAGAGCCGCGCGCGCCGGAGCGGGAACAGCGTGCTCAGGCCCGGCCGGACCTGCACTACGACATCGCCGCCCCGCCCTCCGTCGCCACCGTCCGGTCCGCCGCGCGGCACGTACTTCTCGCGATGGAAATTGATCATCCCGTTGCCACCGGATCCGGAACGGACAACGATCTCAACTTCATCAACCAGCATGCTGTTTTCCCATCGTGCTTCGAGGTCTCATTGCTTCCCCTGGGACTGCGGGAATTATAGTCGGCGCAGATGAGCGGCCACGGACCGCAAGGCTAGTGCTGTCCTGCTGTCACTTCGTAATCGGATGCTGAGCGCCAGCGGCGAGCTCAGACGGCAGCCACGCGGCGCGAACGGTGCCGCTCGAGTCCAGCATGGTAAAATCCAGCCCCCTTTGGAGGAGAGTTGCTTTCGCTGCTCGTCAGCCTGGCCGTCTTCTACGCGTTCTTCAACGGATACCGCGATTCATCGAGCATCCTTGCCGGCGTGCTGGCTTCGCGGGCCATGCGCCCGCGCGTGGCGCTGTACCTGGTTGCGGCGGCCGAGCTTGTTGCGCCGTTCCTGGTGGGATCCGCGGTGGCGCGGGCGGTGACGACGGGACTCGTCGATGTCTCAGCCATCACGCTGAACACGCTGGTGATCGCAGTGTCGGCCGCGACGATCTGGAGCCTCCTGTGCTTGTGGTGGGGAATCCCGTCGTCCTCGACCCATGCTCTGATCGGAGGGGTGGTGGGGGCAGCGTGGATCATCGATGGTTCGCAGGCCGTGATCGGCTCGGGCCTGCTGCGCGCCGTGCTGCCGCTGCTGGCCGCGCCCTTTGTCGGATTTGCGGTCGGTTTCATCCTGATGGGACTTCTGCTGTTGATCTTCAGTGGGGCAACGCCGCGGGTCAATATTCTGTTCCGGCGCCTGCAGGTGGTTACGGCGGTCCTGCTGGCCATGTCGAACAGCGCAAACGATACGCAGAAGTCCGCGGGCATCATTGCCCTGGGGTTGGTGCTGGCAGGGCGGGCGGCCTCATTCGAGATTCCAGTGTGGGCGCTGGCCGCGTGCGCGGCGGCGATGGCGCTGGGCGCCTCGCGCGGAGATTGGCGCCAGATCCGCAACCTGGGGAGCAAGGTGTTCCGCATCAGGCCGCTGAACGCGCTGGCATCGCAGGCCGCATCGACGGGCGTGGTGTTCACCGCCTCAGCCTTCGGAATGCCTGTGAGCACGTCGCACATCATCAGCACCGCGCTGATGGGCTCAGGCGCGTCCGAACGCGTGAACAAGGTGCGCTGGCATGTGGCGGCGGAGATGGCGACGGCATGGATCCTGACCATTCCGGCCACGATGGGCGTTTCGATGGCGATCTTCCTGGCATCGAATGGACTGCGCGTCCTTGGCGGAAACGTGGCGCAGCTGCTGGCGCGCTGAGAGCACGGACCGCCATCGCACGTTTCAACTCAGCAGCGAAACCGGTCTTCACGCCCTGCCCTCACGCATTTGCTTCCGGGAGGCCCGCGTCAGGATAGGGCACGCGGGGCCATGGACGCGAAAGCGCGGCCTCCAGGCCGCGCTTTCATTTCCACGATGGAGCCCGAGTCTATTTCTTCTTCCCGAATTTCGCTGTCAGCAGATCCTGCAGGGTTGGCACACCGAGCTCCTGCAGTTCATAGCGCACGCGCTGATAGGGCTTGGTGATCTTGATGACGCGCGTCAGGTCAATGGGTGTGCCGACGATGACCAGGTCCACACCGGAGGCATCGATGGTGGCCTCCAGGTCGCGCATCTGTGCGTCGCCGTATCCCATTGCGGGCAGGATGGGCCCGGTCTTCGGGTACTTCTTGAACGTGGCGGCGATGGACCTGACAGCGAAGGGTCGGGGATCAACGATCTCGGCCGCGCCGAAGCGGCGCGCCGCAACGTAGCCGGCACCGTAGGCCATCTCGCCGTGGGTGAGGGTCGGACCGTCCTCGATGACCAGGACGCGCTTGCCGCGAATGGCCGCAGGGTCATCGACGAAGAGCGGTGAGGCAGCCTCCACCTGAATCGCCTTCGGGTTCAGACGATGCAGGTTCTCGCGAACGGCGATGACGCTGTCGGGATCGGCGGTATCGACCTTGTTGATCACGAAGGCGTCCGCCAGGCGGACGTTGGTCTCACCCGGATAGTAGGTTGACTCGTGGCCGGGTCGATGGGGATCGGCGACCACGATCTGATAGTCGGAGACGTAGAACGGAAGGTCGTTGTTGCCGCCGTCCCACAGGACGATATCGACCTCTTTCTCGGCCGCGCGCGCGATCTTCTCGTAGTCCACGCCGGCAAAGACCAGCACACCGTTGTCAATGTGGGGCTCGAACTCCTCGCGCTCCTCGATGGTGGTCTCATGCTCATCCAGGTCGTCGTAATCGGCGAAGCGCTGCACTTCCTGGCGGATCAGGTTGCCATAGGGCATGGGGTGGCGTATGGCAGCGACCCTGTATCCGAGATCGCGGAGGATGCGCGATACGCGGCGCGTGGTCTGGCTCTTGCCGGCGCCGGTGCGCACCGCGCAGATGGAGACCACCGGCCTGGTGGACTTGATCTGGGTGTTGCGCGTGCCCATGAGGCGGAAGTCGGCGCCCAACGAATTGACCAGGGCCCCCTTGTGCATGACATACTCGTGCGGCACGTCAGAATAAGCAAAGACCACTTGCTCCGCCTGGTACTTGCGGATCAGATCGGGAAGTTCCTCTTCGGCGCGGATGGGAATGCCCTTCGGGTAGAGATCGCCCGCCAGCTCGGGTGGGAACACGCGGCCTTCGATATCAGGGATCTGCGTGGCGGTGAAGGCCACCACCTCGTAGTCCCTGTTGCCGCGGAAGAAGGTGTTGAAATTATGAAAATCGCGTCCTGCTGCCCCCATGATGATCGTCCTGACCGGCATGTCGTTTTCTCCTTATTGCCTTGTGTGCGTGCGAAAGGAATGTCCCGCCGAACTGAAGGCCGGGCGGTTCCGCCCGAAGCAACGTTGCTGGTGGTCTTGTGGTGCTATCACATGACCTCGGGCGCCTGAATGTCGAGCAGTCCGAGGGCATTTGCAATGGTTTGTTTGGCGGCGGCGACGAGGCGCAGCCGCGAGAGACGCACGCCTTCCGGCTGTGCCTGCAGCACCGGAGTGGCGTGATAAAACGAATGGAAGGCATTGGCCAGATCGTAAGCATAGCCAGCCATGATAAGCGGCCGATACTCCGCGGCGGCCCGTTCGACGAAGTCCGGGAAACGCGAGATCAACTCCACGAGCTCGACTTCGTGTGAATTGAGGGAGTAGTCGAATGCGGCTGCGGATGGCAGTGCGCCGGCCTTCTTGAGGATGCTGTTGGCGCGCACATGCGCATTCTGGATGTAGGGACCAGTGTGACCCTCGAAGGACAGGGCCGAATCGATGTCAAAGACGATGTCGCGTCCGATGTCCACGGAAAGCACCGAGTACGTCATCGCGCCCAGGCCGATCTGCTGCGCGACGCGCGCCCTCTGCTGCTCGGACATGTCCGGCGTCCTGGTCGATTCTAGCGCCAGGACCCTGCGGATGGCCTCGTCGAGGACGCTCTTGAAAAGTTCGACCTTTCCGCGCCGCGCGGACATGGCGCCTTCAGGCAAGGTGACGAATCCGTAGCCCAGGTGATAGCACTTCTCGGCCTGTGGGAAACCCCAGAGCCGGAGGATGGCGAACGCCTGCTGTAGGTGGAGCGCCTGGCGGCTGTCCACCACGTAGATCGAGCGGTCGACATGATATTGCTCGAACTTCTGCCGGGCGAGCGCCAGGTCCTTGGTGAGATAGAGCGTCGTCCCGTCGGAGCGCAGCAGGACGTTGGCGCGGTACTTCTCTTTCTTGAGGCCCAGCTTCTCGTCGATCTTTACGATGACCGCACCGCCATGCGGGCGCTCGTCGTCGGCGATGCCTCGCCGGATCAGTTCCTCGACGATCTCCTTGGCGGGTGCATCCGCCTCGGACTCGAAGAACCAGACATCCATTTTCACGTCCAGAAGGCGCAGGATGTCGTTGAGCTCATCCAGACTCCACTGACGCGTCCTCAGCCACAACTCGCGGACGTAGGGATCGCCTGCATCCCACTTGCGGTAGAGGTCTCGGCGCTCTGCATCGTAGGCCTCTCTGCGGGCCCTCTCTTCCGCAGTCTCGTTCTCTTTGGGCTCCACCATGGCCGTGGCCTCAACGTAGAGCTTGAGCAGCCACTGGCCGCGTTCGTGAACGCCCTCCGGTTCCTGGCCGCGATAGAACTTGTCGTAAGCCCAGACGACGGTGATCACTCCCAGGCCGATATCACCCGGGTAGGAGGCGCGGATGGTCTCGAAACCGGCGAATTCGACCAGACGGGCCAGCGACTCCCCCAGAACCGTGTTGCGATGGTGCCCCATATGGAAGGAATGGTGGGTGTTCGGCTGCGCGTACTCCACCATGACGCGTTCACCCTTTGCCGCGCCGCGACCGAACTCCACTCCCCGGGACAAAACCTCATCCACGACGCGGCGAGTGTAGTCCGAAGCCGTGAAATACAGGTTCAGATAGCCTTTGACGGCCTCGACGCGGTGGATGGCTTCGCTGCTCTCAAAGGCAAGCTTAACGCGCTCGGCGATCTGCTGGGCGCGCTCGGGCACGGGTTGTGAGGTGCCCGCGCGGGCCTCGATGGCTGCCGTTCCAAAGAATGAGGTGGAGAAGCCCCATTCGCCGGAGAATGGTATGGGCGACCACTTGAGCTCCGCCAACGGAATGCCTTCCCGCTCGCAGAATTCGCGGATCTGTGCTTCGACGATTTGGCGTTCGGCTTCGAACATCGGCGGGATTATAACATTCGCTCTTTTTGGGCCGTGAATTAGAAGGGATGCCTTGATCATGTTGAAATGCCCGTTGTCAAATGCATGGCCCTCACCCCTTACCCCTCCGCCGGGCTCGGGGATGACGGTGGCAAGCAGAAGACTGCTGCTCTTCGATGGCGGCGACACATGCGCCGCGTGGGCGCCGGCTGGGGGGCAGCAAGAAGCGGGAGCGATGCATCGCTCCCGCTTCGAGGTGCTCGAGTCGATATCGACTTACTTCTTGGCGGCCTTCTTAGCAGGGGCCTTCTTGGCCGCGGGCTTCGCGGCAGCCTTCTTGGCTTCGGGCTTGGCCTTCGTTTCAGCGGCGGACGCGGAGCGCTTGCCGGACTTGGCCGCCGCCTTCTTATCTGCGGACGGAGCCGTTTCGGGGAGCGTCGCTGCCGGCATCACGCCGGGGCGCTGGCCCAGGGCGGCCAGCCGCTTGATGAGGCGGCTCTTGCGCCGGGCGGCATTGCGGTGATGAATGGCGCCCTTGCGTGCAGCCTTGTCCAGGGCGGTAATGGCTTTGGCAACCTCCGCCTGAGATTCGTTTCCGGCCGTCATGGCAGCCAGCGCGTCCCTGATGGCGGTGCGCGCCGCCCCGCGAGAATCGCGATTGCGCAAGCGCCGCTTCTCGTTTTGACGGTTGCGCTTTATCTGTGACTGAATGTTCGCCAAGGTCTTTCCTCCAATGATGTCGCGTGCGACCGTCCAGAAAAATGCGAGATCTTCGGTGATCCCCGCTGCGTATCAATGCGGCCTGCTGCACGTTCATCGAGCAGCAAGCGCCGGTTGTGAGAGGCAGCAATTGTACATGAGCGCACTGCTTTTGTCCAGCAAACGGCGCGTTGCAGGGCGAGGCAGCCAGGTGCTTTGGAGCGGACCGGTCTGAAGCTTGAACGACCTACCCGGCGGTGGGCGTTCCGGGCGGCACAGGAGCGCGCGGCGTGCTCGTCGGCGGGCGCGTGGCGGTCGGCGTAACCAGGTTGACGCGGATCTTCAGCTGCTGCCCGACACCAATCGCATTCGGATCCGCGAGTTGATTGGTTTCGACGATGTCCTCGACCGTGCTGTTGAATAGCCCGGCAATGCCGGCCAGCGAATCGCCAGCCTTGACGATGTAGGTGACGACAGTGCCGCGCGCCAGGTTGGGCGGGATCGGACTGGGGGTGGGTAGCACGAGGTCGGGATTCGGGATGAAGATCTGCTGCCCCGGGTACACGATCTGGGTGGCGGGGTCAATGCCCGTGGCAGCCGCCTGACTGTAGGGATTCAGAAGCAGGATGAGGGGGATGCCGTCGTCGCCGAGGGCGAATTTCTCGACGATCGCGGCGAGTGAATCCCCCTCCTGGACCGTGTAGACGAACGGCGCAGAGGGCGTGGCGGTGGCCGTCAGGCTCGCTGTGGGAGTTATGGTGGGCGTCTGCGAGGCTGTGGGCGTCACGGTCGGCGTGTGGGTGAGCGTGGCGGTGGGGGTGTCGGTCGCGAACAGGGCGCTGAGCGGCTGGCCAGGACCTGTCAGCCAGAACACAAGCAAGCCAATCCCCGCCATGACCAGGATGCCCGCCACACCGTACACGAAAACGATGTTTCCCTGCTGCTTGCGCCGCCGATAGGCAGCGATGACTTCGCCGGTGGAGCCTCTGTTGTCCATGTACCTGCCTTTGTCCCGGGCCGCCGTGGGCCCCGCCCGAAGATTCTACTTGAACTTGCGGGATTTGCGGGTGAGACGGCAGTCAATTGTCGGTCGTCAGCAGGCGGTGCTGGGTTGCTGGGGCCCAGTAATCCCGCCTGGCTGCAAGCGACAAGCGCCCTGCTACTGCGACTGGAGATGCTTGAGGTGCGCCTTCAGGAACTGACCGGTATATGAGCCGGGGGTCTTCATGACCTGCTCGGGCGTGCCTTCTGCAACCAGGTCGCCGCCCCGGTCGCCGCCCTCCGGGCCGAGGTCGATCAGCCAATCGGCGATCTTGATGATGTCAAGGTTGTGCTCGATGATCAGGACCGAGTTGCCGGCATCCACCAGCCGCTGGAGCACCTCGATGAGCTTGTGGACATCCGCCGCGTGCAGACCGACGGAGGGCTCGTCGAGGACGTACAACGTGCGGCCGGTGGCGCGCCGCGAAAGCTCCTTGGCCAGTTTGACGCGTTGCGCCTCGCCGCCGCTCAGCGTGGTCGCCGGCTGGCCGATGCGGATGTAGCCCAGGCCAACCTCCTGTAGCAGTGTGAGTTTGCTGAGCATGCCGGGGAAAGCTGAGAACTCTGCACGGGCATGATCGACGGTCATGTCGAGCACGTCCGCGATGCTGTGGCTCTTGAACTGAACCTGCAGGGTCTCACGGTTGAAGCGCTTGCCGTGGCAGACGTCGCACGGCACGTACACGTCCGGAAGGAACTGCATCTCGATGCGCAGCTCACCCTGTCCCTGGCAGGCCTCGCAGCGGCCGCCGTGGACATTGAACGAGAAGCGACCAGGTTTATAGCCCCGCACCTTGCTCTCCGGAAGTTCGGCGAAGATCTTGCGGATCTCATCGAACATTCCGGTGTAGGTGCCGGGATTGGAGCGCGGGGTGCGGCCGATGGGCGACTGGTCGATGTTGATGATCTTGTCGAGGTGTTGCATGCCGTCGATGCGCTTGTGCTCACCCGCCTGCGTGCGTGAGCCCATGAGCTTGTTTGAAAGGGCATGGAACAGCACTTCGGTCATCAGCGTGGACTTGCCGCTGCCGGAGACGCCGGTGATGCACACCAGCCTTCCGAGCGGGATCTTGACCGTGAGGTCCTTGAGGTTGTTGGCGCGGGCGCCGATGACCGTCAGGATCTTTCCGCCGCCGTCGCTCCGCCGCGGTGGAACCGGGATCTGCTTCTTGCCGGAGAGATACTGCCCGGTCAGCGAATGCGGAGCCGACAGAATGGTCTTGAGCGTGCCCTCGGCGACGATGCGGCCTCCGTGCTCGCCGGCACCGGGGCCCAGGTCAATGATCCAGTCGGCCTCGCGGATGGTCTCGTCGTCATGTTCGACCACCAGAACCGTGTTGCCGAGGTCGCGCAGTCCCTTGAGGGTATTGAGCAGACGCGTATTGTCGCGGGCGTGCAACCCGATGGAGGGCTCGTCCAGGACGTACAGGACACCGACGAGCCGCGAGCCGACCTGGGTGGCGAGCCGGATGCGCTGGGCCTCTCCGCCTGAGAGCGAGCCGGCGGAACGGTTGAGCGTCAGGTAGTCCAGCCCGACATCGACCAGAAAGCCGAGGCGGGAGCGGGTCTCTTTGATGACACGCTCGGCGATGGCCAGCTGCCGGCGGGTGAGGGCGGACTTCTTCCCGCCCAGTTCGGTGATCCATTCCAGGGTGCGCAGAATGGGCCAGGAGGTGACCTCGATGATGTTGGCGCCGGCGACGGTGACGGCGATGGCCTCCGGCCGCAGCCGCTTGCCTTTGCAGGTCGGACAGGGCTTGTCCGACATGTACTCATTGATGCGCTCGCGGATGTATTCGGAGTTGGTCTCGCGGTAGCGGCGTTCGAGGTTGCCCACCACGCCTTCGAACTCGCGGGCGAAGGTGAACTCATGGCCGCGGGCGCTCTTGTACTTGATAGGGATCTCCTTGCCGCGGGTGCCGTGAAGCACGATGTCGAGCTGCTCGGCCGTCAGATCTTTGACCGGCTTCTTGAGGTCGACGCCAAAGTACTTGGCCGCGGCCTCCAGCGACTGCCAGTAGAAGCCGCCCTCCTCCCGGGGGCCGCCCCATTCCATGGCCACGATGGCGCCCTCGTTAAGGGAGACTTCCCTGTCCGGGATGAGCAGGTCAGGATCGATCTCCAGCTTGTTGCCAAGCCCCTGGCAATCGGGACAGGCGCCATGCGGGGTGTTGAAGGAAAACGTGCGCGGCTCGATCTCCGGCAGACTGATGCCGTGAACCGGGCAGGAAAGGCTTTCCGAGAAGTGCAGGTCGCCGGTGGCGGGCCTGGACTCGGACGCAGAGTCGCGCTTGCGGACTGAGGCTTCGGACTTGCGGCCGTCAACCATGGAGATCGTGAGGAAGCCCTCGCCGAACTTGAGGGCGGTCTCCACGGAATCGGTCAGACGGGAGCGCGCGGCCTTGACGTCGTCCGCACTGCCCTCGGCGGAGATGACCAGCCGATCCACCACGGCGTCGATATCGTGCTGTTTG
Source organism: Chloroflexota bacterium (assembly GCA_043805815.1). GTDB lineage: Bacteria > Chloroflexota > Anaerolineae > Anaerolineales > Villigracilaceae > Fen-1038. Next base: position 26,309 of record JAZDHO010000111.1, read on the forward strand.
TAGCGGTCCAGGCTGATCTCGTCATCCAGCGAGTGGACCGTGCCGTCGACGCGGGCGCGCACGAAGCCGCTCTTGCGGATCTCCTCGAATACGGCCTGGTACGTGCCCTTGCGGCCGCGCACGACCGGAGCCAGGACGAGTATGCGGCTGCCGTCCGGAAGGGCCTCGATGGCGTCCACGATCTCCTGCGCGGACTGGCGCACGACCTCGCGGCCGCAGACGGGGCAGTGAGGAATGCCGGCGCGGGCAAAAAGCAGGCGCAGGTAGTCGTAGATCTCAGTGACGGTGCCCACGGTGGAGCGAGGATTGTGCGACGTGCCCTTTTGATCGATCGAGACCGCGGGCGAGAGACCCTCAATGTAGTCAACATCCGGCTTGTCCATCTGGCCGAGGAATTGGCGGGCGTAGGCGGAAAGTGACTCGACGTGGCGGCGCTGCCCTTCGGCGAAGATGGTGTCGAAGGCGAGCGACGACTTGCCGGAGCCGGACAGGCCGGTGATCACGACCAGCTTGTCGCGGGGGATCTCAACGGTGATGTTCTTGAGGTTGTGGACGCGGGCGCCAACGACGCGGATGATGTTGGAGGTCATTGAGCAGACGGTTGGAGGTTGGTGGTTGGCAGCTGGTGGTGGGCGGCTTTCGGCGAAGGGCCGCGCGGTGCGCGGTGGAGAGGGCCCTGGGCAAGCGCGCGGCCGTCATTATAGTATATTGAGATGCGCGGGCAATCTTTGAGTATACCCGGCCGGCCAGACGGAAAGCTAGCAATTCCGAGGCGGACAGTCGTGCGAACGGAAAACCGGGCCCCTCGGACCGAGAGCGTCCGTCCATCGCCCCAAGGCGGCGCGAGTCCAATTCCTCAAACGCCAGGAGGAGCCGTGGCCTTGTAGTCCTCGTTTCTTAGGTCGCAGGTGACGTTTGTGTAGGTTCTGTGCTGGGGGTCGAACGTCCAAGGGTTGACCTTGGCCTTGCTGGGAATCACGGTACCAGACCAACCTGCCGGCACGGTGAAGGCATAGTCGCCCTTGGGATCTGTGGATACCGTCCCGTCCCCATAGTCGATGGTCACGTTTTCCGGGCCCGCGTGGCCCGAGATCGTGACGTCGACGCGGGATGATCTGCGGCACTCGGTGGGAGGACCGACATTGATGACAACCGTCAGGATGTTGCCAAACGGCTGCTGCTGTTTATTCTTCATCCGCCACTGGCCGGTGTACGCGCCAGGGGATGTGGGCGCGGTCAGGTTGACGGAGAGGGCCGACTGGCTGCCTGAGGGAACAGGGATGGCGACAAGGGCATCTGTGCCGCCCATCAGGTCACCCGCATGAAACGACAGGCTGTAGCCGGAGGTCCAAGTGCAGGTGCCGGTATTCTGGAGCAGCCAGGTCTTCGCGAAGGCGCTGCCAGCGGCGATGACTGCACCGTCCGGGATGGTGACGTCCGACACGAACAACGAATTGTCACACAGGCCTGGGCCGCCCGCGGCGAGGGTCAGACTTGGAGAGGCCGCGGTGATCAGAGTCGGGGGAGGAGTGCCGGTTGGCCGAGTCGCGGTCAAAGTCGCGGCCTGCGCCGAGAACGTCTGGCGGGCGGCGGTGAAGATCGCGTCCACGGCCAGCGTGGGAGCCGTATCGCCCCCTGCTGGTCCGCAAGCGCTGAGAATCAAGGCGACGGGAACGCAGGCCAGAAGCATCCGCATGAGAAGCGCGATCATTGAAAGTCAGCCTTGTAGGGGGGCAAGAGCGATGAGGGGGCGGCCTAGGGCGCGGTGGCTTCGAGGGGAATTACCTTGATCACGACGGTCAGGTAGTCGCCGAACGGATGATCCTTGTCGGTCTCCATCCGCCATCGGCCGTAGTAGTCCCCGGGCGAAGTCGGCGCCCTAAGATTGACCGTCATCTCGACTTGCGTTCCAGGCGCGACGGAGAGAGAGACTTGGCCGTCAGTGCCGCTCATCTCGAGCCCGTCGACAAAGGATATCTTGTAGTCTGTGTTCCAAGTGCACGTGCCGCTGTTCTGCACCAGCCAGGTCTTGGCGAATTTCTGACCCGGGTCCAGCCTGGTTTTGTCTGGAATGGTGACGTCGGCCATCCAATCCGCGCGGTTGCAGTCCGTGTTGACAGCGGCCAGGGGCGTGGAGCTGGCAAACGAAATGGTCGCGGGCGGTGAGAGCGGCGGCAGCGTCGGGAAGGGCGAGGGCGACGGGGTGTTCGTCGGCGGGGTGAGTGCCAGCTTGGTGGCCATCTCCGCCGAGAATGTCATATAGGCGGAGGTGGAGATGGCGTCGAGGCCAAGGGTCGGAGTCGCGTTCCTGCCGGCCCCGCAGGCCGTGAGGATCAGCAGCAGGGGAATGCAAGCTAGCAGCGGCCAGAGCAAAGGTTTGCGGTTGTCGGTACGCATGGTTATGCTCGGTACGTGAGAAGCGATCAGCGGTCAGCTGTCAGCCATCAGCTATCAGCCGTCGGCGACGAGCCTCGGGTTGCGCCGTTGAGAAGTCCTTTGGCGTTTGCGCGCAGGGGCGTATGGCGCAGTTGTTCCACGTCTGGAGAACCGGGCAATCATTGAGTATACCCGCGCCCCACCGAACGCCAGGCCGCGGCCGAGCGGATGAAGATACGAGCGGCACCGAAGTGCCGCTCGCTGCATCGAAAGTTCGCCCAGTGCCTGGGCAGATCCATGTGTGGAATCACGGCTGGGCCGGGGTTCCGACGAAATTGAAAATCGTATTCTGGGCGACGTTGGTGAAATTCTGGCTTGCAGGACTGAAGGTCCATGCGTTTGTTCCGCTGCCCTTTGAGGGGATGAGAGTCCCGGACCAGCCGGAGGACACACTGATGGAGTAGCTCCCGTCAGACTCACTGGAGGTTACCTGGCCGCTGGTGGTGCCGGAGTAAGCTATCGTCGCACCCAGCGCACCCGCGTTGCCGGAAATGGTAACGATCCCCGCGCCTGCCGTGGGGCTTGGGCCCGGCGTCACAGTGCTGCTGCTGCCGCTGCCAACCTTGATCTCGACGTAGATCACGTTGCCGAACGACAGGCCCTTGTCATTCTGCATCCGCCAGTTGCCCTTGAACGTTCCGTTCGTCGTCGGCGCGGTCATGGCCACCGAAATGTC